>CAIRBF010000387.1 GCA_903876715.1 uncultured beta proteobacterium
AGCCGGTGCAGGCCGCACGCAGCTGCGTCAGGCGCCAAGGCACCACGCGGCCGAAGTCCACGAGGCGCGCGTTGAAGCCGCCTTCGGGCAGCGTCGGCAGGGCCGGTGCAGCCAGCCAGCCGCGCCGCACCAGCGGCTCCAGCGCCACGAGCAGCGGGTTGCCGGCGAAGGCGCTCACGCTCTGGTAGGGCGAGAAGCCCGGCCCGATGGGTGTGGTGGGCAGCCACTGCCAGATCTTCTGGCCGCAAGCCTGCAGCCAGTCGACGAAGTGGCAGGCCTCGTAGCCCAGGTCGCCGCTGCCGTGCGGGCCGGGCAGCGAGGTCGGGTGCAGCAGGATGCCGCTGGCGCGCTGGCGCAGGTTCATCGCGGGGGCGGGGTGGGGGTGAGGGACGGACTCGGGGAGGACGCGGCGAGCAGGCCGGCCACCGGCGCGGGCGCTGCCGCCGTGGCCGCCGCGTCCGCAACCGGCGTTGCGCAGCGCAGCACGACGAGGGCGTGCGCCGGCAACTCCAGCGTCGTCGCCTGCGGCGGCAGCGGCCCGGCGGGCAGCACGCCGGCGGAATCGAGCGCCAGTGCCCACGCCGTGGGCGCGCCCGCGGCCAGCACGGGCGGGGCAGGCAGGCTGAAGGCCAGCGGCGCCGGGCCCGGGTTGAAGCCCAGCCACAGGTGGCACTCGCCGCCGTTGGCGCTGCCGCCCACCGGCGCGGCGTCGATATGGCAGGCGAAGGCGTGGCGCGTCGCCTCGTGCCAGTCCTCGACGCGCATCACATGCCCCTCGGGCGCGTACCAGGCCAGCACGCGCTCGCCCGGCGCTGCCGGCGGCGGGTGGAACCAGCGCGCGTGGTGCAGGGCGTTGTCGCTGCGCCGCAGCGCGATCACCCGGGCGACGAAGTCGACCAGGTCCTCGTCGGCGCGCTCCCAGTCCAGCCAGGTCGTGACGTTGTCCTGGCAGTAGGCGTTGTTGTTGCCGTGCTGGGTGTGGCCGAGCTCGTCGCCGGCGCCCAGCATGGGCGTGCCCTGGGCCAGCAGCAGCGTGGCCAGCAGCGCGCGCCGCACGCGCCGGCGCGTCTGCCCCACCGCCGGGTCGTCGCTCGGGCCCTCGGCGCCGAAGTTCGCGCTCAGCTCGTCGTCGCGGCCGTCGCGGTTGCCCTCGCCGTTGGCCTCGTTGTGCTTGCGCGTGTGGCTGGTCAGATCGGCGAGCGTGAAGCCGTCGTGCGCGGCGACGAAGTTCACGCTCGCCAGCGGCAGGCGCTGGCCGTGGTGGAAGACGTCGCTGGAGGCGGTGAAGCGGCGTGCGAACTCGCCGCGGCCGACGCACTGGTCCAGCCAGTAGCGCCGCACCGTGTCGCGGAACTTGTCGTTCCACTCGAGCCAGCGGCCCGGGAAGCGGCCGAGCTGGTAGCCCGCGTGGCCCAGGTCCCAGGGCTCGGCGATGAGGCGCTTGCGCGCGAGCAGTGGATCCTGCAGCAGCGCGGTGAAGAAGGCCGCCTGCGGGTCGTAGCCGCCGTGCGCGCCGCGGCCGAGCACCGGCGCGAGGTCGAAGCGGAAGCCGTCCACCCCCATGGGCCCGGCCCAGTGGCGCAGCGAGTCCAGCACGAACTGCGCCACGCGCGGGTGCGCCACGTTCAGCGTGTTGCCGCAGCCGGTGAGGTTCTCGCAGCGGCTCGCGTCCACCGGGTCGAGCCGGTACCAGGCGGCATGGTCCAGGCCGCGGAAGGACAGCGTCGGGCCGAGCTCGCTGCCCTCGGCGGTGTGGTTGTAGACGACGTCCAGCACCACCTCCAGCCCGGCGGCGTGGAGCTCGTCGACCATGCGCCGGAACTCGGCGTTGACCGCCGCCGGGTCGGCGCGCGCGGCCGCGGTGGCGTAGCGCGGGTCGGCGGCGTTGAAGGCCAGCGTGTTGTAGCCCCAGTGGTTGACGAGGCCGCGCTGCGCGAGACCGAACTCGTCCAGGTGCTGCTGCACCGGCAGCAGCGACAGCGTCGTCACCCCCAGGCGCCGGAAGTGGGCCACCGAGGCCGGGTGCGACAGCCCGAGCCAGGTGCCGCGCAGGGCCTCGGGCACACCGGGGTGGCGCATGGTGAAGCCCTTGACGTGCACCTCGTAGAGCACGACGTCGGCCGCCGCGGGGCGCGGCGGTTGCGGGCGCGGGCGCTCGTCAGCCGCTGGCGGTGCCGGCACACGCGCCTTCAGCGCCGTGGCCGCGTTGTCGCGCGTGTCGAAGGACGCGGCGCCGTCGGGGTGGCCGCGCTGGTAGCCGTGGTGCTCGTCGGCCCACTCGAAGCGGCCGAGCACCTCGCTCGCGCAGGGGTCCAGCAGCAGCTTGTGCGGGTTGAAGCGGTGGCCGGCCCAGGGCGCGTAGGGCCCGTGCGCGCGCAGCCCGTAGACCAGCCCCGGCCCGGCGCCCGGCAGGAAGCCGCTCCAGACGCCGTCGTGCGGTCCATGCAGGTCCAGCCGGCGCAGCTCGCGCGTGCCCGCGGCATCGAACAGGCAGACCTGCACGCGCGTGGCGTGCTGCGAGAACACGGCGAAGTTCACCCCGCCGTCGCGCGCGTGCGCGCCCATCGGCTCGTCGCGGCCGGGGTCGAGGGCGGTGGGTGGAGCGTGGTTCACAGGGTCGGTGCGTGGCGGCGCGATCTCAGGCTCATGAGAAACCCATGGTTGCGCTCACCCCGCGCCACCGTTCGCACTGAGCCTGTCGAAGTGCGCGCGGAGGGCTTCGACAGGCTCAGCCCGAACGGGTGCAGGCTCGGCCCGAACGGGTGCAGGCTCGGCCCGAGCGGATGCAGGCTCGGCCCGAGCGGATGCAGGCTCGGCCCGAACGGGTACAGGCTCGGCCCGAACGGTTTCTCTGCGCACTCTGGGTACCGACAGGGGCATGGGAGGCTCTCAGGCTGGCACCAGGAACAGCGTGGCCAGCGGCGGCAGCGTCAGCACGATGGACGCGACCTGCCGCTGCCAGGGCTGGGGCTCGGCGTGCAGCGGGGCGCCGCCGTTGCCGAGGTTGGTGCCGCCATAGTGCTCCGAGTCGGTGTTCAGCACCTCGCGCCAGGCGGACGGCCCGCCAGCGGCCGGCGCCGGCACGCCCAGCCGGTAGCCCGGGCGCGGCACCGGCGTCATGTTGCAGACCACGAGCACCGGCACAGCCCCGGGGGCACGGCGCAACCAGGCGAAGACCGAGTGCTCGCGGTCGTCGGGCTCGACCCACTCGAAGCCCGCGGCCTCGCCATCCTGGCGGTGCAGCGCGGGCTGCTCGCGCAACAGCCGGTTCAGGTCGCCCACCAGACGCTGCACGCCGGCATGGCGCTCGTGCGCGAGCAGTTCCCAGGGCAGCGCGCGCTCGTGGCTCCACTCGTCGGCCTGGGCGAACTCCTGGCCCATGAACAGCAGCTTCTTGCCCGGGTGGCCCCACATGAAGCCATAGTAGGCGCGCAGGTTGGCGAAGCGCTGCCAATCGTCACCCGGCATGCGCCCGAGCAGCGAGCGCTTGCCGTGCACGACCTCGTCGTGCGACAGCGGCAGCACGAAGTTCTCGCTGAAGGCGTACATCAGCGCGAAGGTCATGCGCTCGTGGTGCCAGCGGCGGTGGATGGGGTCCTCCTGCATGTAGCGCAGGGTGTCGTTCATCCAGCCCATGTTCCACTTGTAGTGGAAGCCCAGCCCGCCAGCCGACACCGGGGCCGAGACGCCGGGGAAGGCGGTGGATTCCTCGGCCAGCGTGATGGCGCCCGGGCACTGCGCGCCCAGCACCTCGTTGACGTGGCGCAGCAGCGCGATCGCCTCCAGGTTCTCGCGTCCGCCGTGGACGTTGGGCACCCACTGCCCGTCGCGGCGCGAGTAGTCGCGATACAGCATCGAGGCCACCGCGTCCACGCGCAGGCCGTCCACGCCCAGGCGCTCCACCCAGTACAAGGCGCTTCCGGCCAGGAAGTTGCGCACCTCGCGGCGGCCGAAGTTGTAGATCAGCGTGTTCCAGTCGTGGTGCCAGCCTTCGCGCGGGTCGGCGTATTCGTACAGCGCCGTGCCGTCGAACTGCGCCAGGCCGTGCGCGTCGG
>CAIRBF010000388.1 GCA_903876715.1 uncultured beta proteobacterium
AGGAGGAGCCATCGGCTTGCAGCCGATGGCGGGGGACATGAGCGCAGCACAGCCCCGGCGCGCCCTGATCCCGCGGGGCGCAGGCGAGTCGGCAAGCACGTGCAGAACGCGGAAGACGAAGCAGGGCGTGCATGGTCAATGCTCCCACCCCCGCAGGCCGCGCAGTTGCTCGAAGGCCCGGAAGTCGCGGTCTCGGTGCAGGAGCAGGTAGTCGCGCTCGATGCAGAAGGTGGCGATCAGCACGTCCAGCGCGCTGCGCATCGTGATGCCGGCGGCGCGCAGGCTGCGGTAGTGGCGCGCGGCCTCGAGCGCGAGCGCGGCGCTGCCGGTGGACTCGATGCGCAGGGTTTCCAGCAGGGCCCTGGCGCGCCGGTGGTCGCGCTCGTGACGAAAGCCGCGCAGCACCTCGAACAGCACAAGGTCCGGCACGACGATGGGCAGGTCTCCGGCCTCCAGCAGTTGAGCGAGGTGCTCGACCGAGGGGTGATCGACATCGTTGAAGAAATCGATCCAGACACTGGAGTCAACCACCAGCATGGTGCTCGCGTCCCAAGGATGGGGCATCTTCGGGGGAGACTGCCGCGGGGCTCGAGGCTGCTCCGGCGGCGGTCACCCGGGACGGCGGTGCAGGCTCGTGGACGGCAAGTGCCGGGACGCCGTCTTCAGCCGGGCTGGCTGGCGTCTCCGGCGATGGCTTGGTCCAGTCGATGGACTCGTCGCCCTCCCACTTGAGCTTGCCGCGCCACTTCAGGATCTCCTTGTAGGCGGCCTGGCGCGCCAGCAGCTTGAGGCCGGCCTCCACCGCCTCGCGCTTGGTCTTGTACGGACCGGCCTGCATGGCGCGGGCGAGCAAGTCATCGTCGATGTCGATGTTGGTGCGCATGATGTGTATATTTGCGGAAAAGTGCACACAATGTACACCGAGTCCTCACATCCGGAACACCCCGAAGCGCGGGCTCTCCGGGATGGGCGCGTTCAGGCTCGCGCTCAGCGCCAGCGCCAGCACGCGCCGGGTGTCGGCGGGGTCGATGACGCCGTCGTCCCACAGGCGTGCGCTCGCGTAGTAGGGGTGGGCCTGGTGCTCGAACTGCTGCAGGATCGGGCGCTTGAAGGTGGCTTCGTCCTCGGCCGACCAGGCGCCGCCCTTGGCCTCGATGCCGTCGCGCTTGACGGTGGCCAGCACGCTCGCCGCCTGTTCGCCGCCCATGACCGAGATGCGCGCGTTGGGCCACATCCACAGCAGGCGCGGGCTGTAGGCGCGGCCGCACATGCCGTAGTTGCCGGCGCCGAAGCTGCCGCCGATGATGACGGTGAACTTGGGCACCGTGGCTGTGGCCACGGCGGTCACCATCTTCGCGCCGTGCTTGGCGATGCCCTCGGCCTCGTGCTTGCGCCCGACCATGAAGCCGGTGATGTTCTGCAGGAACAGCAGCGGCACGCGGCGCTGGCAGCACAGCTCGATGAAGTGCGCGCCCTTCTGCGCCGATTCGCCGAAGAGCACGCCGTTGTTCGCGACGAT
>CAIRBF010000389.1 GCA_903876715.1 uncultured beta proteobacterium
GGGCGACCGCTGGTGCATCTACCCGATGTACACCTACGCGCACCCGATCGAGGACGCGCTCGAGGGCATCACGCACAGCATCTGTACGCTGGAGTTCGAGGACCAGCGCCCGTTCTACGACTGGCTGCTTGAGCATCTGGCCGACCTCGGTCTGCTCGCCCGCCCACTGCCCAGGCAGTACGAGTTCGGACGCCTGAACTTCAACGGTGTGGTCACAAGCAAGCGCAAGCTCAAGGCCCTGGTCGACGAGGCTCTGGTGGGCGGCTGGGACGACCCACGCATGCCCACGATCTACGGCCTGCGCCGACGCGGCTACACGCCGGCCAGCATCCGCGCCATGGCTGAGGCCACCGGGGCGAGCAAGACCAACATCTGGCTCGACCCTTCGGTGCTCGACGTCGCGCTGCGCGAAGACCTCGAGAGTCAGGCGCCACGCGCATTGGCCGTGCTCGACGCGCTGAAGCTCGAGCTGACGAACTGGGACGAGGTCTTCGGTGCCGGTCATCTGGAACCCTGCGAGGCGCCGGCACACCCGCAGCGGCCCGAACTCGGCCAGCGCCGCTTCACGCTCGGCCCGGCGGTCTGGATCGACCGCGAGGATTTCGCCGCGGTGCCGCCCAAGGGCTTCTTCCGCCTCTTCCCGCCCCAGCCCCAGGCCGACGGCAGCCTGGGCCCGGGCAACCGGGTGCGATTGAAGTACGGCATGGTCGTCGAATGCACCGGCTGCACCCTGGGCGCGCAAGGCCAGGTCACCGCCGTCCAGGCGCGCGTGCTGCCTGGCACGAAGAGCGGCACGCCCGGGGCGGACACGGTCAAGGTCAAGGGCACGATAGGCTGGGTCGGCGCGCACGAGGCGGTGGCCGCCGAAGTGCGGCTGTTCGAGCGCCTGTTCGTCGACGACCAGCCCGATGCCGGCGGACGCGACTTCCGCGAGGCGCTGAACCCCGACAGCCTGCGCGTCGTCACCGGCCTGCTCGAGCCCGGGCTGGCCAGCGCCCTGCCCGATGACCGCTTCCAGTTCGAGCGCCACGGCTATTTCGTCGCCGACCGGGTGGACCACCGCCCGGGGCGCCCGGTGTTCAACCGCATCACGACCTTGAAGGACCGCTGGAAATGATCACCCTGCCCTGGTGCACCCGGCCCGCACCGGCACGCCCGACGGGACGCCGCCGGGCGACCCTCGCAACGCTGGCTGCCGGGCTGGCGCTGACTGTCGGCCTGGCGTCGCAGGCCCGAGCCCAGGCGGGCGACGAGGTCCCGTTCATCACGACACCGGACAACGTGACCCTGGCGATGCTCGAACTCGCCAAGGTCGGCGCCCAGGACACGCTGATCGACCTCGGCTCAGGCGACGGCCGCATCGTCATCACTGCGGCACGGCGCTTCGGCGCACGCGGGCTGGGCGTAGAGATCGTGCCCGATCTGGTGCTGCGCAGCCGCGAGAACGCGGTGCGCGCCGGGGTCGCCGACCGCGCCGAGTTCCGGGAGCAGGACCTGTTCAAGACCGACCTCGGCTCTTACAGCGTCATCACGATGTACCTGCTGCCCGAGGTCAACCTCCAACTGCGCCCGCTGCTGCTTCAACTCAAGCCCGGCACCCGCGTCGTCTCCCACGACTGGGACATGGGCGAGTGGCTGCCCGACCGCACCGTGACCTTGGACGTTCCGGACAAGGCCGTCGGGCGAGAAAAGCTCAGCCGAGTGCACCTGTGGGTGGTGCCGGCAGCCGTCGAGGGCCTGTGGTGCGGCCCCAGCGGCGCACAGCTGCGCCTGGAGCGGCGCTTCCAGCTCGTGCAGGGCCGCGCCGGCAGCACGCGCGACCTGTCGCTGGTCCAGGGCCGCGTCGACGGCAGCGAGCTGCAGCTCAGCGGGCCCGGCGGCGAGTTGCGCGCACAACGGGTCGAGGGTGCCGGCAAGCCCGTCTTGCGCGTGCTCAACGCCAGCGGCGGTTGGCAGCCCTGGCGCGGAGTCACGTTCCAGCAAGGTTCCGGAGAAGTCTGCAAAATCTGAGCGTGCTCCTCCCTCCGCCCTGGCCAGCGCGGGATATTCAGCAATGAAGGAGTCCGCCTGTGCAGCCATCGACGAGCAGTTGGGCGGCCACGCGCCGTGACATCGGCAGCGCCCGCGCCCATCCGGCCCCCACGGCGCTGAGCGCGCTGTTGGCCCACGCCGACATCCGCATCAACGGCGACCGCCCCTGGGATCTCCAGGTCCACCACCCGCGGATGTACCGCCGAATCCTGACCGGCTGGTCGCTGGCCTTCGGCGAGGCCTACATGGACGGCGACTGGGACTGCGCCCAACTCGACGAGATGTTCACGCGCCTGATGCGCCATGGGCTCGAGCACCGCCCGCTCGGCGTGTCTCGGCTGCGCCTGGGGCTGGCGCTCGCCGCGGCCGCCTTCACCAACCCACAGAGCGAGCGGCACGCCTTCGTCGTCGGCGAGCGCCACTACGACCTCGGCAACGACCTGTACGAGCGCATGCTCGACTCGCGTCTGGTCTATTCCTGCGCCTACTGGGAGCGCGCGACCACGCTCGAGCAGGCGCAGGCCGACAAGCTCGAGATGATCTGCCGCAAGCTGCGCCTGCGCCCGGGCACGACGCTGCTGGACATCGGCTGCGGCTGGGGCGGGCTCGCGCGCCACGCGGCCGAGCACCACGGCGCGCGCGTGGTCGGCATCACGGTCTCGCGCGAGCAGCAGGCGCTGGCGCGACAGGTCTGCGCCGGGCTGCCGGTGGAGATCCGACTGGCGGACTACCGCAGCCTCGACGGCCGCTTCGACCGCATCGCTTCGGTGGGCATGTTCGAGCACGTCGGGCCGAAGAACTACCGCGCCTACTTCGACGCCGCGCACCGGCTGCTGGCCGAGGATGGGCTGTTTCTGCTCCACACCATCGGTCTGGACCGTCCGTCGACCCACACCGATCCCTGGATCGAGAAATACATCTTCCCCGGCGGCAAGCTGCCCGCGCCGAGCGAATTGGCGATGGCCGTGGAGCGCCGTTTCGTCGTCGAGGACTGGCACAACTTCGGCCCCGACTACGACCGCACGCTGATGCAGTGGCACGCCAACGTCGAGGCCGCCTGGTCCGACTTGCAGTCACGCTACGGCGAGCGCTTCCGCCGCATGTGGCGCTACTACCTGCTCAGCTGTGCCGGATTCTTCCGCTCGCGCCAGGGTCAGCTGTGGCAGTTGGTGATGTCCCGGCGCGAGCGGCGAGAGCCTTACCGCTCGCTGCGCCCGTTCCAGGCCGTGGCCTAGCTCGACGCACCCGTTTTCGCGAGCTCCCCTATAGTGCGCGGCTTTGCCACTGCCGCGCACTGTCGATGGAAACCCGCCTGCGTCAACTCCTCGAACGAGGCCCGGCCTCTGCGCCCGCGCTCGGCGCCCCCGGACGCGCCGACCTGACCCACAGCGAACTGCGCGCGCTCGTCGACCGCACCGTGGCCGACCTGAACGCGCTGGGCATCGGCCGAGGCGACCGGCTGGCCATCGTGCTGCCCAACGGGCCGGAGATGGCCGCCTGCTTCATCAGCGCCGCCTGCGCCTGCGCCACCGCGCCGCTGAACCCGACCTACCGGGCCGAGGAGTTCGAGTTCTATCTCGCCGACCTGAAGGCGCGCGCCCTCGTCGTCGAGCGCGGCAGCAGCTCACCGGCGGTCGAGGTCGCCCAGCGCATGGGCGTACCCATCGTCGAGCTCGTGCCCGATCCCACAGCGGGCGCAGGCAGCTTCACGCTACATTGCGCCGTGCGGCCTGCTGGCGCGGCCGCGCAGCCCGGGCCAGCCGAACCCGGTGACGTTTCGATGGTGCTGCACACCTCGGGCACCACCTCGCGTCCGAAGATCGTGCCGCTGTCGCAGGCCAACCTGTGCGCCTCGGCCCAGCACATCGCGCGCACACTGGCGTTCACGCCCGTCGACCGCGGGCTCAACATCATGCCGCTGTTCCACATCCACGGCCTGATCGCCGGGGTGCTGACGCCGCTGTCCGCCGGCTCGATGGTGTTCTGCACGCCCGGCTTCAA
>CAIRBF010000390.1 GCA_903876715.1 uncultured beta proteobacterium
CGGGCCGATCCCGGAGGACATGAGCGGGGGGGGTCGCCCTGGCCCTAGGGCCCGCGCGCGGCTGGCGCGAAGATCGGAACGCCCCTCGCTTTGTTGGAGCCAAAGTACAGAAATCTGTACACTCAAGGCATGAAGACGACCCTCGATCTGAACGATCAACTGTTGGCCGATGCCAAGGCGCTGGCGGCCCAACAGCGCACTACTCTGACGCGGTTGATCGAGGAAGGCCTTCAGCTGCGCCTTCGCGCGACGGCGAACCCGGCCCCGCACGGCAGAGTTCGTCTGCCTGTGTTCAAGGGCCGCGGCGGTCTGGTCGAGGGCATGAACCCGCTGAGCAACAAGGCGCTGCTCGAGGCCCTCGACGATGACGCCTGACGTCAACGTGCTGGTCGCCGCTTCGCGCAGCGACCACCCGCATCATGCCGTTGCGCGCGAATGGCTCGAGGAGGCGATCGGCGCCTCCAGGACCGGTGCGTCATTGACGCTGATGCCCATGGTGCTCGCCAGTTTCCTGCGGCTGGTCACGAGCCCGAGGATCTTCCGGTCTGTCACCCCGACCCAGGACGCAGTGGCGTTCATCGACGCGATCCTGGCTTCACCCGGTGTCCAACTGGCGCCCTTGGGTCCGGAGTGGTCGAAGTTGAGGCAGCTCTGCCTCGACAAGCCGCTGACCGGTAACGATCTGCCCGACGCTTGGTTGGCTGCGGCCGTTGCGCACCGTGGGGAGCACCTCGTGACCTTCGATCGGGATTTCAGGAAGCTGCTCACGCGCAGTCAAGTCACCTTGCTTGTACCGACGTAGAGAGACCGCCTCGAGGCACGCGGTCGCGGCGACCGCGCGTCACCGATGGGCCTCGCTAAGCGCCGATGATCAGCACGTCGACCTTTGCCCGGGACAGGGTACGCATGCAAGCCTGTCTCACGGCAAGCCCCACCGGGCAGCGACCACCTTGGCGCGCCCACGGCCCCCCGCGTACCGAGATGTCCGCCAGCCCTCGGGACAGGGCGACCCCCGCAGCGAAGTCAAGGAGGAGGGATCGGCCCCCCCGGGCCGATCCCGGAGGACATGAGCGGAGGGGGTCGCCCTGGCCCGAGGGCCCGCGAGAGGCTGGCGCGAGCGACGCCGCATGCACGACAACCTTCGACAGGAACACGGTGCACCCGCAAGCCTGCACCACGACAAGCCCGACCCGCCCAACAACGCCCCGCCCGGGCTGGGCCCGGCCTCAGATCAGCAGGATCTCCGCCCCATAGCGAGCCACCGCCGCGTCGTGCGTCACCAAGCGCAGCGGTTCGGCGCGGGCCTGGGCGACGAGGAGGCGGTCGAAGGGGTCCTGGTGGTGCGGCGGCAGCGCTCCCACGGCCGCGGCGTGCGCGGGCATGATCGACAACAGCCGGTAGCCGGCCTCGCCAAACCATTGCAGCGCATCCTCACCCGAGACCGGCATGTCCCCCCGGCCGAGCGCATGCTTGATGGCGATCTCCCAGACGCTGACGGCACTGACCCAGACCTCGTTGCCCGGGTCGGCGATCAGCGCTCGGCCCGCCGCCGGCAGGGCCGGGCTGTCGGCGATCGCCCAGAGCGCCACGTGGGTGTCGAGCAGCAGGTTCACCTGCCCGGGCCGCCGAGAAAGAGCGCCGCGACCTCGGCGTTGTGCGTGTCAATCGACTCGGGCACGGTGAAGCGCCCGCGGGCCACCCCGAGCCTGCGCGCCACCGGCGCCCGCTCCAGCGGCACCAGGCGCGCGACCGGACGCCCGTTGCGGGCGATGACGATCTCGGACTCGCGGCCTTCCTCCACCGCCTGGACCAGGCGGGACAACGTGGACTTGGCTTCCAACATGTTGACCGGCTGCATCTTGGTGTCTTTGCCGCGGGGATATTCCTCGGGCACAATTCTAGTCTGGTCTGGCTAAGCTGATGCGTCTGCTCCGAGGCGCCTGCGGGCCGCCCCCATCCCGCCCCGCCCCGTGCCCCCCACCCCCACCGACCCCGGCACCCGCCACCGCATCCGCCTGATGGTGCTGGCGATGACCGCCTTCATCGTCAACGACACGCTCATCAAGGTCGTCAGCGAGAACCTGCCGGCGGGTCAGCTGATCCTGGTGCGCGGTCTCATGGCCACCGCGCTGGTGTGGGCGGTGACGCGGGTCAGCGCCGGCGCGGTGCCGGTGCGCCACGTGTTCGGGCGCTGGGTGCTGCTGCGCACGTTGCTGGACGCGCTGGCCACCATCACCTACCTGATCTCGCTGTTCCACCTGCCGATCGCGAACGCGACCGCGATCAACATGGCCACGCCGCTGGTGATCGCGCTGCTGGCGGGCCCGGTGCTCGGGCAGCGCGTGGGTGCGCGGCGCTGGCTGCTCATCGGTGCGGGCTTCGCCGGCGTGCTGCTCGTCGTCCAGCCCGGGGCCGGCGGCTTCAACGCCTATGCGTGGCTGTGCGTGCTGGCGACCCTGTTCAACGCCGCGCGCGACCTCGTCACCCCGCGCATCGCCGGCGAGGTCTCGTCGATGGGGATCACGCTGTCGACCACGCTCGGGGTCACCGTGGTGGCCGCGCTGATGACCGCCGCCGACGGCGGCTTTGCGCCGATATCGACCCTGCAGTGGGGCCAGCTCGCCGCGGCGGCGGTGTTCCTGGCCGCCGGGCATGGGCTGACGATCGCCGCCACGCGCGGCAGCGACCTCGCCATCGTCTCGCCCTTCCGCTACAGCGCCCTCGTCGCCGCGGTGGCGCTGGGCTGGCTGGTCTGGGGCGAGGTGCCCAACCTGCTGGCCTGGGGCGGGATCGCACTGCTGATCGCCTCGGGGGTGGCACTGCTGAGGTTGCGGCGCGGGTGAGCGGCCCGCGCCGCCTCGGGGGATGCCCCAATGCCGCGAGGGCTTTTCCTTGGCGACACTGCGGCGCGTGGCGACACCGAAGCGCCGCCAGACTACCGAGGAGAACCGCCGATGCCCATGCCCCGCCCGCGCCGCGCCTTCCTGCAGACCCTGGCCTGCGCCGCCACCTTGGGAGCGCCGCTGGCCGCGCTGGCCCAGCCGGCCAGGCTGCGCGTGAAGGTGTTCCCCGGGGCGCAGAACCTCGCCGTCTTCGTCGCCCAGGAGCGCGGCCTGTTCGCCGAGCAGGGCGTCGAGGTCGACCTGCAGTTCACGCAGAACTCCAACGAGCTGCGCACCGGCCTGGCGGCCGGCGCCTTCGACATCGCCCACGCCGCGGTCGACAACGCGGTGGCGATGCGCGAGTCCGCCGGCGCCGACATCGCCATCGTGATGGGCGGCGACAGCAGCATGAACGAGTTCTTCGTCCAGCCCGAGATCACCGAGGTCGCGCAGATGCGCGGGCGCACGCTGATCGTCGACGCGCCCAACACCGCCTACGCGCTGCAGGCGCGCAAGGTGCTGCTGAAGGCTGGCTTGAAGACGGGCGACTACACGATCAAGGTGGTCGGCGGCACCTTCCAGCGCGTGGGAGCGATGCGCGACGACCGCAGCCACGCCGCCTCGGCGTTGAACCCGCCGTTCTCCTTCCAGGCGCGCGAATTCGGCCTGCGCAGTCTGGGGCGCATGATCGACCTGATCGGCCCCTACCAGGGCTCGGGCGTGTTCACGATGCGGCCCTGGGCGGGCGCCAACGGCGCGGCCCTGGAACGCTACCTTGCAGCCCTGGTGCAGGGCCTGCGCTGGGGACGCATGCCCCAGAACAAGGACGCGGCGCTCGCGCTGCTGGGCCGGCGGCTGAACCTGTCGCCGACGATCACCGCGCTGACCTACGACGCGCTGATGGAGCCGAATTTCGGCCTCGCGGTCGACAGCCGCTTCGACGCCGCCGGCTTCCGCGCCGTGCTCGCCCTGCGCGCCGAGATCGAGGGCCAGTGGGGCGGCAACCCGCCCTCCGCCGAGCGCTACGTGGACTTGCGCTGGCACGAAGGCGCGCTGCGTCGCCTGGGCTGAGCCGCGCTGGAATAGCCTCAGGCTGTCAGTCTCCACACGCTGCGCGCGCGCTCGCGCAGCGCGATGGCAGGCTCTCCCGGCAAGGTCCGGACGCCGAGTTCCCAACCCTCCTTCAGAGCCCAGTGCGATGCCGCCACCTCAAGCAGCCGACGCCGTGGCCCCGACGACGCTCCCCAGCACCCCCGAGACCCTGCTGCCGCTGGTCCTGAAGGCCATGGAGGGCTCGCCCGACGCGCGGCTGCGCGGGTTGATGGCCTCGCTGACCACCCACCTGCACCAGTTCGTGATCGAGAACGCCGTCACGGAAGCCGAGTTCGAGGCCGCGGTGGAGTTTCTCATCGGCATCGGCCAGGCCACCGGGCCGAAGAAGAACGAGGTCATCCTCGCCGCCGACCTGCTGGGCGTGAGCTCGCTGGTGGCGGTGCTCAACAACCCGGTGGCCGCCACGCGCGAGTCGCACGCCGCGCTGCTGGGGCCCTTCTGGCGCGCCCACGCGCCGGGCTGCGAGCCCGGGCAGAGCATCGCGCGCCAGTCCATCGACGCCCCCGTGCTGGAAGTGCAGGGCACCGTCCTCGGCGCCGCCGGCCAGCCACTGGCCGGCGCGACGGTCGACGTGTGGCACGCCTCACCCGACGGGCTCTACGAGAACCAGGACGCAGCGCAACCCGAGATGAACCTGCGCGGCCGCTTCACCACCGACGCCGCGGGGCGCTACCGCCTGCGCACCATCGTGCCGGCCGGCTACCCGGTGCCCACGGACGGCCCCTGCGGCGGGCTGCTGCGCGCCCAGCAGCGCTCCGCCATGCGTCCGGCCCACCTGCACTTCATGGTCTCGAGCCCCGGGCACCGCGTGCTCGTGACGCAGGTCTTCCCGCACGACGACGCGCGCCTGGCGAGCGACCCGGTCTTCGGCGTCACCGCGGCGCTGGTCGGGCGCTTCGAGGACGCGCTGATCGACGGCCAGCCCGGCAAGCGGCTGCAGCATGACTTCCACCTGAGCCCCGGCGAGATGGTGTTCCCCAAGCCGCCGATTCCCTGAGAGCCCGAGAGCGACTCCCCGCCTGCCCGAACTCCCCGGAAGAACATGACGGATGCCCCCACCCCCCCGGCCTTCGCGCCGCGTGACCGCATGGACGGCCAGGTTGCCGTGATCGCCGGCGGCACCGGCGCGATCGGCCTGGCCACGGCGCGCCGCCTGGCCGCACTCGGCGCGCGCTGCGTGCTGCTGCACCGCTCGGCCGACGAGTCCGTCGCACTCGCGCTGGCACACGCCCTGCCCGGCAGCGGGCACGACGCCGTGCGCGCCTCGATCACCGACTCCGCATCGCTGCGCGCCGCGGCCGCGCGCGTGGCTGCAAAGCACGCCGCGGTGCACCTGCTCGTCAACAGCGCCGGCTACACGAAGGCCATCCCGGCGGGCGACCTGGAGGCCCTGAGCGACGACATCCTGGACGAGATGCTGCAGGTCAACTTCCGCGGCGTGGTCGCCACCATCCGCGCCTTCCTGCCGCTGCTGAAGGCCTCGGGCGACGGCCTGGTGGTCAACGTCTCGTCGATCTCCGCCTTCACCGGCGTCGGCAGCAATCTGGGCTATGTCGCGGCCAAGGCCGCGGTCGACGTCGTCGGCGATGCGCTCGCACGCGCCTTCGCACCCGCCGTTCGCGTCGTCTCGGTCTCGCCGGGCGTCGTCGATTCGGGCTTCGTGCCCGGCCGCGGCGCCGACTTCAACACCAAGGTGGCCGCGACGATCCCGCTGCGGCGCATCGGCAGCGTCGACGACGTGGCCGCCGCCGTGCAGGCCTGCGCGACGACGCTGCGCTACATGACGGGCACGCGCCTGGTCGTCGACGGCGGTCGCCACCTCTGAACCCTGCCATGCACACCTGCTTCCTCACCTGCGCCGTCACCGGCAACCTCACCCGCCCCGAGCAGACGCCGCACCTGCCCATCACGCCGGCCCAGATCGCCGACGAGTGCCTGGCCGCGGCCGAGGAGGGCGCGGCCGCGGTCCACATCCACGTGCGCGACCCGGCCACCGGCCGGCCGTCGATGGAGGTCGAGCTCTACCGCGACGTCGTCGACCGCATCCGCCAGCGCAACCGCGAGGTCATCATCAACCTGACCACGGGCCCGGGCGGGCGCTTCGTTCCCAGCGAGGACGACCCCCGCGTGGCCGCGCCGGGCAGCACCCTGCTGCCGCCGCTGCAGCGCGTGCCGCACATCGCGCTGATCAAGCCCGACGTCTGCTCGCTGGACTTCAACACGATGAACTCCGGGCCCGACGTGGTGATCAACACGCCACGCAACGTGCGCATCATGGCGCGCGCCATCCGCGAGGCCGGTGTCGTGCCCGAGCTCGAGATCTTCGACTCCGGCGACATCCACCTGGCGCGCGACCTGATCGCCGACGGCACCCTCGCCGGCCCCGGGCTGTGGACCTTCGTCACCGGCGTCAAGTACGGCTTCGCGTCCAGCACCGAGACGCTGCAGTACGCGCGCAGCCAGCTGCCGCCCGGGGCGATCTGGTCGGCCTTCGGCATCGGCCGCTTCGAGTTCCCGATGGTGGCGCAGGCCTGGCTGCTCGGCGGCCACCTGCGCGTCGGGATGGAAGACAACATCTTCCTCGACAAGGGCGTGCTCGCCCGCAGCAACGCCGAGCTCGTGGCCAAGGCGCGGCGCATCGTGCGCGACCTTGGCGGCGAGCTGATGGGTCCGCGCGAGGCCCGCGCCCTGATCGGCCTGCCCCATTGAGCATTGAGAAGAGGATCCCGCCGTGAGCCCTGAACTGCAGACCCTGCGCGCGGTGCGCGTGCGGGCCAAGGCCGCCGGCGCCGACACGCTCGCGCCACAGCTCGAGCCGCAAGCGCCGCCGCAGCCGGGCGCCGGCCAGGCGCTCGTGCGCGTGCGCTCGGCTGGTGTCAACCCGAGCGACGTCAAGGCCCAGCTCGGCCTGATGCCGCAGGCGGTGTGGCCGCGCACCCCGGGGCGCGATTTCGCCGGCACGGTCGTCGCTGGCCCGTCGGCCTGGATCGGGCGCGACGTCTGGGGCTCCGGCGGCGATATCGGCATCACGCGCGACGGCTCGCACGCGGGCTGGCTGCTGCTGCCCGAGGCGGCGCTGCGCGAGAAGCCCACGGGCCTGGACTTCGACGCCGCCGGCAGCGTCGGCGTGCCCTTCGTGACCGCCGTCGAGGGCTTTCGCCGCAGCGGTGCGCCGCAACGTGGTCAGGTGGTCGCCGTGATGGGGGCCAACGGCAAGGTCGGGCAGGCGGCGGTGCAGATCGCCGCGCGCGCCGGCGCCACCGTCGTCGCGGTGCAGCGCGACGCCACGCTCGCGGGCCATGCCTGCGGCCCGGTGGCGGTGGGCGATGCGCGCGGGCTGCCCGCGGCCGAGCTGGCCGCGCGCAGCCGCGAAGCCGGCGGCGGGCGCGGCGCCGACATCGTCTTCAACACCGTCGGCAGCCCCTACTTCGAGGCGGCCAACCTGGCGCTGGCCAAGCGCGGCACGCAGATCCTGATCTCGACGATCGAGCGTCCGGTGCCCTTCGACATCTTCACCTTCTACCGCGGCATGCACACCTACGTCGGCATCGATTCGCTGGCGCTGGACTGCGTGGCCGCCAGCGAGTGCCTGGACAGCCTGCGCGCCGGCTTCGACAGCGGCGAGCTGCGCCCCTACCCGGTGGAGGCCTCCTCGGTGCACGCGCTCGACGACGCGCTCCAGGCCTACCGGCGCGTGATCGGCGGCGACGACGCGCGGCTCGTGCTGCGCCCCTGAATTCACGGCCCCGGGCCCCCACTGCGAAGAAAGCCACCATGCACGTCACCCGCTTCGAAGACGCGCCCGAGTACCAGGCGCCCAACCACTTCGACATGCGCTGCGTCTACCTGCAGGGCCGCACCGCCGGACCGGCCGTGCAACTCTGGATGGGCGTGTCGACGCTGGCCCCGGGCGGCCACACCGGGCTCGACCCCTCGCCGATGGAGAAGCACTATGTCGTGCTCGACGGCGAGCTCACGGTGACCGGCGAGATCGACGGCCGCACCGAGGAGGCCGTGCTGCGCCGCCACGACTCGGTGCGCTTCGCCCCGGGCGAAAAGCGGCAGCTGCGCAACCACACAGCGCAAGCGGCGAGCGTGCTGTTGGCGATGCCCTTGGCGCCGCCTGTCGGGGCTTGAGGATCCCATCCACCCGAATACAGACCAAAAGAGGAGACACCCGATGCAACGACACCCCCTCCTGCGCGCCTGGCGCGGCGCCCTGCTGGGCCTGGCGCTGGCGGCCTCGGCGGGCGCCTGGGCCCAGCCCGCTGACCTGATCGTGACGAACGCCAAGGTCATGACGCTGGACGCGAACTCGACCACCACGCAGGCACTGGCCGTGCGCGACGGGCGCCTGCTGGCGGTGGGCGACGCCGCCACGGTGGCGGGGCACGCCGGGCCCTCGACGCGCACCATCGACGCCGGCGGCCGCACCGTCATCCCGGGGCTGATCGACTCGCACCTGCACGGCATCCGCGCCGCGCTGAGCTACGCCACCGAGGTCAACTGGGTCAACACCTACACCATCGCCGAGGCCATGGA
>CAIRBF010000391.1 GCA_903876715.1 uncultured beta proteobacterium
AGCGGAGTCCCCGTCCGCCTGGGGAGGCAGCTCAAGTGCGAATATCAAAAGAGTGCCGCAACACCGGATGCCGCGTTTCTCAGGGCGTCGCCAAACTCGACGCCAAACAGAAATGCTTCTTCACCGCCGTCGGCGTGCCCACCCTCAAGCCACAGGAGCTCGCAGAACCCACCTCGGTCGCTGTGTTGTAGTGAAAAACTTCTTGGTTGACTCTTCGTGAATCAATCGTTTACGTGGCTGAGCCGTCGAACTCAGGAAGCATGGGGTCGCACCACCACACTGACCTCGACGCGGTAGCTGCCCAGCGCAACGCTGTTACGCGGTGGAAAATCTCTGCTGCGCACTGGATTCGACCCCATGAGATTGCGTCGACCACCGGCGGGGCACCCCTCACCAAACGCGGGCGGGCGACAAATACCTCCAGCGCTCGGGCCGTACTCCCGCCGTGACGCAAGGCCGACGGAAAGAAGACAGCTCAGCGCCTGAATGGCAGGAAGACGTTGAATCTGTCCTTCACCTCTGGTACACGGCCCGAGTGGCGCACGATGGAGTACATCGTGCAGAGAGCGGCTACGCGAATGATCAGCAAGATGGTGAGTTCTGGCGTCGGTCGCGACAAGTTCGCACCGTACACGTTGAACAGGTCAAAGACGAGATTCATCGAGCCCAACATGAAGCAAAAACTTGAATATATTGCAATATATTTATCTTTGGAGTAGAAATATATTGTCGATATGATCATGATCAGCAAGAACCAACCTCTGAAATACAAGAATCGGCTCAACCGGGCAATCTCTGCAGGCTCTGTAGCCATCATCATGGCAACTCTATCCGGAGAAAAAAGCAGCCAGACGCAATAGCCCGTGGCCACAGACATAACAAACCAGAACTTGATGGGAAACATCTTGTCAAACGACTGATTCGGCTTGCCGCCCCAAACCTGAATCAACGCTTCAAGCTCTGCAACACTCAAAAGAGGTGTATTCGTGTCTTTCATGACTCAACAACGCTGAGAATTTTCTCTATCCACCATTGACAAGTTACGAGACTCATGGGCAGCACTTGCGGGAATCAACACTTGAATCGCCATACCCCACGGCAAGCGCCAGCAATCAGACGACATGCCCGACTCGTGTGCCCCAAAACACGGAACGGATGGAGGTCTGAGCAATGATTGCCTCACCAGTCGCCGCGCCGGACGAAGGCAGGGACGCAGCCAATATCGTTCTTCATCGCCAAGTGGCACGCACCAAGCACCGGCTCATTCACGGCATCATCACCCGCGGACACGCTTCGCCGGATTTACCAAGAAATTTCTGTCGCACGCCCCGCGCCGAACCAGACGAAAACCGTTCAAGCTGAGTGTAGCGTGAGGGTGGTGCCAGGCTCGAGGCATCGGAGTCTGGGGCGCGAATCCCTCGCCGGATCAGGATCCGGGTTGCATGTCCACCCTACGAAGCCTTCGCGAACGGGAAAGTCCACCTGCACTGGCCATCTGTTACGTTTTCACGCTACGCTTCGATCTCTGTGGCCTCGAGGGCTAGTGAGCACGCCCGTGCGCCGGGCGTTGCCCGTCCCAGCCCACCTCCCCGCGGGGGCGCGAGAAAGCTTGGCGCGGCCCAGCGTTTCCTCGAGAGGCCGTTGGAACCTGAACCGTCTTGAACACCGATTACGCCCCCGTCGAGACCGAAGCCCCACGCCTGGGTGGTGCGGCGCGTATCCTCGTCCACGCCGGCCTGCTCGACCACAAGACCGCACAGGCGCTCAGCCGAGGCGCCGGCGCACAGCGCGAGCCTTTCGTCGCCACTGCCGTGGCGGCGGGTGCGGTGAGCGCCGCCCAAGCAGCGCAGGCGCTGTCGACGGCGCTGGCGCTGCCGCTGCTCGACCTGGAGGCCGTCGACGCCAGCCGCTTGCCCACCGATGTCGTCGACGCCAAGCTGGCGGCGCAGCACCGCTTCGTCGTGCTCTCGCGTCGGGCACAACGCGTCTTTCTAGGCAGCGCCGACCCCACCGACAAGGAAGCCGCGGAGCAGTTCAAGTTCGTGACCCAGCTCGTGCCGGAGTGGGTCGTCGTGGAGCAGGACAAGCTTGCACGCCTGCTCGAAGGCCGTGCGGTCAGCGCGAACGCCGCGCTCGAATCGCTGGCCGGCGAGGACTTCGACTTCGACATCCGCGACGACGCGACGACCGAGGGTCCCGGTGAAGTTGCCGCTGAGGTCGAAGACACGCCCGTCGTGCGTTTCTTGCAGAAGATGCTGGTGGATGCAATCAACATGCGCGCGTCCGACCTGCACTTCGAGCCGTACGAGCACCACTACCGGGTGCGCTTTCGTATCGACGGCGAACTGCGCGAGATCGCGCAGCCCCCCTTGGCGGTCAAGGACAAGCTTGCCTCGCGCATCAAGGTCATCAGCCGGCTCGACATCGCCGAGAAGCGGGTACCGCAGGATGGCAAGATGAAGCTGAGCTTCGGCGCCAAGGCCATCGATTTCCGCGTCAGCACGCTGCCCACGCTGTTCGGCGAGAAGATCGTCATCCGCATCCTGGACGCGTCGACAACCCGGCTCGGCATCGATGCGCTCGGCTACGAGCCGCTGGAGAAGCAGCGGCTGCTTCAGGCCATCCAGCGTCCCTACGGCATGATCCTGGTCACCGGGCCAACGGGCTCGGGCAAGACGGTATCGCTCTACACCTGCCTGAACCTGCTGAACCAGCCCGGGGCGAACATCGCCACTGTGGAGGATCCGGCCGAGATCAATCTGCCGGGCATCAACCAGGTCAATGTCAACGAAAAAGCCGGGCTGACCTTCTCGACCGCGCTGCGCGCCTTCCTGCGCCAGGACCCGGACATCATCATGGTCGGTGAGATCCGCGACCTGGAGACCGCCGACATCGCGGTCAAGGCAGCGCAGACTGGCCACCTGGTCATGTCCACGCTGCACACGAACGACGCACCCAGCACGCTGACGCGGCTGCTGAACATGGGCGTGGCGCCCTTCAACATCGCCGCCAGCGTGCTGCTGATCACGGCCCAGCGTCTGGCGCGACGCCTGTGTGAGACGTGCAAGGCGCCTGCCGACGTCCCGCTGCAGGCCTTGCGCGACGCCGGCTTCGACGACGAAGCGCTCGACGGCGGCTGGCGCCCTTACCGGGCCGTGGGCTGCAAGGCCTGCAACCTGGGATACCGCGGCCGGGTCGGTCTTTACCAGGTGATGCCGGTGTCGGAGGCCATCCAGCGCATCATCCTGGCCCAGGGCTCCTCGATGGACATCGCCGAGCAGGCCCGCCGCGACGGTGTGCGCGATCTGCGCCAGGCCGGACTGGTGAAGGTGCGCGCCGGCGTCACCTCGCTCGAGGAAGTGCTGACCGTCACCAACGCCTGAACCCGCTGCCGCCCAGACCCGCCCCCACGATGGCCACCTCCCGCTCCACCCACATGCGCCCGGCCCCGCGCCGCGCCGCGCCGCAGGATGCACTGTTCGAGTGGGAGGCGCGTGACAAGTCCGGGCGCATCGTGCGCGGCGAGCTGCGCGCCGGCGGCCAGGCCGCGCTGAAGGCCACGCTGCGGCGCCAGGGATTGATCGTGACGCGTGCGCGCAAACGCCGCGGCGGCAACGGTGGCGCGATCCGACAAAAGGATATCGCCGTCTTCACGCGCCAGCTCTCCGCGATGATCAGCGCCGGCGTGCCGCTGCTGCAAGCTTTCGACATCGTCTCGCGCGGCAGCCCGAACGCGCGCATGGCCCGACTGCTGGGCGACATCCGGGCCGACGTCGAGGCTGGAAACAGCCTCTCGGCCGCCTTCCGCAAGCACCCGCGCCACTTCGACAAGCTCTACTGCAACATCGTCGAGGCGGGCGAGAACGGCGGCATCCTCGAGCCCCTGCTCGACCGTCTGGCCACCTACCAGCAGAAGATCCTGTCCATCAAGGCCAAGGTGCGCTCGGCGCTGCTGTATCCGACCGCGGTCGTCGTGGTCGCGCTCGTCGTGCTGGCGGTGATCATGGTTTATGTGATTCCCTCGTTCAAGGACGTGTTCAAGTCCTTCGGCGCCGACCTGCCGGCGCCCACACTGACGGTGATCGCGATGTCGGACTTCTTCGTCGCCCAGGGACCGCTGCTGCTGTTGCTGGCGGGCGGGGGCGGATTCGCGCTACTCCAGAGCTGGCGCCGCTCCGAGCGCCTGCAAGACGGTGCCGACCGCCTGCTGCTGCGCCTGCCGGTCTTTGGCGAGCTCGTGCGCAAGTCGGTCGTCGCACGCTGGGCCCGCACCCTGGCGACCATGACCGCCGCCGGGGTACCGCTGGTCGAGGCCCTGGGTTCGGTCGGTGGCGCCGCAGGCAACGCGGTCTACGCCGCCGCGACCGAGGCGATCCAGCGCGAGGTCTCCACCGGCACCTCGCTCACCAGTGCGATGCGCGGCACGGCCGTGTTCCCGCCCATGGTGCTGCAGATGACGGCCATCGGCGAGGAGTCGGGCTCGCTCGAGCACATGCTGAGCAAGGCGGCCGAGATCATCGAGGAGGAGGTCGACGAGATGGTCAAGGGCCTTTCGAGCCTGATCGAGCCGATGATCATCGTTTTCCTCGGCTCGCTGATCGGGGGCATCGTCGTCTCGATGTACCTGCCGATCTTCAAGCTGGGGTCGGTGGTGTGAGCGCAACGGTGCCGGAGTTCTGGTTGTCGCCGCTGGCGCTGGCGGTGCTCGGCCTGGTGGTGGGGAGCTTCCTCAATGTCGTGATCCACCGCCTGCCACGCATGCTGGAGCGCCGGTGGTGGGGCGATGTATCGGCCCAACTGGCCGACGCCGATGCCCACCAGGACGCCTTCGGGCGGCCACCGCACCCGGTGCTCAGCGAGGCTGCAGCTCAGGTGCGGCAGGGCGTGGATGGGCTGCCTGCACTCGGCCTGGCGCGACCGCGCTCGCACTGCCCGGCCTGCAGACACCGCTTGGCGTGGTACGAGAACCTGCCGCTGCTGGGCTGGCTGCGCCTGCGCGGACGCTGCGCGGCCTGCGGAGCCCGTATCCCGTCGCGCTACCCGCTGGTCGAGGCGCTGACAGCAGCCTTGTTCGCCGCGCTCGGACTGCGCTTCGGGGCCGTGCCCGAGGTGCTGGCCTGGTGCGGCTTCGCCGCAACGCTGGTGGCGCTGGCAGCGATCGACTGGGAGACCACCCTGCTGCCCGACGACCTTACGCTGCCGCTGCTCTGGGCAGGCCTGGCGGCGGCGGCCCTGGGCTGGACGGTGAACCCAGGTGCGGCGATCACCGGCGCCGCGATGGGCTACTTGGTGCTGTGGACCGTGCACGCGGTCTTCAAGCTCGTCGCCGGCAAGGAGGGCATGGGCCACGGCGACTTCAAGCTCCTGGCCGCGCTCGGCGCATGGCTCGGCGCGCAGTCTCTGCTGCCGGTGCTGCTGCTGGCCTCGGTGATCGGGGCCACGGTGGGGCTGGCGATGAAGGCGGCCGGGACCTTGCGCGAAGGCCGCTACGTGCCCTTCGGGCCTTTCCTGGCTGGGGGCGGCCTGGCCGTGCTGCTGGCGGGCCCACAGGACGTGGCCCGATGGATGGGATGGTGACACCGTGACCGCAAGCACTTCGACACCCCAGGCCCCGCAGGCGTCCGCTGCGGCCGGTCGTGGCCTGCACATCGGCCTGACCGGCGGCATCGGCAGCGGCAAGAGCACGGTCGCCCGGCACCTGGTCGAGCGCGGCGCTGTGCTCGTGGACACGGATGCGATCGCGCGCGCGCTCACGGCCCCCAGCGGCGCGGCCCTGCCGGCCATTGCGCAAGCCTTTGGCGCGCAGGCCATCGGCGCCGACGGCGCGATGGACCGGGACTGGATGCGCGCGCGCGCCTTCGCCGACCCGGCCGTGAAGGCCCGGCTCGAGGGCATCCTGCACCCGCTGATCGGCACGGCCGCGCGCGCCCAGGCTGCGGCTGCAGGGAACGCCACCGTCGTCTTCGACGTCCCGCTGCTGGCCGAGTCCGGCCACTGGCGCGCGCGGGTGGACCGTGTGCTCGTCGTCGACTGCAGCAAGCAGACCCAGGTGCAGCGCGTGATGGCGCGCAACGGCTGGCCCGAGGAGGCCGTGCAGCGCGTGATCGCGCAGCAGGCCACTCGCGAGCAGCGCCGCGCCATCGCCGACGCGGTGATCCTGAACGACGGTATCTCGCTGGCCGCACTGCAGGCCGAGGTGGACCGCGTCTGGGACCGTTGGCACAGTGGGGATTCAACGGGCTGAGGCCGCTGCCGGGCGGCAACGCTGTGAAACAATGACGCTGTCGATGAGTGCGACCCCGTCCGCCCCACGGGTGCTCTACGAGCACCCCTTCCACGAGAGCATCCGCGCGATGCTGCGACTCGAGCATTTGTTCGAGCGTCTGGCCGAGCTGATGGTGCGCGATGCAGCCATCGACCACCACTTCGCGCTCGCGACGATCTTCGAGGTCATGGACGTGGGCTCACGCGCGGACCTGAAGTCGGACCTGCTCAAGGAACTGGAACGCCACAAGACCCAGCTTCAGAGTTACCGTGGCAATCCCAACATCTCCGAGCAAGCGCTGGACGCGATCTGCGCGCGCCTGGACCAGGCGTATGACGCGCTGAATGCGACGCCAGGCAAGGCGGGGCAGGCGTTGGCGACGAACGACTGGCTCATGAGCATCCGCAGTCGAATCGGCATCCCTGGTGGCACCTGCGCCTTCGACCTGCCCGGCTACCACGCCTGGCAGCAACTGTCGCCAGAGCGCCGCCGGGCCGACATCGCCGGCTGGGCCGAATGCCTGGCACCGTTGGCGCAGGCGCTGCAGGTGCTGCTCGGGCTCTTGCGCGACAGCGGGGTCACACAGCGCATGCATGCCGCGGAAGGCCAGTTCCAGATGCGCCTGCCCGAGGGCCGGAGCTACCACCTGCTGCAACTGCGCATGGACGGCAGCACCGGACTCGTGCCAGAGATCTCCGGCCACCGACTGTTGGTGTCGGTACGGATGATGCGTCCCGACGCCGACGGGCGCCTGAAGGCCGCGGCCGAGGACATCGACTTCGAGCTGACGCTGTGCGCCTGAGCGTGCGTTGCCCCGGCTGTGGCGGGACGTCGCTGTACGGGCCTGACAACTCCTGGCGCCCCTTCTGCAGCGAGCGCTGCCGACAGGTCGACCTCGGCGCCTGGGCCAGCGAGAGCTATCGTGTGACCGCTGCCCCGCCAACCGAGGACCCGGACGCGCCGGAGGAACCCGCGCGGCACTGAGACCCGGTCAGGCCCGGGGCGTCCGTTCAACCCCGGTACATCGCCTCGATCTGCTCGGCATACTTCTGCTGCACGAGCTTGCGCTTGAGCTTCATCGTCGGCGTCAGCTCCTCGTCCTCGGCCGTGAGTTGCTTGTCGAGGAGGAAGAACTTCTTGACCTGCTCGACGCGCGCGAACTGCTGGTTCACGCGGTCGACCTCGGCCTGGATCAGGTCCTGGATCTCGGGCGCGCGGGTCAGGCTCGCATAGTTCGAGAACGGGATGTCGCGCTCCTGGGCGTAGCGCTCCACGTTCTCCTGGTCGATCATGACGATCGCGGTCAGGAAGGCGCGCTTGTCGCCGATGACCACCGCGTCCGTCACGTAGGGGCTGAACTTGAGCTGGTTCTCCCACTCGCTGGGCGTGATGTTCTTGCCGCCGGCCGTGATGATGATGTCCTTCATCCGGTCGGTGATGTAGAAGTAGCCGTCGTCGTCGACACGGCCGACGTCGCCGGTGTGCAGCCAGCCCTCGGCATCAATGGCCTCGGCGGTCTTCTCGGGCTGGTTCAGGTAGCCCAGGATGACGTTGGAGCCGCGCAGCAGGATCTCGCCCGTGCCCTCGGCGATGCGCATCTCCACGCCCGGGCCGGGCACGCCGATGCTGCCCGGCCGCGTCGCCTGGCGCGGGTTGACGGTGCCGCCGGCGCAGGTCTCGGTCATGCCCCAGCCCTCGCGCAGCGGCACCCCCAGGCTGCGGTACCAGCGGATCAGCTCGGGCGAGATCGGCGCCGCGCCGGTGAGCGCGAGCTGCACCCGGCTCATGCCGGTCATTCGGCGCACGTTGTCCAGGACCAGGAAGTTGGCCAGCGCGTGCTGCAGCTTCAACGTGGCGCCTGGCTCGCGCCCGGCGTCGGCGCAGGCGGCCACGCGCTGCCCGACGGACAGCGCCCAGCCATAGGCAAGCTTCTGCGCGCGGTCGGCCTCGCTGAGCGTGATCATCACCTGCGAGTAGATCTTCTCCCACACCCGCGGCACGGCGAAGAAGACCTGCGGCTGGACCTCGCGCAGGTTCTCGAAGACGGTCTCCGGGTTCTCGACGAAGTTTGTCACCGAGCGCCGCATGAGAGGGATGTAGCCGCCGATCATGCGCTCGGCGATGTGGCACAGCGGCAGGAAGGCGATGCGCTCGCCTCCCTGCGGCAGCCCCTCGAACAGGCTGGTTTCCAGGCCCGACAGCACCGCGCACAGGTTGGCGTGCGTGATCATCGCCCCCTTGGGCTTGCCCGTCGTGCCAGAGGTGTAGACGAGGATGGCGACGTCAGCGCTGCCGCGCGCCGCGCGCCGCGCCTCGAGCCAGCCTGGGTGCTCGCGCAGCCAGCTGCGGCCGAGTTCGCGCAGCGCCGGCAGGCCGATGACCTGCGGGTCGTCGAGCTCGGCGAGGCCTTCCATGTCGAAGACGATGACCTTGCGCAGCCGGGGCAGGTGCTCGCGCACCTCGAGGAACTTGTCGAGCTGCTCGTCGTCCTCGACGAACAGGAACACCGAGTCCGAGTCCGCGCACAGGAACTGCACCTGCGAGGCCGCGTCGGTGGGGTAGATGCCGTTGCACACCCCGCCGGCCGACAGCACCGCCAGGTCGGTCCAGACCCATTCGCGCGAGGTGTTGGCCAGCACCGAGGCCACCTCGCC
>CAIRBF010000392.1 GCA_903876715.1 uncultured beta proteobacterium
CTGATCACCCTGATGAAGGGCCAGCCGCTGGCCTACAACAAGGACAACCAGGAAGACAAGGAGCCGCTGTTCGACACCGTGGACACGCTGCGCGACACCCTGCGCATCATGGCCGAGATGTGCGAGGGCATCGTCGTCAAGCCTGAGGCGATGGAGCGCGCCGCGCTGCGCGGCTACGCCACCGCCACCGACCTGGCCGACTACCTGGTGAAGAAAGGCCTGGCCTTCCGCGACGCGCACGAGGCCGTGGCGCACGCGGTCAAGGTGGCCCTGCGCGAGGGCGTGGACCTGTCCGAGCTGCCGCTGGCCACGCTGCAGAACTTTCACGCCGCCATCGGCGAGGACGTCTTCGGGGTGCTCACGCTGCGCGGCTCGATGAACGCGCGCCAGGTGCGCGGCGGCACGGCGCCGGGCCAGGTGGCGGCGCAGGTGGCGCGGCACCGGGCGCGGCTGGGGTGAGCCAGACTCTTCGACACGAGGACGCGATGGGCCACGGCCCGGCGCTCGAACGGTCTGTCCGCTGCAGGCCGCTCGGCGGACAGGGGAAGACCGCCGAGACCAAGCCGCGTCAAGGCGCTGATGTAGCTTCGCCCGCTTCGCGTGCCCGGCGCGCTCGGTAAGCCCGCGCCAGCACCTCGAATGCCAGCTTGCGCGTGGCCTTGTCCTCGGCGATCAGGCCCTTGCGGTTGAAGCCGCGATTGAACACCGTCTGGCGCCGCTCGGACCTGAAGTCGTAGAGCAGCCAGGGGGTCATGCCACAGATGTAGTCGGCGGTGTCGGCGATGGCGATCTGCCCGCGGTACATCCGCGCCTGGCACTCCTCGGTGAAGAGTTCGTCCTCGCGGCCGTGGTGGCCGGCCAGGGCGTCGGCGCCGGTCTCGCTGATCAGCACGGGGCGGTCGGGCGAGGAGTTGGCCAGCAGCGTGCGCAGGCCCTCGAACCCCGGCTCGTACCAGCCGAAGTATTCGTTCAGACCGATCACGTCCAGATGCTGCGCGAGGCGATCCTCGATGCGGAAGGCCTGGCGGTTGATGAGACAGGCGGCCGAGACGAGCCGGGTCGGATCGGCCTCCCGCGCGGCCCGGACGAGCTCACGCATGAAGGCGTAGCGCGCCTCGGTGTCGGCGTTCTCGTTGCCCACGCCCCACAGGATGACGCTGGCGCGGTTGGCATCGCGGGCGATCAACTCCTGCAACTGGTTGCGGGCATCGGCGAGCGTACCCGGATCGTCGAAGCGGATGGCCCAGTAGACGGGGATCTCCTCCCACAGCAGGAAGCCCAATTCGTCGGCGATGCGCGCCACGTGCTCGTGGTGCGGGTAGTGCGCCAGGCGCAGGAAGTTGCAGCCGAGCTCGCGCGCATGGGCGAAGCGGCGACGCACGTCCTCCTCGGTCGAGCACTTGCCCAGTTCCAGGTCGTCCTCGTGCACGCAGATGCCGCGCAGGTAGACCGGCCGGCCGTTGAGCAGGATGCGCAGGCTCTCGACGCGGATCTCCCGAAAGCCGATGCGGTCGCTGACCCGATCAGGGCCGAAGGTGAAGTGGACGTCGTGCAGGCAGGGATGCTCGGGCGACCAGAGCTCGGGCCGGGCCTCGAACACCAGGGTGCCGCGGCCCTGGCAGACCTGCACGTCCTGGCGCAGGCCGAGCGCCGGCAGCTCGACCACCGCCACACCGTCCACGGGCGCAGACAGCTCCAGGCTGGCACGCAGCCGTGAGAAGCTGCCGTCGGGCACCAGCTGCAGCTCGGCGCGGCGGAAGTAGACGGCGGGCAGGCGCAGCAGCTCGACCTCGCGGTACAGGCCGCCATGGTTGAACCAGTCGAAATGGTGCATCGGCACGCGCTGTGGCTCGCGCCGGTTGTCCACCTGGATCTGCAGGCGGTTGCCGGCCCCAGGGTGAAGGTGATCCGTCAGGTCGACGAAGAACGGCGTCGAACCGCCGCGGTGGGTGCCGAGGAAGCGGCCGTTGAGGAACACCCGCGCCTGGTAGTTGGCAGCGCCGACGCGCAGCACGGTGCGGCCACCCGCACCGTCAGCACCGCCCGCACCGCCGTCGATCAGCCGGGTGTACCAGGCAGCGCCCTCGAAGTGGCGCCATTGCGGCTGCTGCATCGTCCAGCACGACGGCACCGGCGTGGTCTGGCCGGCCAGGGCATCGTAATCACGCGGGCGGATCCAGGCCGTGGGCGGCTCAGGCGGGTCGCGGTACCAGTGCTGGCGCAAGCCTTCGTCGAAGAGGTCGAGCGTGAAGTTCCAGGGCCCGGCCAAGGACTCGCCGCGGCGCCCGGCCATCGCGACCACGCCCGCGCAGCCCAGCGTGGGCGATTCGAAAGGCCGCGCGTAGGCTTCGTCGTGCAGGTGGTGGAAGGGATCGTGGGCCAGTTCGCTCAAGATGAAACTCCCGGTCGTCGGTAGCCGATGCCGACCATGCCGCGGAACACCCAGGGCCAGCGGCCGGGCCAGAACAGGTCGGCGATCATCGCGATGGCGATCCAGCGGAACCAGGTCGCGAAGGTGTTCGACAGCCCCTGCGGTTCCTCGTAGCCGCCGACCCAGCCGTCCTGGCGTCGCACGCCGCCGGCCACATCATGAAAGCCTCCGTCAGGCCGCTGCAGGTCCAGCAGCCGGGGCAGCAAGGCGGCCAGCCAGCGCTCGATGTCGCCCCGGCGATGGTCCAGCAAGCCGTGGGCATGGACGAGGAGGTCGACGAGATCGACGTCGATGCAGGCGCTGTGGACGAGCGCCGGCTGAGCCAGGGACCAGTCCACCGCCCGGTCCTGGAACTTCAGCGGTCGGCCGCAGGAATACCAGAGGTGGAAGTTGTGCATCGACCCGGCCATCGCGTGCAGCGCACTCACAGGATCATGAGCCTGGCCGACGCCCCAGAATCCCGTCGAAGGCTCCTGCAGACGGTCATGCCATTCGAAGAGGATGGC
>CAIRBF010000393.1 GCA_903876715.1 uncultured beta proteobacterium
GGTCCAGCGTCAGCACCAGCGCGTCGCATTTCGCGGCCTTGGCGCGGTCGATCAGACGCTCGATGAAGTCGCGGTCGCGCATCACATAGAGCTGGAACCAGAAGGGCTGCGTCGTGTGCGCGGCCACGTCCTCGATCGAGCAGATGCTCATCGTCGACAGCGTGAAGCGGATGCCGAACTTCTCGGCCGCCTTCGCCGCCAGGATCTCGCCGTCGGCGTGCTGCATGCCGGTGAGCCCGGTAGGAGCGATGGCCACGGGCATCTTGCAGTCGATGCCAACCATCTTGGCGGCCGTGCTGCGACCTTCCATGTTCACCGCCACGCGCTGGCGCAGCTTGATCTTCTGGAAGTCGCCCTCGTTGGCGCGGTAGGTGCTCTCGGTCCACGAACCGGAGTCGGCGTAGTCGTAGAACATCCGCGGCACGCGCTTCTCGGCGAGTACACGCAGGTCTTCGATGTGGGTGATCACGGGCGGCATGGGCGGTCTCCTTGCGGCGCGCAGTCTATCCGGCTGTCTGGGGCGCATGCTTGGATCACAGCGCGGCCGGTACGGGAGTCGCCTCGAGAGGGCTGCGCTGGTTCAGGCCCGCGCCAGCGATGCCGCCCGCACCCCGAGCAGCCGCAGCGGTCGCGTGAGGTCCACGCGCTTGAGGCACTCGCCGGCGGCGCGGCGGATGGCTGCGGCGTCGGCCACCGGGGCGGGCAGGGTCAGGTCGCGCGTGACGGTCTTGAAGTCGGCGTAGCGCAGCTTGATGCCGATGGTGCGCGCGGCATAGCCCTTGCGCTGCAGGTCGGAGGCGACCTGCTCGCACAGGCGGGTCAGCAGCGGGGTCAGCGTGGCGCGGTCGCGTACGGGGTGCAGGTCGCGCTCGAAGGTGGTCTCGCGGCTGGTCGACACGGGCTCGCTGTGGGTGACGACCGGGCGGTCGTCGAGGCCGTGCGCCGCCTCGTGCAGCCAGGCGCCGTAGCTGCGCCCGAAGACCTGCACCAGTTCCTGGCGCGGGCGCGCGGCCAGTTCACCCACCGTGTGAACGCCCAGCGCCATCAGCTTGGCCGCGGCCTTCGGGCCGATGCCATTGACGCGCCGCGCGGGCAGGGGCCAGATGCGGCCGTGCAGGTCCGCCAGCGTCAGCACGGTCAGCCCGTCGGGCTTGTCGAGCTCGGAGGCGATCTTGCTCAGCAGCTTGTTCGGCGTCACGCCCACCGAGCAGGTGAGACCGCCGGTGCGCCGCACGACGTTGTTGCGGATCTCCTGCGCGAGCGCGCGCACGCCGCCGTGTGGGTCGTGACCCACGGCCTCCTGCGCGCCGGGCACCTCGGTCAGGTCGATGTAGATCTCGTCGATGCCGCGGTCCTCGATCACCGGCGCGACTTCGGCCACGGCGGCCTTGAAGGCGCGGGACAGGCGGCGGTACTCCTCGAAGTCCGCCGGCAGCAGCACGGCGTCGGGCGCGAGCTTGGCCGCCTTCATCATCCCCATGGCCGAGTGCACGCCCAGGTCGCGCGCGGGGTAGGTGGCGGTGGTGACGACACCGCGGCCGGCGTACTCGCGCAGGCGGGTGAAGCGGCGCTGGCCGTCCGGTCCTGCGACCGGCGTCTGGGCCCGCCGCCCGCCGATGACCACCGGCTGGCCTTTCAGCTCCGGGTAGCGCAACAGTTCGACGGACGCGTAGAAGGCATCCATGTCGAGGTGTGCGATCCAGCGGCGCGTGGGCATGGCCGCAGCGTAGCGCCAAAGCCCGTCTTGGGCGGCCACGTCCGAGCCCACTCGCAGGAATCGTGTGGGCGCCCGTGGAGGGTGTGACGGTTCAGCGCTCAGGCGCCGGCACGCGGATGACCAATTCGTGCGCCAGCCGGACGGGCTGAGCGCGGCCGGTGAGGGCCTGGACGATGGCTTCGCCGTAGGCCGCGTAGGGCACGCGCACGGCGTTCAGCCAAGGCGCGATCCAGGGGTTGAGAGGGCTGTCGTCAAAGCCGACGAAGATCACGTCGGCCTGCGGGTCGAGCCCCCGTTCGTGCGCCGCGCGGTGCGCGCCGTAGGCGATCAGGTCGCTGGTGCAGAAAACGCAGCGCGGCGGAGTCCGGGCGGCCAGATGCTCCAGCATCGCGTGGTAGCCGATCTCCAGGTGGTCGTCCACGCCGAGACCGGCGGCGGCGACGGGCCGCAGGGCCAGGCCCTGCGCCCGCGCCTGCTCGGTGAATCCGAAGACGCGGTCGGCCGTGGCGGAGGAGCTGAGCCGGCCATGGATGAGGGCGGCAGGTCCGCGGCCGAGGCTGGCGAACCAGCGCGCCACGTCGGCCCCCGCAGCCGTGTTGTCGATGCCCACATGGCACCGTGCGCCTGATGGGGCGTTGCGGTTCACGAAGATGAGCGGTTCCCCGGAGGCCTGAAAGTTCTGCAGCGCCGGGCTTGCCACGGCGCCCAACAGCACGAAGCCGCAGGCGTACTGGGCGCGCATCTCCAGAAGATACTCGTCCTGCAGCTCAGGCTGGTCGTGGGTGTCGCACAGCACCATGACGAAGCCGGCGCGTCGCAAGGCGACTTCGGTCACCGCGGCGATGGCGGCCATCGAGGGGTTGGCCAGGTTCGCCGCCAGCACAGCGACCAGTCGGCTGCGCCGGTTGCGCAGCGATCGCCCCGCGCCCATGGGGCGGTATCCCAAGGCCTTGACCGCTTCCCGCACGCGTTCCACGGTGGCTTCGGAGGTCTTGTTCGTCACTCCGTTCACCACCCTGGACACGGTGGCAATCGATACCCCGGCCTGCCGAGCCACCGCGGCAATCGAAACCGGAGCCTGCACGGGCAGGGGCGGCGCATCGGCGGTTGGAGCGGCTCTCATCGGTCAGCGGGATCAGGGATTTCCTGGACTGCAGTCTATCGAAGATGGACGTAGAGTTGGTTAAACGTTTAACCCCGTCGGGTTGGGCGTTTCGGCCCTGACCCTGCACCACGACAACCACCGGAGACGACGATGAAGACGAGACGCGTCCTGCTCAAGGCCCTGACGGCCGTTGCTTCCACCATGTTCATGGGGGCTGCCGCCGCCCAGGAGCTGGTCGTCTGGCACGACCTGGGCGAGAACGGCATCAAGTGGTTCAGCGCGATGTCCACCGAGTTCGCCAAGACCCGTCCCGGGGTCACGGTTCGGTCGATCAACTACCCCACCGAGCAGTGGTTCGGCCGCTCGATCTCGGCGCTGAACACCAACACCGCCCCTGATCTGCTGTTCAACAACTACGAGCGCGTGATCCGCATCGAGGACCAGACGCGCAAGCTGATGGACCTGACGCCCGTGCTCGCGCAGGTGGCCGACAAGAGCTTCCTGAGCGAGACCGACCTGGACGTCGCCACCCACGGCAAGAAGATGATCATCCTGCCGACCCAGCGCGTGCAGATGGCGCTGGGCGTGCGCAAGAGCTGGCTCGACAAGGTGGGCGAGAAGTTCCCGGCCACCTGGGAGGACGCCAAGCGCGTGGCCACCAAGTTCCGCGACAACGACCCGGACGGCAACGGCACCGCCAACACCTTCGGCTTCGCCTTGCAGGCTGCCAAGCCGCGCGACCTGATCCACATGCTGGACCTATTCGTGTTCGGCTCCGGTTTGAAGCACACGCTGATCGACCCCCAGGGCCGGATCGTCATCGACCAGCCCCGCCACGCGCAGGTGCTGGAAGAGTTCCTGCGCACCTATTCCGACTACCGTTTCGTGCCGCCGGACACCATCAACCACTCATTCCCTGAGATGTACCAGGTCATCGAGGGCGGGCGTGCCGGCATGTTCCGTGTCGGCGACTGGAATGTGAAGAAGTGGGACGGCGCGACGGTGCTCAAGGGCGACTTCGTCATCGGCCCCTGGCCCAGCTTCGATGCGAGCCGCCGCAACGCCGTCGTGATCGGCGGCATGCGCGGGGTGGCCGTGCCGGAGAACTCGCCGAACAAGGCGCTCGCGGTGGAGTTCGCGAAGTTCATGCTCGGCAAGACGGCGCAGCAGGCGTCTCTGGACAATGTCGGGTCGGCGGTGCGCAAGGACCTCGACGGGTCGGCGTTGTCGGAGCGTCAGCGCATGTTCGCCGCGCCTGCGTGGCAGCTCGCGGCCTACGACTTCCCCGAGGCCACGCACGCTTTCTACCCCGAACTGGAGGCGGCCTTCCACCGCAAGCTGCTGTCGGGCATCAGCAAGCCGCCGGCGAACTGGAAGGCCTTCATCGCCGAGACGGCGACCGAGATGCGTGAGCTGACGGCCCGCCTGCAGGCACGGAAGTAAGGCGCAGGTGGCCCGCGTCGAGTTGCGCGGGGTCGGCAAGTCCTACGACGGCCGGTCCCGCGTCGTTCAGGGTGTCGACCTCGAGATCGCCCACGGCGAGTTCTGCGTCTTCGTCGGCCCCTCGGGCTGTGGCAAGTCCACGCTGCTGCGCATGATCGCAGGACTGGAGTCCATCACCGACGGGACGGTGTCGATCGACGGTCGCTGCGTCAACGACGTGCTTCCGCGGCACCGCGACATCGCCATGGTCTTCCAGGACTACGCGCTGTACCCCCACAAGACGCTGTTCGAGAACATGGCCTTCGGCCTGCGCCTGCGCAAGACGCCGGAGGCGGAGATCCGCCGCCGGGTGATGGATGCGGCCGGCCTGTTGCAGATCGATGCGCTGCTCGACCGCAAGCCCGCGGCACTGTCCGGCGGGCAGCGGCAGCGTGTGGCCATCGGGCGCGCCATCGTGCGCCAGCCCAAGGTCTTCCTGTTCGACGAGCCCTTGTCCAACCTCGACGCGCAGCTGCGCGGCGAGATGCGTACCGAGATCAAGAAGCTGCACCAGCGGCTCGGCGCCACCATCGTCTACGTCACACACGACCAGGTCGAGGCGATGACACTGGCCGACCGCATCTGCGTACTCCATGGCGGCAACAAGATCCAGCACGGCAGCCCCGACCAGGTCTACGGCGCGCCGGTGTCGCGCTTCGTGGCTCGGTTCATGGGATCTCCGCCGATGAACGTGGTGCCCTGCGCGCTGGCCGACGGCTGCGTGGTCCTGGGATCGGTGCGCATCCCCTTGCCCGATGTTCTTGCACGGGCTGCCGGCGGAAGGGACCGGGCGCTGTTCGGCATCCGCCCGGAGGACGTGTTGCCCGTCGCCGGGACGCAGGAGTCCGTGCCGCTGCGGGCCGAGGTGGCGTTGACCGAGCCGCTCGGCGCGGACACCCTGGTGACGCTTCGCGTCGCGGGCACCGACCTGGTCGGACGCTGGCCGCCGCGTTTCGACGGCCCGGTTGGCGCCACGGTGACGGCCCACCTGAGCCCCGCCCGCATGCATCTGTTCGATGCCGACAGCGGCGCAGCCCTGGGGCGGCCATGAGTTGCGGTGCCGCCACCGCGCCCGACGGTCGGTCCTGCCCGGCCGGGAAGCCCGGGTTGTGAACGGCCTGGCTCGTTCCTTTGCGGCCAGGCTGCAGCGGTCGCGGGGCCAGGGAGCTGGCGTCTTCTGGCTCTTCGCGTTGCCTTTTGCCGGCCTGACCGTGGTCTTCGGCGTCTGGCCCATCCTGCTGTCGCTGCAGGTGTCCATGACGGCTTCGGCCACGGCCTTGCAGCCCTCGGCGCAGTGGGTGGGCTGGGCCAACTACGCCACCGTGCTCGCCGATCCGCTGTTCGTGGCATCGTTGGGGCGCACGCTCGTCTACACCGCCCTGGCCGTGGTCTGCACCATCGTGCTGGCGCTGGCCTACGCGCTCCTGCTGCACTCGCCCTTGATCGGACGCGGCCTCACGCTGTTCAAGATCGCCATCTTCCTGCCGGTGGTGACGCCCGACGTGGCCGGCTACGTGGTCTGGCGCTGGTTGTTCGACCAGAGCTTCGGGGCCGTCAACATGGCGCTGGGCGCGCTCGGCCTGCCGCCGTTCGGCGGGCTGGCGTCCACGGGCACGGTGCTGTGGGCCGTGCTGATCGCGGAACTGTGGCACCACGTGGGCTTTTACGTCGTCATCTTCCTGGCCAACCTCGCGCTGTGCGACCGCGGCGTGCGCGAGGCGGCCGAGATCGACGGTGCCAACGCGTGGCAGAAGTTCTGGCACGTCACCCTGCCGGAGCTGCGGCCGGCCTTGCTCGTCAACTCGGTCTACGCACTGATCCAGTACCTGAAGACCTTCACCGTCGTCGCCGTGATGACCAAGGGCGGTCCGAACGACGCCACCAATTTCGTCAGCTACTACGCTTACCAGTTGTTCGAGCAAGGACGCTACGGCGAGGCCACGGCGATGGCCAGCATCCTGTTCGCCGTCGTGATCGTGCTGGCGCTAGGCCTCATGTTGCTGCAGCGCAGAAGGGGGGCGGCGTGAGCAATCCGCGCGTGAGCAGTCAGCGGTCCTCGCTGCGTGTGCTGGCCTATGCCGCGGCCTGCACCGTGAGCCTGTTGTGTCTGTACCCCTACTGGTGGATGCTGGTCAGCGCCTTCCGCAGCACCGAGGCCATCCTGTCGGCGCCGCTGCGTCCTTGGCCTGAAGCGCCGAGCCTGCAGGTGTTGTCCGAGGTGGCCAGCATCGGCGGCACGCCGCTGTGGCGCTATGTCCTGAACTCGGTGGTGATCACCTCGCTGGCCACCGCCATCGGCACCGCGGTCACGGCCCTGGGCGCCTATGCCCTGGTGCGCCGGCCCGACGTCCTGCTGCTGCGCCTTCTGCGGCTGGGCTTCCTCACCACCATCATGTACCCGTACATGCTGCTGGTGATCCCGGTCTACATCGTCATGTACAAGCTGGGCTTGCTGGGCACCTATGCGGGGATCGTGCTCTTCCTGGCGCTGAGTCCGATCCAGTTCTTCCTGTTCGAGCAGTTCTTCCGCACCGTGCCCCGCTCCGTCATCGAGGCCGCGACCATCGACGGCGCGAGCGAGTTCGACGTGCTGGTCCATGTCGTGCTCCCGATGGCGCGGCCGGTGGTGGCCACGGCAGCCATCGTGAGCTTCCTGCTGGGGTGGGCGCAGTGGCTGCCGGTGCTGGTGGTGTCCCGCTCGCCCGACACCTACACCCTGCCGGTGGCGCTGCTCAACCTGAACGGGGAACTGGGCGTGAACTTCCAGGGCATCATGGCCCTGGCCGTCATCACCACCCTGCCGGTGACCCTGTTCTTCCTGCTGGCCCAGCGACGAGTCATGTCCGGCATGACGGCCGGTGCCGTGAAAGGCTGACGCCCGTGGATTTCACCGAAAGCCCCGTGGCCGCCGATGCGGCCCTCCAGGCCCGCATCGAGCACGCACGCCGCGCCACGCTGCGCTGGCTGGACTGCATGCAGCACCCGGGCGCCGCGCGCGGCGTCAGCCGGATCAGCGCGGCGCACGATGCGGCAGCCTGGCCCGGGGTGCTGCTGCCTGGCACCTACAACGCCGTCCTGGCGCGGGCCCTGCTCGGTGACCTGGTCGATTGGTCGCCGCAGGAGCGCTCGGCACTGGCGCAATGGCTGCGGACCCACCGTCGCCCGGATGGGATCTTCCGGGTGCCCGGCATGACCGACGCCACCGTCTACAAGAAGCCCGATCTGGCCGAGACGTGGCGCTACATCGACTTCCACGTCACCAATTACAGCCTCGGCGCGCTGGAGATGCTCGAGCCTGACCGTGTGCCCGTGCTCGATTTCGTCGATCCCTGGCTCGATCCCCTGCACCTGAAGGCCTGGCTGGCCGACCGCGACCTGCGCGACCCGTGGCAGGAGGGCAACAACATCGTCAACCTCGGCAGCTTCCTGCTGCTGCGCGCGCGGCACGGCCAGGCCGCTGAGCGCGCTCGGGTGGACGCCTGCCTGGCCATCCTCTTCGAATGGCATGACCGTCTGCAGGAGCCTTCGACGGGATTCTGGGGCGTCGGCCAGGCTCATGATCCTGTGAGTGCGCTGCACGCGATGGCCGGGTCGATGCACAACTTTCACCTCTGGTATTCGTGCGGCCGACCGCTGAAGTTCCAGGACCGGGCGGTGGACTGGTCCCTGGCTCAGCCGGCGCTCGTCCACAGTGCCTGCATCGACGTCGATCTCGTCGACCTCCTCGTCCATGCCCACGGCTTGCTGGACCATCGCCGGGGCGACATCGAGCGCTGGCTGGCCGCCTTGCTGCCCCGCCTGCTGGACCTGCAGCGGCCTGACGGGGGCTTCCATGATGTGGCCGGCGGCGTGCGACGCCAGGATGGCTGGGTGGGTGGCTACGAGGAGCCGCAGGGCCTGTCGAATACCTTCGCGACCTGGTTCCGCTGGATCGCCATCGCGATGATCGCCGACTTGTTCTGGCCCGGCCGCTGGCCCTGGGTGTTCCGCGGCATGGTCGGCATCGGCTACCGACGACCGGGAGTTTCATCTTGAGCGAACTGGCCCACGATCCCTTCCACCAC
>CAIRBF010000394.1 GCA_903876715.1 uncultured beta proteobacterium
CCGCGGTTTCAGCTACCTGCAGGTGGCCTACCCGCAGCCCTTCGACCCCGCCATCGTCGAGCGCCAGATGGCGCGCTTCGGTGACGAGGTCTGGCAGCACCAGGAGTTCGCGATGATGTACGGTCGCCACGCGACCTTCGGCCTCGTGCTGACGCGCTGGCGCGGCGTCGAGCGCCAGTACGAGCTCATCCGCAGCATCGAGTCCGACGGCTGCGCGATCTTCAACCCGCACGTCATCACCATCGAGGACGGCGGCATGAAGACCATCGACAACGCGCAGATCGAGTTCAAGAAGCGCGCCGACCCGATGGGCCTGATGAACCCAGGCAAGACCCGGGGCTGGTCGCTGTCGATGGCGCGCCGGTCCTGATGGGCCCGCACCCGCTCTGTCCCCCGATTTCCAGCCCCTGACTTCCCGCTCTTGACCCTTCCACAACCACCGAGGAGACTCCCGATGAAGAACGCATGCACGACCCTGACCCGCCGCGCGCTGATGGCCAGCGCGCTGGTGGCCGCCGCGCTGCCCGCGCTGGCGCAGGAGAAGGTGGTCTTCGCCACCAACTGGCGCGCCCAGGCGGGCCATGGCGGCTTCTACCAGGCCGTGGCCGACGGCACCTACAAGCGACTGGGCCTGGACGTCGAGATCCAGCAGGGCGGCCCGCAGGTCAACAACCGTCCGATGCTGCCCGCCGGCAGGATCGACTTCCTGATGACCGGCAACCTGCTGCTGACCTTCGACCAGATCAAGAACGGCGTGCCGGTCACCGTGGTCGGCGCCATCTTCCAGAAGGACCCCCAGGCCATCATCGCCCACCCGGGCCAGGGCTATGACAAGTGGGAAGACCTGAAGAAAGCCCCCTCCGTGCTCGTCAGCAAGGACGGGCAGTTCAGCTTCTGGCAATGGATGAAGGCCGACCACGGTTTCCGCGACGAGCAACTGAAGCCCTACACCTTCAACCTCGGCCCCTTCCTGGCCGACAAGCGCACGGTGCAGCAGGGCTACTCGATCAGCGAGCCCATCAACGTCAAGCGCCAGGCGGGCTTCGACCCGGTGGTGCATCTGCTGGCCGACCAGGGCTTCAGCACCTACTCGACGACGATCGAGACGCGCACCCAGCTCGTGCGCGAGAAGCCGGACCTCGTGCGCCGCTTCATGGAGGGCACGATCATTGGCTGGTACAACTACATGTACGGCGACCGCAAGGCCGCCAATGCGTTGATCCGCAAGGACAACCCCGACATGAGCGAGGAGTACATCGAGGCCTCGGTCAAGCTGATGAAGGACCTGAACATCGTCGACAGCGGCGAGGCGCTGACCAAGGGCATCGGCGCCATGGACATGGCGCGCGTGCAGGACTTCTACAACAAGATGGTCAAGGCGGGCCTGTACAAGCCGGGCGAGGTCGACGTCTCCAAGGTCGCAACGACGCAGTTCGTCAACAAGGGCATCGGTCTGGACGTGCGCAAGCGTCTGACCGGCAAGTGAGACCGGCAGGGCGGGGCGTGCGTTGCCGCGCGCTCCGCCGGCCTGTCCTCGCGGCGTCGGACCGTACTGCGGTCCGCGGTGCCTTCCCTGAACGAGAACCATGCTCGACCGCATCCTGACCGTGCGCGTGGACCGCATCACGCGCCTGACCCCCGAGGTCTCGTCCTTCGAGCTCGTCCACCCGGCCGGGCGGCCGCTGCCGGCCTACGAGGCGGGGGCGCATATCGACGTGCACCTGCCCGGCGGCTTCATGCGCACCTACTCGCTGGCCAGCGCGCCCCGCCCGGGGTCCGGGCAGGCGCGCTACGTCATCGGCGTCAAGCGTGAGCCCGCCAGCCGCGGCGGCTCGGCCGCGCTGCACGAGCGCGTGCGCGCGGGCGACCTGCTGGCTGTCGGCAGCCCGCGCAACACCTTCCCGCTGCACGCCGGCGCGCGTCACCACCTGCTGCTGGCCGGCGGCATCGGCCTGACGCCGCTGCTGGCGATGGCGCAGCAACTCGCCGCCGAGGGCGCCGCCTTCACGCTGTGTGTCTTCGCGCGCAGCCGCGCGCTGCTGCCCTTCGCCGACGACCTGGCCGCGCTGGGCCAGGCCGTGCGCCTGCACCTGGACGACCGGGCCGCGCCCGAGAAGCTCGACCTGCGGGCGCTGCTCGGCCCGAGCGCGCCGGCCCCCGGCACCCATCTCTACCTCTGCGGGCCGGCCGGCTTCATGCAGGCCGCGCTCGAAGCGGCCCGGCACTGGGACGAGGACCGCATCCACCTCGAGTACTTCGCCCCGCCCGCGCAGGCCGCCGGCGAGGCCGAGGACCGGCCCTTCGTGCTGAAGCTCGCGCGCCGCGGCATCGAGGTGCCGGTGGCCGCCGACGCCAGCGCCGTCGACGCGCTGCACGACCTGGGCATCGACGTGCCCACCTCCTGCGCCCAGGGACTGTGCGGCACCTGTGTCGTGCCCTGGACCGGCGGCGAACCCGAGCACCGCGACCACTGCCTGAGCGCCACCGAGCGTCGCCACAAGCTGGCGTTGTGCTGCTCGCGCGCGAAGTCGGCGGTGCTGGAGGTGGACCTTTGAGCGCAGCTGCGGTTGCGGCCGAGGAGCTGCTTCCAGCGGCCGCCGCGCGCCCGCCCGGGCGCATTCGCGCGCGCATGCTCGCCGCGATCGACGGCGCGGCCATCGAGGTCTTCGCGCGCGACGGCTATCAGGGCGCGACGACGCAGGCCATCGCCGATGCTGCAGGCCTGAGCAAGGCGCAGCTGCACTACTACATCGGCAGCAAGGAGGCGCTGTACCAGCGCATCCTGCAGGACATCGTGGACGACTGGATCGCGGTCTTCGGCTTCGCCGACGCGCCCCAGGGCCCGCGCAAGGTGCTGGGCGACTACATCCGGCGCAAGATGCTCTACAGCTTCGAGCACCCGGCGCGTTCACGCATCTTCGCGGCCGAGACCATGCGCGGCGCGCCGCTGCTGCGCCCGCTGATGGGCACGAGCCAGCGCCGCACGGCGCAGGCCGCGGCCGTGATCACCGCCTGGGTCGACGCCGGCCTGATGCGCCCCGTCGACCCGCTGCTGCTGCTGTTCCACATCTGGGCTGTGACGCAGCACTATGCCGACTACGAACACCAGATCGCCTTCTTCCGCGGCCGCGCCCTCGGCGACGAATCCGACCGCGAACGGCTGATCGCGGAGGTGACGGGTTTTGTGCTGAGGGGGGCGGGGGTGATGGAAGCGGGCTGAGCCAAGGCGCCCGTACGTCCCGGCCCCGCGTGCGTGGCGCTGGCCGGTATGGGCCCCAGACGGCCCGTCTGGCGTGCTCAGGCCGAAGGCATGGGCGGGGCGCGCTGGACGTTCAGGATCTTCCCGCGCAGGGGCTGTTCGGCCTGGTGGCGGCCATGGTTCGCCGGCATGCGCAGCTGCAGGCCTGCTCGACAGCGGGTCGATCCCCCACCGCCTGCCGGAGCAGCTCAGGCGCATCCATCAGCCAAGCGCCGCACCCCCGGGCGGCCACGTCGTTCACGCCTTCACCAAGCGCGCCGCCGAGCAGAAGGACCTCTGCGCCGCCGCCGTCGCGTGCCCACTCCTCGAGTCAGGACCTGGGCCGCTGGGGCTGGCGCGCGCGCGACGTCCGCGGCCGAACCGCCCTCATGGTCGGGTTGTCGAGGTGGCCACCTGGCTCCGAACACTGCACTGGACGGCCGGCGGCCGGGGAACTGACGGATTCGGGGGCGACGACTGTTCTGTTGTCGTCGTACCGTGCCCGCGCAGCAGGGCCGGCTACCCCGCCACGGAGTCGCCCCAGGGTGACATCACCTCGGTGCAGCCGGTGTTCAGCCCACCCTCGCGCAGCACACCCGCTGGGCAGGCGAAGCTGTAGGGGAAGACCAGGCGTCGCGCCGTGGTGGTGGGCAGTGCGGACGAGAGGGCGACGATCACCTCGGACGGCAACGCGGCGTCGGCGATCACCGCGCCGCTGCCGCTGACGTCGATGCGCGGCTGGTGGAAGGCCTGCTCCAGGCTCATGCCATGGTCGGTGATGAAGGAGGCCAGCTGCATCACCGCGCCGATGATCTTGCGCCCGCCCGAGGCACCCAGCGCGTAGCGCCGGCCGTCGGCCGTCTCGCCCACCACGGGGCAGTAGTTGGCCAGGCAGCGCTTGGCCGGCCCCAGCGAGTTCGGCTTGCCCGGCTCGGGGTCGAACCACATGATGCCGTTGTTCAGCAGCACGCCCGTGGACGGCGACACCACACGCGAGCCGAACAGGGACAGCAGTGTCTGCGTCACGGCGCAGAAGTTGCCGTGGCGGTCGACGACGCTGAAGTGCGTGGTGCAGGGCGGCGCCTGGGGCGACTCGTGGTCGCCCATGTCGTTCAGCCGCACGCGGAAGGCGGCGTCCAGGGCCTTCGCCATCGCCACATAGGCGGCGGCATCCGGTCCGCCTTGGCCCGGCGGCAAGGCGCCTTCCAGTTGTCGCAGCGCCTGCGCCAGCGAGGGCCCGCCCGTCAACCCAGGCGCGGCGTGCACGCGCCCGCCGCGGTAAGGGATGGTCAGCGGCTCCACGAACTCGGCGCGGTAGCCGGCCAGGTCGTCTTCGTGCAGGCAGCCGCCCTTGGCCTGGATGTCGCGCGCCAGATCACGTGCGGTCTGGCCCTCATAGACCTCGCGCGGGCCGCCGTCGGCCACGCGCTGCAGCGTGGCGGCCAGGGCGCGCTGGTCCAGGCGCCGCGCCGTGGTGGCGGCCCAGCTGCCGATGATGGGCCAGCAGCCTTCGTCCAGGAACAGGGCTGCCGCATGCGGGTCTCGCGACAGCGACTTGGCAGCGGAGGCGGTGACCAGGGCCGAATACCAGTCGACGATCATCCCCTCGCGCGCCAACGCCACGGCCGGGGTCACCAGCTCGGCCCAGGGCCGGCGCCCGTAGGCGCCGTGCGCCAGGCCCATGCCGTCCACCACGCCAGGGATGGCCACGGCGGTGGCGCCCTGCACGTTGCGGTCGTCCACCACCAGGGGCCAGGGGAAGAGATCGGAGGTGCGCCCGTCCCCTGTAAGCGGGTAGTCGGCCGGATCCAGGCGGCGCGGCGAGCGCATGCCGAAGTTCACCACCCGCGCGCGGCCCTCGTCGGCGCGCCACAGCACCATGCTGCCGCCGGCGGCGATGCCGCTCATCCAGGGCTCCACCACCCCCAGCGCAAATGACGTGGCCACGGCCGCGTCCACGGCGTCTCCGCCGGCAGCCAGTACGGCGGCGCCCGCTTCAGCGGCCCGGCGGTGCTGCGAGGACACCACGCCGGACGGGGTGGCCACGACATGCTTGCGGATGCGCTGGGCGTTGGAGAAGTTGTCGATCATGGGCGAGGGCCTCCTCCGAGCGACGTGTCAACAGGCGGCGCGCACGTGGCGCACGACTTCGGCATGGGTGGCGAACCAGGCGCCCAGGGACTTCGCGTGGCGGATCAGTTCCTCCAGGATCCACAGGCGTGAGCGGTAGCCGATGACATGGGGATGCATCGTCAACTGGAAC
>CAIRBF010000395.1 GCA_903876715.1 uncultured beta proteobacterium
GCTGGCCACCACCGCGGCGCCGCGGTCACGCAGGCGGGCCAGCTCGCCGTAGGCACTGAGCACGGTCTCCATGATCGCGAGCTGGGCGCCCGCCACGGCCGCCGTCGAGGCGTCCACCCGCAGCTCGGCCGCGTTGACCTCCGCGTCGATGCGGCCGGCCACCCACACGGGCACCTGCACCTGGACCGCGCTCTCCTGTTTGCCCAGGGTGCCCGCGGCCGCCTGAAGCGACACCTGCGGGTAGCGCTGCCAGCGCGCGGCGTCCACCCGCGCCTCGGCGCCGGTGCGGTCGCTGAGGCGAGCCCGCACCGAGGGGTGCGCCGCCGAGGCCAGGCTCAGAGCCTCCTCCAGCGACAAGGCGGCCTCAGCCGCCTGGGACGACGCGGAGCCGACAACGGTCACCACGAAGGCGAGCGCCCAGTGAGACAGGAGGATTCCCGCGCTCGGGTGCGCTGCCACGGCAGGGTCACGCCAAGCCGGAATCGGCCTGCAGCCGGGGGTGAGCTCATCTGAAATCATTGAGCTCAGTTTACACAGCCACAGCCAGCGAAATTACTCCAGATGTTCGTTTTGGTTTCTGACCACACTCCCCGACCGAGATCGCCGCCCCTGGCGACCTGGGCGCGAACCGGGCTGCGCGCTGGAAAACGAGGACCAGGCAAACGAAGGCCTGAAATGCAACTGGCGTCCTTGCGGACGCCAGTCTTGTGTCAGGTCTGGTCAAGACCGTTCCGCGCACCCTCGGCAGAGGGGCGGCGGCCGGCCCCTCAGGCTCAGAACGACACCATCGTGCTCAGCGTGAGCGCGCGCGGGTTGATCCGCGAGGGACGCCCCGCGACCGCCGCATCACTGCCGTTGACCCAGAAGTGGTCATAGGCCAGGCCCAGCTTGATCTTGTCCATCACGCGGTAGTCGACACCCAGGGACGCGTAGGCGCGGTTGCGGGACTCGTTCAACTCGACGCCCTGGGTCCCGACTTCCCTGATCTTCATGCGCGCGTTGCCGAGCTTGAGGAAGGGCGAGAGAGTCTGCTTCTCCCAAGGCGAGATCTTGATCGCGGCGATCAGTGCCTTGGCGGATTGGTCCGAGTAGTGCGGGCCGCCCACGTCGACATCCGTCACCCGGGCCGTGCCGAGGTCGTAGTGACCCAATTCGAGCGCAACCTTCGGGTGCGCCTGGTAGCCGATGCCGACGTTGTATCCAAGGTCGTGCGTGTTGTCACGGGTGACCAGAGGGTTGGCCGGGACCTCGCGGCGCAGGTCGACGTTCGAGACACCGAGGGTGCCGTAGACGTTGCTCCACGAAAGCTGGGCTTGGGCGGCCGACGCGGCAGCCAGGCCAGCGACAGCGGCGGCAAGGATGAACTTGTGCTTCATGATTCAGAGGGCTCCTTGATGAGCGATGAGCGGTACGGGCTGCGAGCGGGCTTCAGAACGAGTGGCCGACGCCGACGTTGACCATGCGCTGGCGGTTGTTGCTCAGGGCAGCACCGAAGCGCACCAGCGTGGACGGGCGCACCCGCAGCGAGCCACCGATGGCCAGCGCGTTCGCGTTCAGGTAGCTGCCGACACCGGCCGTGACGTTGAAGCGCTTGTTGGGGTCGACCTGGGGCATTGCGGCCAGCGCGCTGGCCATCGCCACACCCGCGCCGAGCTGGCGCACGTTGACGGCGTCGAAGTCGTCCTTGCCGTCGTAGACACCGTGCACCCGCACCGGGCGGCCGTTGGTGGCGTTGCTGAAGGTCGCGCCGTTGTCGTCCAGCGTCAGGCTGGTGGAGTTGGTGCCGCCGGACATCGTGGCCTTCGTCTCGGTGATGACCAGGCCGTGGGTGTTGCCCAGGCCGTTGGTCAGCGTCAGGCCCGCGGTGGATTCGGCGGCGGGGGTGCCCGGCGCCACAGCCACGTTGGTGATCTTGCCGTTGGCGTCCACCACCGTCTGCGTGGTGGTGATGTTGGTGCCCTTCATGACCACGGCCGTGCCGCCGCTGGTGGCGTAGGTGGCATCGGAGAAGTTGCTGGTCGTCGTGCTCGCGCCCACCACCGTGGTGTTGGCCGCGTTGCGCGACACGTAGTCCAGCGTGCCGTTGATGTAGACGTTGCCGTCGACGAACAGGTTGCCGTTGATCTGGTTCTGGAACTGCTTGCCCGTGAC
>CAIRBF010000396.1 GCA_903876715.1 uncultured beta proteobacterium
CTCAGCCCGAACGGGGGGGAGGGGCTTCGACAAGCTCAGCCCGAACGGTGGTGTGGCTTCGACGGGCTCAGCCCGAATGGGGGCGGGGCTTCGTCTGGCTGCTGCCCCGCCGACCACCGTTTGCTGCCCCGCCGACCACCGTTCGCCCTGAGCCTGTCGAAGGGCGCGCGCCGCGCCTCGTCGGCGCCTCTTCAGGCCGCGTCGACGGGCGCATCCTCCAGCGGCAGGCCTTCCAGCAGGCGGCGGGCGCTTTCGCGCATCACCTTGCGCTCGGGCAACTCGAGCGCCCGGCCCAGGCGCTGGCTCAGGCGCAGCAGGAGCTGGCGGTCGGCATCCTGGGGCAGGCCGCGGTGGCGGGGCAGCATCTCGCGCAGGTCTTCGCGGTCGGCGTCGGGCACGTCGGCCCACCACTCGCGCACGGTGTCCAGGATCTCGGCCGGGTCCATCAGTTCCACCTCGCGCCGCTGCGGCGGGGCGCCGCGCAGCAGGACGCGGCAGTCGGCCTGGCGCAGCAGGGTGGCCCAGGCGGCGTCGGAGCGCTCCAGGGCGCTCGGGTCGGTCGCCTTGTCGTCCACGAGCATGTGCACCAGCAGGCCGCGCAACTGGGCGGTGTCCACAGCCGACAGCAGCCGGTCGTCGTCGGCCACCAGCAGCACATGCGCGCAGGCGCGGTGTTCGGCGATTTGAGCGAGGTCGCGGGCCATGGCGAGCACCAGGGAGCGGCCGTCGTCGTCGGACTCGGCCTGCACGGCGCGCGCGATCTGGCCGTTGACGCAGGCGGTCTCCCGCTGCGACGTGTACCAGTAGATGCGCAGAAGATCGGCTGGGATCCCCGCATCGGCCAGGCTGACGTGCAATTGTTGCGCCAGTGCTTCGCGGCGGCCCGCGGCGTGGTGCGCCGCGTCATCGTCGCGGCCCTGGAGCCAGGCCAGGAAGTGCGCATCCACGAGGGCGATGCAGGACTCGCGATGGTTGCCTCTGAGGGCGTGGGCCGATGGGTGGACGGGATGGGGCAGGTCGCGGGGGTTCATGTAGGAATCGTCTCGGGTAAAGGCTGGCACTAAGCAGAGGGCGCCCGGGCACCAGGGCCCGGGGCGGGCAGGAGCGAAAAGCAGGTCCGCGGCCCCGTGCAGGAGATGCGCAGCCCGTGTCAGCCTGCGCGAAAAAAAGGGTGCACGGGGGACCGCATCGCCCAATCGGCATTATGGGCTGACCGCGTCTTCCCGCCCCGGCCTGTGGCGCTGGTCTTCCATGCGATCTTGCCGCTCCGCCAGGTCCTGTGCGTGTTGTCGCAGGCGGCACCGGAACTTGGTCGCAGCGCGCCCCGCGTGGCGTCACGCAGAATCGGGGCCCCCCGGGGCTCTGCCTGCTTCGCCCCCGCGGATTCATGCATTCCCCTCGAGGAGACCACCATGACCTTCAAGCTCGGACTCACGAGCGACCTGCTCGACTCCCGCGGCGAGCCCACCTTCGGCCGCGGGCCGTTGGAGTTGCTGGACCGCGACCCGGCGATCGAATGGGAGTACATCCCTGGCAAGATCGACGAGATCACGCCCGACATCGCGGCGCGCTACGACGGTCTGTACGTGAACACGCAGCGGGTGACCGCCGCCAGCGTCGCGCGGGCTGACTGCCGCGTGCGCATCGTCGGCCGCCACGGCGTGGGCTATGACGCGGTGGACGTGCCGGCGCTGGCCGCGCGCGGCGTGATCGTCACCAACACGCCGGTGGCCGTGCGCCGCCCGGTGGCGGTGGCGGTGCTGACCTTCATCTTTGCCTTGGCCGGGCGCCTGTTCACGAAGGACCGGCTTACGCGGGAGGGGCGCTGGAGCGAGCGCGGCAACCACATGGGCCTGGGCCTGACGACGCGTACGCTGGGGGTCATCGGCGCCGGAGGCATCGGGCGCGAGCTGCTCGCCCTGGCCCGCCCCTTCGGCTGGCGCATGCTCGCGGCCGACCCCTACGCCGACCCGGCCGCGGTGCGGGCGCTGGGCGCCGAGCTGCTGCCGCTGGAGCAGATGCTGCCCCAGGCCGACTTCGTCGTCGCCACCTGCCTGCTGAACGCCGAGACGCGCCACCTGATGAACGCGCGCCGCTTTGCGCTGATGAAGCGCGAGGCCTACTTCGTGAACATGTCGCGCGGCCCGGTGGCCGACGAGGCGGCCCTGATCGAGGCGCTGCGCTCGGGCACGATCGCCGGCGCCGGCATCGACGTCTTCGAGCAGGAGCCGGTGGATGCGGCCAACCCGTTGTTGGCGATGGACAACGTGATCGTCGCCCCGCACGCGCTGTGCTGGACCGACGAGTGCTTCGACGCGATCGCGCGCGAGGGCCTGGGCTGCATGGTGGACTTCGCCAACGGGCGCACGCCGAAGTCGGTGGTGCGGCCGGGCTGAGTGCAGGCGGCGCGGGCCAGGCCCGCGCGCCGTTCGCGGCGCGGTTCAGCGTCCTGGCCGCGGGCCGCGCGGTTCAGCGTCCTCGCCGCGGGCCGCGCGGTTCAGCGCGCGCGCCGCAGACGCCGCCAGGCCACCGGCGCCACCAGCAGCACCGCGGCCACGGCCAACAGCGTGGCCGACAGCGGACGCGTGACGAAGGTGGACCACTCGCCCTGGCTGATCGTCAGCGCCTGGCGCATCGACTGCTCGGCCATGGGCGCCAGGATCAGGCCGACGATCAACGGCGCCGCCGGAAAGCCGAAGCGCCGCATCAGGTAGCCCACCAGGCCGAAGAAGAAGAGCATGCCGACGTCGAACACCGAATTGCCGGCGCCGAAGACGCCGCCGATCGAGATGACGATGATCCCCGCGTACAGCCAGGGCGGCGGGATCTTCAGCAGCCGCACCCACAGCCCGATCAGCGGCAGGTTCAGCACGAGCAGGATGACGTTGCCGATGTAGAGGCTGGCGATCAGCGTCCACACCAGCCCGCCCTGCTGCGAGAACAGTTGCGGCCCGGCCTGGATGCCGTAGCCCTCGAAGGCCGACAGCATGATGGCTGCGGTGGCTGACGTGGGGATGCCCAGCGTGAGCAGCGGCATCAGCACGCCGGCGGCGGCGGCGTTGTTGGCGGCCTCCGGACCGGCCACGCCTTCGATGGCGCCGTGGCCGAACTCCTCGGGGTGGCGCGAGAGCTTGCGCTCGGTGTAGTAGGACAGCAGCGTGGGCAGCTCGGCGCCGCCGGCGGGCATGGCGCCGATCGGGAAGCCGAACAGCGCGCCGCGGATCCACGCCTTCCACGAGCGCGCCCAGTCCGCCGCGCTGAGCCACAGGCGCCCGGTGACCTTCATGACCTCGCCGCCGCGCGACTCGCGCCCCTGCCAGGCCAGGTAGAGCGCCTCGCCGACGGCGAACAGGCCGACGACGGCCACCGTGACCTCGATGCCGTCGAGCAGTTCGGCCTGGCCGAAGGTGAAGCGCGGCTGGCCGGTCTGCAGGTCGATGCCCACCAGCCCGAACAACAGCCCGGCGCCCAGGCTGATCAGGCCGCGCAGCACCGAGTCGCCCAGCACCGCCGAGACGGCCACGAGCGCCAGCACCATGAGGCTGAAGTACTCGGCCGGCCCGAAGGCGAGCGCCGCGTCGACGACCCAGGGCGCGACGAAGGTCAGTGCCAGCGTGCCTATCGTGCCGGCGACGAAGCTGCCGATGGCGGCCGTGGCCAGCGCCGGCCCGGCGCGCCCGCGCCGCGCCATCTTGTTGCCCTCGAGCGCGGTGACGACGGCCGATGACTCGCCGGGCGTGTTGAGCAGGATCGAGGTGGTCGAGCCGCCATAGGCCGCGCCGTAGTAGATGCCGGCGAACATGACGAACATGCTCGTGGCCGGCACGTGGTAGGTCAGCGGCAGCAGCAGGGCGATCGTCAGCGCCGGGCCGATGCCCGGCAGCACGCCCACGAGCGTGCCGAGGAAGCAGCCGACGAAGCCCCACAGCAGCGTGGTGGGTTGCAGCGCCTGGCTGAA
>CAIRBF010000397.1 GCA_903876715.1 uncultured beta proteobacterium
CGGTGCGCGCAGGGGAGGCCGTGGGCTACCGCAACGCGGGCACGGTCGAATGCCTGGTCGAGGTGGATGCGGACGGACAGGGCCTCGACTTCGCCTTCCTGGAGATGAACACCCGGCTGCAGGTCGAGCACCCGGTGACCGAATCGATCACCGGCATCGACCTGGTCGAGCAGATGATCCGTGTGGCCGCCGGCGAGAAGCTGCCCTTCGCGCAGGCGGACATCCCGCGTCGCGGCTGGGCCATGGAGTGCCGCATCAACGCGGAGGACCCCTTCCGCGGCTTCCTGCCCTCCACCGGGCGCCTGGTGCGCTACCAGCCGCCGCTGCAGACGATGGAGGCCGGGCTTCCCGTCCCGTACCAGTGCGACGAGGCCGGCAGTCTCGTCGGCGGCGGTGGCGTGCGCGTGGACACCGGGGTCGTCGAGGGCGGCGAGATCCCGATGCACTACGACTCGATGATCGCCAAGCTCATCGTCCACGGCGTGGACCGCGCCGACGCGATCGCGAAGATGCGCGAGGCGCTCAACGGCTTTGCGATCCGCGGCGTGGCGAGCAACGTCCCCTTCCAGGCCGCGCTGCTGGCGCACCCAGATTTTGTCGCCGGCGACTTCAACACCGGCTTCATTGCCGAGCACTACGGGCGCGGCTTCCGCGCCGAGGACGTGTCGCACGACGACCCCGACTTCCTGGTCGCGCTGGCGGCGGCGGCTCAGCGCCGCCTGCGCGAGCGCGCCGCCGGCATCAGCGGCCAGCTCGACGGCCACGGCGTGCGCATCGGCGAGGACTTCGTCGCTGTCGTCAAGGGGCAGGCCGGGGCGCACGTACACGTGCCGGTGCGGGTGGCTGCGCAGGGGCGGGTGACCGTGCAGCCCGCCGGCCGCACCTACTCGATCGAGCTCGACTGGTCCTGCGGCGGCATCCGCGCCAGCGGTCGGTGTGACGGCCGGCCCTTCACGGCGCAGGTTGAGCGCGATGGCCTGTGGATCCGCGTGGCGCACAACGGCCGCCGCATCGAGGCGATGGTGCTCACGGCCCGCGCCGCCGAGCTGCAGCGCTTGATGCCCTTCAAGGCCCCGCCCGACATGAGCCGTTTCCTGCTCTCTCCCATGCCAGGGCTGCTGGTGGACATCGCCGTCAAGCCCGGGCAGGCGGTCCAGGCGGGCGAGCGCCTGGCGGTGATCGAGGCGATGAAGATGGAGAACATCCTCACCGCCGCCCAGGACGGCACGGTGGCCGAGCTGATGGCCGCGCGCGGTGAGAGCCTGGCCGTCGACCAGCCCATCCTGAAGTTCGCTTGATTTGTGTCGCATCCTTTCGGGTCTGCTCCCTCCGTTCGGGCTGAGCCTGTCGAAGCCCGGTGTCAGGTGGTGCCGCCGTTCGTCCTCTCACCGAGCCCCGTCCCATGAGCCCACAGAAACCCTTTCGCATCCTCGGCATCCAGCAGATCGCCATCGGCGGGCCCGACAAGCAGCGCCTGCGCGCCCTGTGGGTCGACATGCTGGGCCTGAGCGTCAAGAGCACCTTCGTCAGCGAACGCGAGAACGTCGACGAGGACATCTGCGCCCTCGGCCGCGGGCCCACGGCGGTGGAGGTCGACCTGATGCAGCCGCTGGACCCCGAGCGCAAGCCCGCGGTCCACGCCACCCCGCTGAACCACGTCGGCCTGTGGGTCGACGATCTGCCCAAGGCGGTGGAGTGGATGAGCGCGCACGGTGTGCGCTTTGCCCCGGGCGGCATCCGCCCGGGGGCGGCTGGGCACGACATATGCTTCATCCACCCCAAGGGCAACGAGGAATTCCCGCTCTGCGGCGAGGGGGTGCTGATCGAACTCGTGCAGGCGCCGCAGGAGGTGGTGCAAGCCTTGGGATGAACCGGGGCTGGGTTGCCCGGACACCCGCTACGGTCAGCGGGCGTTCGCTAGAGTCCTCGGATCGTCATCTGGAGGCATGCATGAGCGCCCAATCACTGCTCGAACAGTTGCTGAAATCGGGTCTTTCCGCCGTAGGCGGCTCGGCGGGGACGCTGGGCAAGGTGCTGGGCGGCTCGGGTGGCAGTCATGCGGGCAAGTACGCCGCCGGCGCGGGCGCCGGGGGCGCGCTGGCGATGCTGCTGGGCAGCAAGCGCGGTCGCAAGATCGGCGGCGCGGCGCTGAAGTACGGCAGCGTGGCCGCGCTGGGGGCGCTGGCGTTCAAGGTCTACCGTGACTGGCAGTCCGCGCAGTCCGCGCAGTCCGCGCAGTCCGCGCAGTCCGCCTCGGCCTCCGCGCCGCGCGCCCAGCCGCCCTCGGTGGTCGAGTTTGCGCGCCTTCCGGCGCCGCAGGTGGAACAGCACAGCCAGGCGATGCTGGGCGCGATGATCGCGGCCGCCAAGGCCGACGGCCACATGGACGAGCGTGAGCGCGAGCTCGTCGAGGCTGAGCTGCACCGTCTCGAGGCCGACCCGGCGCTGCGCCGCTGGGTCGACGACCAGCTCCGGCGTCCCGTCGATCCAGCGGCCGTGGCCGCGGCGGCCGCCACGCCGGAGATGGCAGCGGAGATCTACCTGGCCAGCGTGCTGGTGGTCGATGAGACGACAGTCATGGAGCGGGCCTACCTGGACGAACTGGCGCGGCAGCTTCGGCTTGATGCCGGCTTGAAGGCGGAACTGGAGCGCCAGGCCGCGGGCTGATCGGGACCGTCCATCTCGGGCTACCGGGCTTGAGGCGACAATAGCGGGATTGCTGGATTCCGAGCTGCCATGACCGGACGCACCCTTTACGACAAGCTGTGGGACGAGCACGTCGTCCACACCGAGGAGGATGGCACTGCCATCCTCTACATCGACCGCCACCTCGTGCACGAGGTCACCAGTCCCCAGGCCTACGAAGGCTTGCGCCTGGCCGGGCGCAAGGTCTGGCGCGTGAGTTCGGTGGTCGCCACCGCCGACCACAACACGCCCACCACGGGCTGGGAAGATGGCTACGACGGCATCCGCGACGTCATCAGCAAGCAGCAGGTTCAGACGCTGGACGCCAACATCCGCGCCTTTGGTGCGGCCGCCTACTTTCCCTTCCTGGACCGGCGCCAGGGCATCGTTCACGTCATGGGGCCGGAGCAGGGCGCCACCCTGCCGGGCATGACCGTGGTGTGCGGCGATTCGCACACCTCCACCCATGGCGCCTTCGGCGCGCTGGCGCACGGCATCGGCACCAGCGAGGTCGAGCACGTGCTCGCGACGCAGACGCTGCTGGCGCGCAAGGCCAGGAACATGCTGGTCAGGGTGGACGGCAGGTTGCAGCCTGGAGTGACGGCCAAGGACGTGGTGCTGGCCATCATCGCCCGTATCGGCACTGCCGGCGGCACCGGCTACACCATCGAGTTCGGCGGCTCGGCCATCCGCGGCCTGAGCATGGAAGGCCGCATGACGGTGTGCAACATGGCCATCGAGGCTGGCGCCCGCGCCGGCCTGGTGGCGGTTGACGACAAGACGATCGAGTACGTCAAGGGTCGGCCCTTCTCCCCCGGCACGGACAAGGTCAGCGGTCGCTTCAGCGGCGGCCCGGAGTGGGATCAGGCGGTGGTCTACTGGCGTACGCTGCACTCCGACGCCGACGCCCGCTGGGACACCGTGGTCGAGCTCGACGGGACGCAGATCCGACCCCAGGTCACCTGGGGTACCAGCCCCGAGATGGTGCTGTCGATCGAGGACCGCGTGCCCGACCCCGACAAGGAAAAGGACAGCGTCAAGCGCGGCGCGATCGAGCGTGCGCTGACCTACATGGGCCTGGAGCCCAACAAGCCGATCGCCGACATCCTGATCGACAAGGTCTTCATCGGCTCGTGCACCAACAGCCGCATCGAAGACCTGCGCGAGGCAGCGGCTGTGGTGCGCCGAATCGGCGGTCGCCTGGCCTCGAATGTCAAGGTCGCGATGGTGGTGCCCGGCTCCGGCGTGGTCAAGGCGCAGGCCGAGGCCGAAGGCCTGGACAAGGTCTTCATCGGGGCGGGCTTCGAGTGGCGCCAGCCCGGCTGCAGCATGTGCCTGGGCATGAATGCCGACCGGCTCGAGCCGGGTGAGCGCTGCGCCTCCACGAGCAACCGCAATTTCGAGGGCCGTCAGGGCGCCGGCGGCCGCACCCATCTCGTCAGCCCGGCGATGGCGGCCGCTGCCGCCCTGCAGGGGCACTTCGTCGACGTGCGTCGCATCGCCTGAGAGAGGACCGCTTCGATGCAAGCCTTCACCGTGCACCAGGGCCTGGTGGCCCCGATGGACCGCGAGAACGTCGACACCGACGCAATCATCCCCAAGCAGTTCCTGAAGTCGATCGCGCGCACCGGCTTCGGCCCCAATCTCTTCGACGAGTGGCGCTACCTCGACAAGGGCGAGCCTGGGCAGGACCCGGCCGGGCGCAAGCCGAATCCCGATTTCGTGCTGAACCAGCCGCGCTACCAGGGCGCCTCGGTGCTGATCGCGCGCCGCAACTTCGGTTGCGGCTCGAGCCGCGAGCATGCGCCCTGGGCGCTGCAGCAGTACGGGTTCCGCGCGCTGATTGCGCCGAGCTTTGCCGACATCTTCTTCAACAACTGCTTCAAGAACGGTGTGTTGCCCATCGTGTTGCCTGAAGAGGAGGTGGCACGGCTGTTCGACGAGGTCTACGGTTTCGTCGGCTATGCGCTGACGGTGGACCTGCCGCAGCAGCGCGTGATCAAGCCTGACGGCACGTCGCTGCCCTTCGAGGTGCAGCCCTTCCGCAAGTTCTGTCTCGTCAACGGCTTCGACGACATCGGGCTCACGCTGCGCCAGGCCGAAAAGATCCGGGCCTTCGAGGCCGAGCGCCTGACGCGCCAGCCTTGGCTGGCCGCGAGTCGCGCCGCCTGACACCTTCTGCCCCCTTTCTTCGCACGCACCCATGAAGATCGCCATCCTGCCTGGTGACGGCATCGGCACCGAGATCATGGCCGAGGCCGTCAAGGTCCTCGGTGCCCTGGACCTGAAGTTCGAGACCGAGACCGCGCTCGTCGGCGGCGCGGCCTACGAGGCGCACGGCCATCCCTTGCCCGACTCCACGCTGAGCCTGGCAAAGGCGGCCGACGCGGTGCTGTTCGGTGCCGTGGGCGACTGGAAGTACGACAAGCTCGAGCGCGCGCTGCGCCCCGAGCAGGCCATCCTGGGCCTGCGCAAGCACCTGGGCCTGTTCGCAAACTTCCGGCCCGCGATCTGCTACGAGGAACTCACGCACGCCTCGAGCCTGAAGCCCGAGCTGATCGCCGGGCTGGACATCCTCATCATCCGTGAACTTACCGGCGACATCTACTTCGGGCAGCCGCGGGGCCGGCGTACCGCCGTTGACGGGCATTTTCCAGGGGCCGAAGAGGCTTTTGACACCATGCGCTACTCGCGCCCTGAAGTGGAGCGCATTGCCCATGTGGCCTTCCAGGCGGCA
>CAIRBF010000398.1 GCA_903876715.1 uncultured beta proteobacterium
AGGAATTCATCGAGCTTGGTGTCGCCGATGTAGACGTGGGTCTGCCACTTGTTGGTCTGGTCGTCCGGGCTGGCGCGCTGGGTCTTGGCGTAGTAGACGTTGGCCAGGTACTCATTGCCCCCCTGGTCGAACACGGTGATCGCGGTCGTCAGGTTGTAGGTCGACGGGTCGGTGCGGTCGAAGGGCGCGCTGATGACCTGGGCATTGGCAGGCAGGTTCAGGCCGAGCTCGATGGCGGTGGTCTTGCGCGCGTCGCCGGTGGTCGAGCGCGGCACGATCAGCTTGCGCAGGTTGCCCAGGTCGGCCTTGCCGCTGGAGTCCACCGCCGCGGCCATCAGCGACTGCCCGGCGGAGTTGACGACCGCAAACGAGTCGTTCAGCACGAAGGTCCCGTTGCGGGTGTAGATGTCCTGCAGGCTGTCGGCCGACTTCAGCGGGAAGAAGCCGTCGCCGGTGATCGCGATGTCCAGCGAGTTGGCCGAGAACTGGATGTTGCCCTGACTGAACTCCTGGCTCACCGACTTCAACGACACGCCCTGGCCGACCACGGCCGAGGCCCGCTGCAGCGGCGACGTGGCGAAGATGTCACCGAAGTCCGCGCGCGAGCGCTTGAAGCCCGTCGTGCCGACGTTGGCGATGTTGTTGCTCGTGACGCTGAGCTGGGTCGTGGCGGCGTTCAGGCCAGTGAGCGAGGTGTAGAAGGACATGGTCCGGGCTCCTGCAGTCGGTGATCGGTGTGGGGTTGGACGCGCGAGGGTCAGCCGTCGACGCGCTTGACCTGCGACAGCGGCACGGTCGAGCCGTCGTCGAGTTCGAGCACCAGGCCGTTGGCCACGGTGCTGTAGGTGACGCTGCGCACGGTGGCGGGCGTGGTGATGGGCACCTTCGTGAGGGTGCCGAAGCTGTCGACCGTGACGTCGACGGTGTAGCGCCCGGCCGGCATGCGCTGACCGGTCTGGTCGTTGCCGGACCAGCGCACGGTCACCTCGCCGGGCTTCTGGCTCCCGAGCTGCTCGGTGTACACGTTGCGGCCCTGTTCGTCGTAGACGTTCAACTGCACCGAGCTCGCGCCGCTGGGGACGCTGATGACGCTGCTGATCGAGCCGCCTTCGACGAGCTCGGCCTTGCCCTGGGGCGCGGCCACCTTGCGTCCGATGAGCGATGCGCCGGTGAGGATGCGCTCGCTCTGCATCGAAGTCGTCATCGAGTCCAGTGAGTCGGCCATCCGGGTCGAGGCCTCGAGCTGCGAGAACTGCGCGAGCTGGGCCACGAAGGCCTCGTTCTTCACCGGGTCGAGCGGGTCCTGGTTCTTCAGCTGCGTGGTGAACAAGGTCAGGAAGGCGTTGCGGCCCATCACCTCCTCTTCGCCGGCTGCCATGGGCGTGGCGGTGGTGCTGGACGACGTGCGCGCCACCGAACCCAGGTTCGCGAAGGTGGCGGATGTGGTGGAACTCTCGATAGCCATGGCCGGTCCTGGAATGCGTTGGGTCCGGCGCTCAGGCGCGGATGATCTCGATCGTGCGTGCCATCAACTGGCGCGCGGTGTTGATGACTTCGACGTTGTTCTGGTAGGCCCGGGCCGCGGCCATCATTTCCACCATCTCCGAGACTTCGCTGACGTTGGACTGGAAGACGAAGCCCTGCGGGTCGGCCAGCGGGCTGGCGGGGTCGTGGACGCGGCGCACCGGCGTCGGGTCGTCGACGATGTGGTCGACCTTGACGCCGCCGACGTAGGGCGCGGCCGCGTGCGTCATGGTCTCGTCGAGCAGGGCCTTGAACACCGGCCGCTTGGCGCGGAAGGCGTCGGCCTCGGTGGCGGCCACCGTGCCGGCGTTCGCAAGGTTGGAGGCGGTGGCGTTCATGCGCGTCATCTGCGCGTTCAGCGCTGTGCCGGCAATGCCGATGATCCTGTCGAAGCCCATGGTCGTCGCCCCTTCAATCGCCCCGCAGGGCCTTGCGAATGCCCGACACCCGGTTCTCCAGAAAGCTCAGCGTGGCCTGGTAGTCGGACGCCGCCTTGCCGTAGTGCGCCTGCTCCACGCTCAGCTCCACGGTGTTGCCGTCCATCGAGGTGTTGAACGGGATGCGAAACCGCAGGCCGTCGGAGCCGGCCGTGTCGCCCACGGGGAAGTGGCTCGGATGGGTGGCGCTCATCGCCGAGGGCTCGTTGTCCAGGCGCGAGAGCGCGCCCTTGAAGTCCAGGTCCTGCGCCTTGTAGTGCGGCGTGTCGGCGTTGGCGATGTTGCGCGCCAGCACCTCGAGCCGGCGCGAGCGCAGGCCCAGCGCCTGCTCATGCAAGCCCAGACTGCCTTCGAGGATGCGCATCATCGGCCCGTGCCCTCCCGATCTGCCTTGGTGGTCGTGGTCTGCGGCAAGCGCAGACCGAAGCTGTGGATACGGGTCGGGTCCGCAACTCCCGTGCCAACCCCGGGCAGCACAGGCCGAGGACTGCCAGCAAGGACCCTCGCGAGCCCGTGCCGGGACAGGCCACGGCGGGAGAACCTCACCACGTTCAACGCGCCTGCTCGCCGGCCAGGGCCAGGAGACCGGCGCCGACGACACCCTCGTAAAGGGCGACGGCGGCAAGGCCTTGCCGCTGCGCGACCGCCGGGTTGCCGCTGGCGGCAGCCGCCGGCCGGGACGGCCCGTCCGCCGCGAGCAGCTGCTGCGCGTTCAGGCGCAGGCCGGCCATGAGGGAATCCCGCGTGATGGGCCGCGCCCGGTCGCCCCCTTCGTGCAGCAGCCGCGCCTGGCGCCCGGGGATCTCGAGCGCGGCCTGCGCACTGGTCTGCGCCCGCGCGGCGGGCATCAGCACGGCAAGGTAGAGATCGTCCAGCGCCTTGGGCGCCGTGCTCGCGCCGCCCACATCGGCCAGGTAGCGCTCGACGAAGCCGAGCTGTTCCCAGACGCTGCGCGAGGTGATCTCGGCCGCGCGACCGCGCATGCCCACGCTGTCGGCACCCCGGCCCTCGCCTTCGCAGAACTGCAGGATGCCGAAGCAGCGTCCGTTGCTGGCGCGGGGGTTGAAGCCGTCGCTTTCCATCAAGGCCACCTGGGCCAGGTCGTCCCCGGTGAAGCCTTTGGCGGCCGCGATGCGCTGGATGCGCTCACGCACGCGATCGACATCCGCCGCCGGGACATAGCCCTTGCGTACCGCGCGGGCCAGCGTGGCCTCGAGCAGCGCGCCGGCCTCGGGGGCGGTGGAGGAGCGGGCGGGGGCGGGGGCGGGAGCGGTGGAGGCAGGGGCAGGGGCGGGTGCGGGCGCCGGGGCGGCAGCGCGCGCAAGCCGCGGGGCCACGGGCGCTGCGGCCGGTGCGGCCGGCATGGCGGCACCGGCCGCTGCAGGAGACGCAGCCCCACGGCGCAGCGCCGAGAAGTCCAGCGTGTCAGCGACAAAGATGCGGCCGGGGTCGGCAATGCCGTTGACCGCGGCCACATCCTTGACGCCTTGGCGCACGGCGGCCACCGACGCGTCGCGGCCCAGGACCTGAAGGCGCTGCGCGACCAGCTTCCAGAGGGTGTCGCCCTGGCGCACCACCACTCGGTCACCCGCGTTGCCGAGGACGGCATCGGCCACGGCGCGCCAGCGCGGACCGCCCTGGGCGCCCATCGCCGCGGCGACGGCGGGCGCCGCGCGGCGCGGTGCCAGTGCGAGCGCGCCGGCTGCGGCGGGAACCTGGGATTGCTCTGGAACCTGAGGCACGACGTCGATCGTCCGGGAAAGGGGGTCTGCGCGGTGGCGCTGTCGGAATCTCCTGGCCTCGTTCTTGCACGCCTGCCGGGAGCGGTGGCGCGCCACTCGCGTCTGCGCCACCAGCATCCCCCATGCAATCTGCGTGCCGTTCCCGGATCGTCGTCCTCAGCAAGGCATCGGCCCTCGTGCTGGGCGGCATCGCCACGGGTGCGGTCGGCAACGACTTGCCGCCCAAGGCCACCGGCCCGCTGATGGAAGCGGCCCAGGCCTGGGCGCAGGCGCAAAGGCCGACGGCGCCGTCGGCGGGGTCCCTGTTCCTGGCGCCCGACGCACGCATGGCCGCAACCTCCTGCGCCACCGGCTGGCGCTTCGACCTGCCCTTCTCCGACCTGCAGGCGGTGCGGGCGCGCTGCGTGGAGCCGCGCCTGCAGGTCTTCCTGCGCTCGACGGTCGTGCTGCGGGCCGGGGACGATCGGAGTGCCGTGCGGCCGCCCCCGGACCCGGGCGCGGGCCCGACCGTGGCGCCCGAGC
>CAIRBF010000399.1 GCA_903876715.1 uncultured beta proteobacterium
CCCCAGCGGATCAGCTCCAGCGTGATCGGGAAGGTGGCCATGGCCGCGCGCGTGAGGTGGTACTCCTGGCGGCTGCCGGCGTAGGCGCGGGGGCGCAGCATGCCCAGCGCCTGCAGTTCGAGCAGCCGGTCGCTGAGCTGGGTCGGGCCGATGGCCAAGGCGCGCTCGAACTCCGAGAAGGTGCATGCGCCCTGGAGCGCCGCTGCGACGACTGAGGAGTTCCAGCGGTCGCCGTAGACGCGCATCAAGGTCGGCAGCGCGCTGCGGTCGGCGCTGTGGGACTTCCTGAAACGCTTGCGCGATGGCGCCGCGGCGCTGGCGATGGGGCTGTCGTCGGCGGCGCCTCTGGCGCCACTGTCGCTACGGTCGCCACCAGCAACAGGGAGTCGCTGGTCCGCCCACGCGCCTGCGCCCGCCGGGACCCCCGACCCCGGAAAGGCGCCGGTGTCGAAGGGCGTGACGACGGCCCTGCAATGCGCACAGGTGCACACGGGCATGGTCTCGTGCCCACAGGCCAGGTGCACGAGCCGGCTGCGGGGGCGGTCTCGCGGATGCGACGGCTCGTGTTGACCCGTGCCCCAGGCGCGTTCCCAGGCCCACATCGCGATCAGCGTGCCCCACAGGTCCAGGCCGCGCTCGGTCAGACGGTACTCGGGGCGCCCGCCACCGGGCGCCACCTTTTCGAGCAGTTGGTCGGTGACCATACGCTCCAGGCGCTCGCTCAGCACCGCGCGCGAGACGTCGAGCTCGGCCAGGAAGTCGCCGAAGCGACGCGCGCCGCGGAAGGCCGAGCGCAGCAGGCGCAGCACCCAGGCGTCACCGAGGACGTCGATCGCGCGCGAGGCGCCGCTGGCACGCAATGTCGGCACGGGAGCTGTGGGGTGGGTGTCGGTAGACATCAGGGTTTTCCTGCGTCGCGGTACGCAGTGAAGAACCTACCATTCAGTCTGCTTATAGGAGTTTTCGTGCGCCGGCCGAAGCAACTGTACAGCCGGCCGGGTGCCTTGATGGCGTCCGGCACCGCGCAGGCGCAGGGTTGATGGGCCATGGCACCAGGACAGCATGAGCGGAGCGCTCGTCGGGTGAATGCTCGACAGGCCATGCGCGGCGGCGTGCGATGGCTGCCGCGCTCGGCATCGAGCAACGACGCTGCATCGTCGTGCAGCGCGGCCGGGCGGACCAGTCAGGCCGGCTTCTGAGCAACCTGGCCCAGGACTCGCCTGCGCGGACTTTCGCCTTTTCTTCCCCCAACACCACGAGGAGCCCCCCATGCAACGCCGCAAGTTCTGCACGCACGTCGCCCAGATGGGCGCGGCATCCCTGACCCTGCCGTGGGTCGTGGGATCGGCCCACGCGCAAGCCTTTCCGTCCCGCCCGATCACCATCGTCGTCGCGTTTGCCCCGGGCGGGCCTGCCGACACCATGGCCCGTGCTGTCGGCCAGGAGCTGTCGACGCTGCTGGGACAGCCGGTGCTGGTGGACAACCGGGTCGGGGCGGGCGGGAAGATCGCCATGCAGGCCGTCATGCGCGCGCCGCGGGACGGGCACACGGTGGCCTACATCTCGCCGTCCATCCTGTCGATCGCCCCCCTGCTGGACAAGGCGATCGGCTACGACCCGCTGAAGGACGTGCAGCCTCTGACAACCGGTCTGCGCAGTTCGAACGTGATCGCGGTGCATCCCAGCGTGCGCGTGCGCAACCTGCGCGAACTCGTGGCCTGGGCCAAGGCCAACCCCGGCAAGCTCAACTACGGCAGCATCGGCATCGGGAGCTGGTACCACCTGGCCACGGAGAAGCTCCTGACGGGCCTGGGCATCGAGGCCACGCACATCCCGTACAAGGGCGAGGCGCCGGCCCTGATCGACCTGGCGGCCGGGCAGATCCAACTGATGATCGTGTCGGGCGCAGGCAAGGCCTTCCTGGACGACGGGCGGGTGGTGGCGATCGCGTCGACGGGGGCCAAGCCCGCCATCTACTCGCCAGGTTCGCTGCCGGCGCGCGACAGCGGGATCGAGGGCCTGAAGGACTATGACGAGACGCCCTGGGTCGGGTTCGGCGTGGCGGCGGGTGTGCCGCCCGCTGTCGTCCAGCGCCTGCACGAGGCCCTAGTCAAGGCACTGCAGTCCAACGAGGTGCGCACCAAGCTGGCCGCCTTCGGGGACACCCAGACCTGCTCGCCTGCCGAGCTGCAGGAGACCGTGCGCCGGGAGCTCATCACCAACCGCGAGCTCATCGATAGCGGCCGGGTCAAGCTGAACTGAGGAGGCGCCATGCAGCAGGATCTTGAAGGCCGGGTGGCCATCGTCACCGGCGCCGGCAAGGGCATCGGTCGTGCGTGCGCCCTGGCCCTGGCTTCGAGAGGGGCCCGGGTGCTCGTGAACAACCGCCGCCATCCTGGCGAGACCGACGAACAGACCTCCGCAGGACAGGTGGTGGCGGCCATCCGCGCGGCGGGCGGCACGGCGCAAGCCAATTACGAGTCGGTGCAGACCGAGGGTGCCGGCGAGCGCATGGTGGCGCATGCGCAGGATCAATTCGGGCGCGTCGATATCCTGGTGGCCAATGCCGCCAGTCCCCAGGCGGCGACGTTCCGCAAACAGACGCTCGACGAGTTCCGCGCCATCTTCGACGTGGGTTTTCTGGGCGCCCTGCAACTGGTCCATGCCGCCTGGCCGCACCTGCTGGATCAGGGCTGGGGCCGGGTCGTCATGATGACCTCGAGCGCCGGCCGCTACGGCAATCACGGACTGGCGGCGTACTCTGCCTCCAAAGCGGCGATCGAGATGCTCATGCGCTCGCTGGCGGCCGAGGGGGCGAGCCGCGGCGTGCGGGTCAATGCGGTGTCGCCTTACGCGGATACGCAGATGACACACAGCTACCTCGCCGAGGACCTGGCCCGCTGCCTGCGGCCGGAAGCCGTCGCGCCCTTGGTCAGCTGGCTGGCCAGTGAGGCCTGCAACGCCAATGGCGAGGTTTTCGTGGCCGGCGGCGGGCGCTTGCGCCGCGGCTTCAGCGTCGAGACCGACAGCCTTGCCGGTGAAGACATCGCCGCCATCGTCGATGCGTTGCGCGAGCTGCCGGGTCGGCCTCACCCGAGCTCCAACCATGCCTTTGCCACGCTCGTGGAAGAGCTTCGGCAGGGCGGGCAGATCCGTTGAGCGCAGCGTCGTCCCCCGTTCTGGGGTATGTCGCGGGTCCGGCCTGGTGCCTGCTGTCCCTGGTCTGGCTGTTGCCGGTAGTGCTCGCATTGAATGCGCCGGCGGCGCTCTTCACCCGCCTCGACATGGCGGCCACCCTGCGCTGGCTGGCGGGCTTCGGCTTCCAGGCCGGCGCCGACTGGCGACTGGCACGATTCAAGGCCGACCCGGCGCATCGAGGCCAGGTGATGCAGTTGGGCCGCGGTCCTGGACCCGTCACCCCAACTGCTTCGGCGAGAGTCTGATGTGGTGGGCGCTGTTCCTCTTCGGGCTCGCCCACCCGCTCGGTGGGCTCGGCATCGTCGGACCCTTGTATGCGACGTGGTTCCTGAGTGTCGGATCGGCCTCGGCCGTGCTGGACCGGCACATGCGGCGCACCAAGCCGGACTACGCCGACTACGTGCGGCGTGTCCCCGGGTTCTGTCCGTTCTGGAAGTCGTCGCGTGATGAGCAACTGCTGGCGTGGGCCGCCGAGCGCAGGCGGCGCAAGGGAGGCAGCCCGGCCGCGTCCCGGTGAGCTGCAGTCCTGCCGATCGGTGTCGGCGACCGACCTGAGGGTTTACGAGGATGCGGTGGGGCTTGTACGTATCTACCATTCAGTCTGTCTATAAGAGTAATGCATGGGCGCAGGCGCTGGCTGCCAAACCGAGGCGCCTGTGTCCTGCACCCGTGGCGCG
>CAIRBF010000400.1 GCA_903876715.1 uncultured beta proteobacterium
AAGCCGGCCCAGGCGGCGAGCGCGCCCGCGCGCCCGGCGCGCAGCAGGCCGAGCGCGAAGCCGACCTGGCTGCTCGCCGGCCCGGGCAGGAACTGGCACTGCGCCACCAGGTCGGCGTAGGCGCGTTCGTCGAGCCAGCGCCGGCGCACGACGAACTCCTCGCGGAAGTAGCCCAGGTGCGCCACCGGGCCGCCGAAGGAGGTGAGCCCGAGGCGCAGGAAGACGCCGAAGACCGCGGCCGCGCTGCGGTTCTCGTCCGCGGGCTTCACGCCGGCACCGTGACGATGGTGGCCTGCATCAGCGCGACGACCTTGTGCTGGTCGCCGTCGCCCGCATAGGCCCGGACTTCGCCGGTGCACACCGTGAGCGTGCGGCCTGCGTTCTGCACCCGGCCGATGGCGAGAAAACGCCGGCCCAGCGCCGGGCGCATCAGGTTGATCTTGAACTCCGCGGTGACGACCTCGCGGTCCGGTAGCGCCTTCGTCAGCGCGGCATAGCCGCAGGCGCTGTCGACGATGCTGCTCACCGCGCCGGCGTGCAGGTAGCCGAGCTGCTGCGACAGGTGCGCCGAGTGCGGCAGCGCGATGTGAACCTCGCCGTCACCCACCCAGTGCAGGGTCGCGCCCAGCGTCTTCATGAGCCCCTGGGCGCCGAAGCTGGCGGCGATGCGTGCGTGCCGCGCGTCGGTGCTGTCCCCTGCCATGGCCGAAAGGTCCCCAGCCGTTCGTGCGCGCTCAGGCCACGACCAGCCGCGCCGCGCCCGGCGCCGGTGCGCAGCGGCCCACCACCGCGGCGTGGTCGAAGCCGTGGTGTGCGAAGGTGGCGAGCACGGCCTCCAGCGCCTCGGGCGCGCAGGCGACGAGCAGGCCGCCGCTGGTCTGCGGGTCGGTCAGCAGCGCCCGGTCCTCGGGCGCGAAGCCCGCGGGCAGCTCGACGTCGCGGCCGTAGCCGGCCCAGTTGCGGCCCGACGCGCCGGTCACGAAGCCCTGCGCGGCGAGCGCGCGCACGCCTTCCAGCAGCGGCACCGCGCGCCAGTCCAGGTGCACCTCGAGGCCGGCGCCGCGCGCCATCTCCAGGCCGTGGCCGGCCAGGCCGAAGCCGGTCACATCGGTCAGCGCGTGCACGCCCGGCAGCGCGGCCAGGTCCGGCCCCGGGTTGTTGAGCTTCGTCGTCGTCGCGATCATCCGCGCGTAGCCGGCCTCGCCGAGCACGCCCTTCTTCAGCGCCGCGCTCATCACGCCCACGCCCAGCGGCTTGCCGAGCACGAGCAGGTCGCCGGCCTGCGCGTCGGCGTTGCGCTTGACGCGATCGGGGTGGACGAGGCCGAGCGCGACCAGGCCGTAGATGGCCTCCACCGAGTCGATCGTGTGGCCGCCGGCCACCGGGATGCCCGCCGCGCGGCACACCGAGGCGCCGCCCTCGAGGATGCGGCCGATGGTGGCGGTGGACAGCACGTTGATCGGCATGCCCACCAGCGCCAGCGCCAGGATCGGGCGCCCGCCCATGGCATAGACGTCGCTGATGGCGTTGGTGGCGGCGATGCGGCCGAAATCGTACGGATCGTCGACGATGGGCATGAAGAAGTCGGTCGTCGCGATCAGCGCCTGCTCGTCGTTCAGGCGGTAGACGGCCGCGTCGTCGGCGGTCTCGATGCCGACCATCAGCTCCTTCGGGATGGGCATCGCCGCCGTGCCCTTGAGGATCTCGGACAGCACGCCGGGGGCGATCTTGCAGCCGCAACCGCCGCCGTGCGACAGCGAGGTCAGGCGGGGTTCGGCAGCGGCGGGTGTCTCGGCGGCGTTCATGCGGATCTCCTTTGGGGGCGATGGCGTCGGCCGGCGGGTGGTGGCGCAGCCGCTTCAGCGGCCTTCATCTTCGTCAGCAGCCCGTCGACGACGCGGCGCAGCGCTGCGGCCTCGGCCTCGGGCGCGTAGGCGCCTGCGAGCGCGGCGGCCTGACGCTGCAAGGTCGGCAGCATATCGGCATCGTCGCGCGCGCGCTCGATCAGGCGCGCCAGCGCCGCCGCGTCGCCGGGCGGGAAGTAGCCGCCCCAGCCCTCGCCGAGCAGGCCGACGTTGCCGTCGATGCGCGAGGCCAGCACCGGCGTGCCACTGAGCACGGCCTCGACGACGACGTGTGCGCCGCCTTCCATGTGGCTCGGGTGCACGAGCACGTGCGCGGCCTGGATGCGGCGGCGCGTGGCGGCATGGTCCAGGCCGCCGAGCCAGCGGTAGCGCGGGTGCTGCGCCTGCAGCGCCGCGGCCTCGGCGCCGAGCGCGGGGTCGAGCGCGCGGCCGATGTGGTCCAGGCGCAGATCGGTGCGGTGGGCGAGCAGCCTTGCCGCGGCGAACCCCGTGCGCGGGTCCTTCTCCTCGCGCAGGTGGCCCACCATCAGTGCGCGCAGGTGGCTGGCCGGCTTGGGCAGCGTGCGCCGCGCGCCGCAGGACTGCAGCACGGTGTGGCACTTCGCGCGTGCGGCGGCATCCAGGCGCCGCGCGCCCAGCGTGTTCAGCACGACGAGCGCGTCGGCCAGCGCGAGCGAGCGCTGTGCGTCGGCATCGGTATCGATGTCGCGGTAGAGGTCGGTACCCGTCAGTGCGACGACGAGCGGCGCGCCTGGCGCGAGCCGGCCGTCAGCGCGCGCCGCTGCCCAGGCCGCAATCGACGCTGCCGAGCGCCGCGCATGGAGCGCCACCAGCGCGTCGGCGGGTTCGTCGCCGCCGGACCACCGTGCCGCCAGCCGTACGCGGTACGCCGTGCCCAGCATCCGAGCCCAGCGCCGCGCGGTCTGCCAGTTGCCGTTGTTGGCGTCGGCCAGCGCCGGTGTGACGATGACGATGGTGCGGCGGTGCGGCATGCCGCGAGCGTAGCGTCTTGCACGCCTTTGCGGCGCTCCGACTGCGGGTGCCATCCCTAGCTCGCGTGTGGTGGCGCTCGCCTTTCTCGCGACCGCTGGCGCCGAAGACGACGGCCTTGCTTCTTCTGCCGGGCACTGCGGTGCGCGGGCATGCACCACGAGATCGCTCTGGAGATGGCGCAGGGCCTGGCTGCCGGCGCGCGCCGACAGCCGGGCCGGTCACGCCCGCCCCTGCTCGAAGGTCACGGTCCCGCCCAGCGCAGCGCTGGCTCTCGAGCGGTCCCCGTCATTCGCGTTGAGCCAAGGCGTTGGCCGACGCTGAGCGGCAGAGGGCCCGCCACAGTGCGGCGGCGGTTGCGCCTACGGCATCCCCTGGCACGGTGGTGCCGACCCCCCTGGTGCTCCTCGAGCCCCCAGTTCTGCAGTTCCCCAGTTCAGCCGCCTTCGGCCGCAGGTTCGAGCACGCCCGCGCGCGGCTGCACCTGCGGGTTCACCACGTGTGTCGGCCAGTGCCCGCGCAGCACCTGGGCCGCGTGCCGCGCGCCGCGGACCTTGGACTCGGCCGTCGATTCCACCGAACTGCCTGCGCAGTGGGGCGTGCAGATGACGTTGTCGAGTTCCAGCAGGGGGTGGCTGGCGGGCGTGCCCGGGGGCTGGAACACGTCGATGCCTGCGAACACGTCCAGCGCGGCGCCGCTGTCGGGGTGGGCGCGCAGGTGCTCGACGAGCGCTGCTTCGTCGAAGATCGCGCCGCGCGCGGTGTTGACGATCTGCGCGTGCGGGCGCAGAAGGGCCAGCTCGCGTGCGCCCAACAGGTGCCGCGTCTCGGGCGCCAGCGGCAGGTGCACCGACAGGAAGTCGCTGCCCGCGAGCACCTCGTCGAAGCCGGCCATGCGCACGCCCAGGCGCTGCGCCGCCTCGCGCCAGGCCTCGGGGCGGCGCGTCCAGGCCTGCACCTGCAGGCCGAAGGCCGCCGCCCGGCGCGCGACGGCCTGGGCGCTCGCCCCGAAGCCGAGCAGGCCCAGGGTGCGCCCGGCCAGGCGGTGCACCTTCGGGTCCTGACGCGCCGTCCACTCGCCACGGCGCATCGCGGCCTGCATCCAGGGCAGGCGGCGCGCCAGCGAGAGCAGCAGCACCATCGTGTGGTCGGCCTGCTCGCCGAGGCAGAAATCCGGCACGTTGCTGATGACGATGCCCGCGGCAGTGGCGGCGGCGATGTCGATGCGGTCGGTCCCCGCGCCCAGCCGCGCGATGGTGCGGCAGCGCGGCATGCGCGCGATCAGCGCCGCCGGCACGTAGGCCGAGACGACGAGCAGGGCGTCGACCTCGCCGGCCAGGGCGTGCAGCTCGGCCTCGTCGCGGCCTTCGACCTCGAGCAGCCGTGCCCCGGTTGCGGCCAACGCCTCGCGTTCGGCGGGCTCCACCGGGTAGGTCTGCGCGTTCAGGCGCAGGGCGGTCAGCGTGCCGGGTGTCGTCACTGCGTCATCCCGCCCTTGGTGAACTCGCGCACCCATCGGCCGTCCCACAGCGAGGGGAAGGCGTGCTGCACGAAGGGGTGGCGCGCGATCTGCGCGTCGTCGAGCTCGATGCCCAGGCCTGGGCGCTCGGGCAGGTCGTAGAAGCCGTCGCGGCCGGGCTGCCAGCCGCCCACCAGGGCCGGGCGCCACGGGGCGTCGAAGTCGCCGAAGTTCTCCTGCACCATGACCTGCGGCGTGGCCCAGCCGAAGTGCACGGCCGCGCACAGCGCGACCGGGCCGATCGAGCAGTGCGGGGCCATGCGCAGGTCGTGCGCCTCGCACAGCGCGGCGATCTTGCGCCCGAGCCCGAGACCTCCGCAGTGGGCGAGGTCGAGCTGCACCACGTCGCAGGCTCGCATGGTCGCCAGGCGCGCGAAGTCCTCGAGCATGTACAGGCGCTCGCCCGCGGCCATCGGGAAGGGCAGCGCCTCGCGAACTTCGCGCAACTGCTCCAGGCTGTGCGGGGTGACGGGCTCCTCGTACCAGGCGGGGTCGAACTCGGCCAGGCGGCGCCCCATCTCGATGGCCGCGCGCACCGACAGGCGACCGTGAACCTCGATCATGAGCTGCACCTCGGGCCCCACGGCCTGGCGCACGGCGGCCACCACGTCGTGCGCATGGTCGGCCTCGGCCGGGCTGAGGTGCTTCCAGGCCTGGCCGAAGGGGTCGAACTTCAGGCCGCGGTAGCCGTGCGCCACGACCTCGCGCGCTTTGCGCGCGTAGTCCTCGGGCGTCTGCGCACCGCCGTACCAGCCGTTGGCGTACATCGGCAGGGCGTCGCGCGCGCGCCCGCCGAGCAGGCGCCACACCGGCTGGCCGCAGGCCTTGCCGATCAGGTCCCAGCAGGCGATCTCGAGCGCGCTGATGGCCGTCATGACCGTGCTGCCGCCCTGGTACTGGTCGCGGATCATCTCGCCGAAGGTGCGCTCGATGTCGAAGGGGCAGGTGCCCAGGATGCGCGCCTCGGCCCACTCGTGGATCAGCGTGCGCACCGTCTGTTCCTGCCACTCCAGGGTGGCCTCACCCACGCCGTGCAGACCATCGTCGGTGTGCAGGCGCACGAACAGGTAGTTGCGCAGGCCGCAGTTGGCCATCAGCGTCTCGAGGCGGACGATCTTCATCGTGTCAGCCTCTCAGGCCCAGGTCTGCGCGTTCTCGATGTGGCGCCGGAAGGCCTGCAGCCAGCGCGCCGCGAGCGCGCCGTCCACGGCCCGGTGGTCCACCGACAGCGTGACCGTCAGCTGCTGGCCCACGGCGAGCGCGCCGTCGCGCACCACCGGGCGCTGCTGCACCTCGCCCACGGCCAGGATGCCCACCTGCGGCGGCTGCAGGATGGCGGTGAAGGCGCGCACGCCGAAGCCGCCCAGGTTGGACACCGCGAAGCCGCCGCCGCGGCTGCTGCCCGGGGGCAGCGGGCCGCTCTCGGCGCGGGCGCGGGTCTCGCGCAGCCAGCGGTCGATGCCTTGGGCGTCCTGCCGGTCGGCCTGGCGCAGCACGGGCATCAGCAGCGCCGGCCCGACCGACATCGCCACCGACAGGTCGACCACCTCATGGCGGACCAGTTGCTCGCCCTGGAGCCAGGCGTTGAGCTCGGGCTCGTCGCGCAGTGCCAGCGCCACCGCGCGCAGCACGCAGGCGCCGACCGAGGGCGCCGACCCGCCCTGCGCGCGCCGCGCGGCGCGCGCAGCCATCATCGCCGCGGCGTCGACGTCGATCTCGACGAAGAAGTGCGGGGCCTCGCGGGCGGCGGCGGCCATGCGCCGGGCGATGGCGCGCCGCATCGCCGACAGCGGCTCGGCGCGCGAGCCGGGCGGCAGCTCCCAGCCGGGCGGCTCGTCGG
>CAIRBF010000401.1 GCA_903876715.1 uncultured beta proteobacterium
CTTCGAAGCCATCCTCGCCACGCTGCGGCGCCTGAAGCCCGACGAGTCGCTGCTGGTGCAGTCGGGCAAGCCGGTGGGGGTGTTCCGCACCCATGCGGATGCGCCGCGGGTGCTGATCGCCAACTCAAACCTGGTGCCCAAGTGGTCCACCTGGGAGCACTTCCACGAGCTCGACCGCGCCGGCCTGATGATGTACGGGCAGATGACCGCGGGCTCGTGGATCTACATCGGCACCCAAGGCATCGTGCAGGGCACGTATGAAACCTTTGCCGAGGCCGCGAGACAACACTACCCCTCGCCCGTCGAGTACGCCGCGCGGTCCCCCGAGGGGACGGCGGCCGGCTTGGGGCGGCCCGGCGCCCGGCCGCCCGGCGGCTGGGCGGGCCGCTGGATCCTCACTGCCGGCCTGGGCGGCATGGGCGGCGCGCAGCCGCTGGCGGCCACCTTTGCCGGGGCCTGCTCGCTGAACATCGAGTGCCAGCAGAGCCGCATCGACTTCCGCCTGCGCACGCGCTACGTGGACGAGCAGGCCGCCGATCTGGACGACGCGCTGGCGCGGATCGCGCGCTACACCGCCGCCGGGCAGGCGCGCTCGGTGGCGCTGCTGGGCAACGCGGCCGAGGTGCTGCCCGAGCTGGCGCGCCGCGCCCGCGCCGGCGGCCCGCGGCCGGACCTGGTGACCGACCAGACAAGCGCGCACGACCTGGTCAACGGCTACCTGCCCGCGGGCTGGACGCTGGCGCAGTGGCAGGCCGCGCGCGCCGACGACACCCGGCACGCAGAGCTGCGCGAGGCCGCCCGCCGCAGCTGCGCGGTGCACGTGCAGGCCATGCTCGACTTCCACGCGATGGGCGTGCCCACGGTGGACTACGGCAACAACATCCGCCAGGTGGCGTTGGACGCCGGCGTGAAGAATGCCTTCGACTACCCGGGCTTCGTGCCGGCCTACATCCGGCCGCTGTTCTGCCGCGGCACCGGGCCCTTCCGCTGGGTGGCGCTGTCGGGCGACCCCGAGGACATCCGCCGCACCGACGCGAAGATGAAGGAGCTCTTCCCCGAGGACGCGCACCTGCACCGCTGGCTCGACATGGCCGGTGAGCGCATCGCCTTCCAGGGCTTGCCGGCGCGCATCTGCTGGATCGGGCTGGGCGAGCGGCACCGCGCGGGGCTGGCCTTCAACGAGATGGTGCGCCGCGGCGAGCTGAAGGCGCCCATCGTGATCGGGCGCGACCACCTGGACAGCGGCTCGGTGGCGAGCCCGAACCGCGAGACCGAGGCCATGCGCGACGGCAGCGACGCGGTGAGCGACTGGCCGCTGCTGAACGCGCTGCTCAACACCGCCGGCGGCGCCACCTGGGTGAGCCTGCACCACGGCGGCGGCGTGGGCATGGGCTACTCGCAGCACTCGGGCGTGGTCATCGTCTGCGACGGCACCCCCGAGGCCGACCGTCGCCTCGAGCGCGTGCTCTGGAACGATCCCGGCACCGGGGTGATGCGGCACGCCGATGCGGGCTACGAAGACGCCGTGGCCTGCGCGCGGGAGCGGGGGCTGGATTTGCCGATGGTGCGCGTGGCAGGCGGTACGGAGGGGTGACGTGGGCGAGGTCGTGCGGTTGCGCGCTTGCGCGGTCGCGGGCCCGTGCGTGCGGGGCACTGTGCTCCGCTCATGTCCTCCGGCGCCCGCCTGGCGGCGGACGCCTCCCCCTTTACTTCGCTGCGCACAGCGCCCCGCCCGCCCGGGCGGGCGGGCGTTCTCGCGCTCGTGTCGTGGAAC
>CAIRBF010000402.1 GCA_903876715.1 uncultured beta proteobacterium
GGCAGGCCAGGTCCTTCAGTTCGTCGCGCGTCATCGGGCCGGTGGTGTCCTGGCTGCCGACGCTGGTCATGCGCGGTTCGCAGTAGGTACCGGGGCGCACGCCCTGGCCCTCGGGCAGGCCGCAGGCGCGGCCGACCATCTTCTGCGCCAGCGTGTAGCCGGCCTGCGAGGCCGCGGGCGCCTGCGGCAGGCGGAACACGGTGGAGACGGGCAGGCCGAGGAATTCGCGCGCCCGGGCGGTGAGCGAGCGGCCGATGATCAGGTTGATGCGGCCGCCGGCGCGCACCTCGTCCAGCAGGACATCGCTCTTGAGCTGGAACTCGGCCACGGTCGCGCCGTCGCGCAGCACCTTGCCGTCGTAGGGGAGGATCTCGACCGTGTCGCCCATGCGCAGCGGCGTCACGTCGACCTCGATGGGCAGCGAGCCCGAGTCTTCCTGGGTGTTGAAGAAGATGGGCGCGATCTTGCCGCCCAGGGTGATGCCGCCGAAGCGCTTGTTCGGCACGAAGGGGATGTCCTGGCCGGTGTGCCAGACCACGCTGTTGGTGGCGCTCTTGCGGCTGGAGCCGGTGCCCACGACGTCGCCCACGTAGGCCACGGTGTGCCCGCGGGCCTTCATCTCCTCGATGAAGGCGATCGGGCCGCGCTTGCCGTCCTCCTCGGGGGTGATGCCGGGGCGGGTGTTCTTCAGCATCGCCAGCGCGTGCAGCGGGATGTCCGGCCGGCTCCAGGCGTCGGGGGCGGGGGAGAGGTCGTCGGTGTTGGTCTCGCCCTCGACCTTGAAGACGCTGACGGTGATCGAGCGCGGCACCTCCGGACGCGTGGTGAACCACTCGGCCTCGGCCCAGCTGTGCATCACCGATTTCGCCAGCGCATTGCCGGCGCGCGCCTTGGCCGCGACGTCGTTGAAGTAGTCGAACATCAGCAGCGTCATCTTCAGCGCCTGGGCGGCCACCGGGCCGACCTCGGCGTCGTCGAGCAGCTCGATCAGCGGATGCACGTTGTAGCCGCCGACCATGGTGCCGAGCAGCTCGGTGGCCTTGGCGCGGCTGAGCAGGCTGACGCTGACGTCGCCGTGGGCCACGGCGGCCAGGAAGCTGGCCTTGACCTTGGCTGCGTCGTCCACGCCCGGGGGCACGCGGTGCGACAGCAGCTCGAGCAGGAAGGCTTCCTCGCCGGCGGGTGGGTTCTTGATCAGCTCGATCAGCTCGGCCACCTGCTTGGCGGACAGCGGGAGCGCAGGGATGCCGAGGGCCGCGCGCTCGGCGGCGTGTTGGCGGTAGGCAACTAGCATGGGTGTCTCTCCTCAGGGTTTGTCTGGATTCTAGGTCTTATATAAGACCTTGCTCAAGCGCCGAAGAATGTGCGGCGGATTTCCTGCGGCAGACCGTGGGGGTCGGTGCGGTGCGCGCGCTCGAGCACGTGCCAGAAATAGCGGTAGCTGGCGCGGTCGTGCAGCGTGTCGCGGTGGCGCACGGGCGCCCACTGCGCGGCCTGCGCGCGCAGCAGGATCTCCGCCGCCTCGTCGATCTCGGCCACTGTCGGCGCGAAAGCCTCGACGATGGTGCGCACCTGGGCCGGGTGGATGCTCCACATCCGCGTGTAGCCCAGCAGCTCACGCGCCATGCTGACGGCGGCCTCGAGCGCGCGCGTGTCCTTGAATTCGGTGACGACGCAGTGCGAGGGCGTCTTGCCGTGGGCGTGGCAGGCCGCGGCGATCTCGAGCTTGGCGCGCACGATGAGCGGGTGGTCGAACTGCCCGGCCGCGCCCATGGCCGATTGGGGGATGGCGCCGCGGTGCGCGCTCACGAAGTCCATCAGGCCGAAGGACAGGGATTCGATGCGCGGGTGCGCGGCCAGCGCGTCGACCTCGCGCAGCGCGCCGTGGGTCTCCACCAGGGCGTGCAGGGGAATCGCGCGCGCCAGGCCGTGGCGCCGCGCGGCGCCGTCGATGGCGTCGATGGCGCGCTGCAGGTCGGCCAGGCCGCGTGGCTTGGGAATCATCAGGTAGGCCAGCCGCTCGCCCACCCGGCTCACCAGCAGGTCCACCACGTCTTCGAAGTGCGGGTGGTCCACCGCCTGCACGCGCGCGCCGACGCGGCCGTGGCGGTTGGCCGGGGAGGCCACGAGCTCGGCGATCAGGTGCGCGTGCTCGACCTCGCCGCCCACTGGAGCGCCGTCCTCGCCGTCGAGGGTGACGTCGAACACCGGGCCGAGCTCGGCCTGCAGTTCCAGGCTCTTGCGCATGCGCGCCTCGACACCGGCGTAGTGGTCGCACACGGGCAGGGGCCGGGGCGCGGGCTCGCCGGGGTCGAACAGCGCGCTGACGGGGTGCAGGGAATCGGTGGCGTGCATGGTGTTCGGGCGTCCTGGCGGTTCGTGAGCGGGCAGCGCTGGGCGGGGCGGGGCGCGGCCGAACGACCGGCGCGGCGCAGCCGGGGTTTCCCCGATGCTGGGTTTCCCCGATTGTCGCGAAGCCATGCTGGTGGGAGATTGCGCGCTCCCGTCGAAGGTATGACGAAACAGGAGCACACCGCCATGAAGAACTTCTCCGCCCTGCTCGAGTCCTCCCCCGCGCTGAGCCGCCGCGTTGCCGTGGGCCTGGCCCTGGCCGCGATGGCCGGCGGCGCGCTGGCCCAGGAGTGGAAGCCCAACCGTCCGATCACGATGATCGTGCCCTGGGGCGCGGGCGGCGGCACCGACGCGACGGCGCGCATCGTTGCCAGCCTGATGGAGAAGGACCTCGGCCAGCCGGTCAACGTGGTCAACCGCACCGGCGGCTCGGGCGTCGTGGGTCACGCGGCGATTGCGGGTGCCGCGCCCGACGGCTACACGATCGGCCTGATCACGGTGGAGATCACGATGATGCACCACCAGAAGCTGACCGAACTGAACCCGACGAGCTACACGCCGATCGCGCTCGTGAACCTCGACCCGGCCGGCTTCCAGGTGCGAGCCGACTCGAATTACAAGTCGATGGCCGATGTGATGACCGCGATCAAGGCCAACCCGGGCAAGCTCAAGGCCTCGGGCACGGGGCAGGGCGGGATCTGGCACCTGGCGCTCGCCGGCATGCTGCGCACCGCGGGCATCGACCCGGCCTCCGTGCCCTGGGTGCCGTCCAACGGCGCCGCCCCGGGCCTGCAGGACCTGGTGGCCGGCGGTGTCGATTTCGTTCCGGTCTCGCTGCCGGAGGCGCGGTCGCTGATCGACGCCGGCAAGGTGCGTTCACTGGCCGTGATGGACAGCCAGCGCTCGGCCCTGTTCCCGAACGTGCCGACGCTGAAGGAGGCCACCGGCCAGGACTGGATGACCGGCGCCTGGCGCGGGGTGGCGGCGCCGAAGGGCCTGCCCCCGGCCGTGGCCGCGCGCCTGGAGGCAGCGGTGAAGAAGGCCTACGACAGCAAGGAATACAAGGACTTCATGACGCAGCGCGGCTTCGGCCTGCTGTGGGGCAATGCGGGTGAGTTCGCGCGCTTCATGGCCAAGGGCGACGCTGACATGAAGGCGGTGATGACCGCTGTGGGCCTGGTGAAGTAAGTGCAGGGCATTGACCGCTGGGTAGGCCTGGCGCTGGCTGCGCTGGGCGCGGTCGTGCTCTGGACGGCGCGGGATTTTCCCAACGTGCCGGGCCAGAAGCTCGGCGCGGCCTTCCTGCCCATGCTGGTGGGTGCCGGCCTGGTGGTCTGCGCCCTGCTGCTCGTGCTGCGCTCGTTCCGGGCACGCCCCGGGCCGGCGAGCCAGGCGCCGGCCTCCCTGTGGGCCGGGGCGCGCTTGGCGCCTCTGGCGGTCATCGGCAGCATTGGCGCCTACGTGCTGCTGGCTGAAAGCCTCGGTTTCCTGATCGTGGCGCCGGTGCTGCTGTTCGTGCTCTTCCTCGCCTTCGGGCGCGGTGCCAAGGGGGCGCTGTGGTGGGCACTGGCGGGCGGTGCCGTCGTGCACCTGGTCTTCTACAAGATGCTGCGCGTGCCCCTGCCGTGGGGGGTGATCCCCCCTTTCTATTGACCTGACGCCGATTTCGGGCGCGGCCGAAAAACGTTCAGCCTCCGACAACGAGCCCCCGCCTTGGACGCTCTCTACACCGCATTCGGCCTGGTCTTCCAGCCCTACGTGCTGGCCGTGATCGCGGCCTCGGCCGTCTATGGTCTGTTCGTCGGCGCCATCCCGGGCCTGACGGCCACGATGGCCACGGCGCTGCTGGTGCCGGTGACCTTCTTCATGCCGCCGATCCCGGCCGTGGCGGCCATCGTGACGGCCACGGCGATGGCCATCTTTGCCGGCGACATCCCGAGCGCGCTGCTGCGCATGCCGGGGACCCCGGCCAGCGCTGCCTACACCGACGAGGCCTACCTGCTCACGCGCTCGGGCCGTGCCGAACTCGCGCTCGGCGCCGGGCTCGTGTTTTCGGTGCTGGGCGGGATCTTCGGGGTCCTGGTGCTGATCGTGGCTGCACCGGCGCTGGCGGAGTTCGCACTGAAGTTCAGTTCCTTCGAGTACTTCTGGCTCGTGATGCTGGGCTTTACCTGCGCCGTCTTCATTGCGGGCAGCGACCCGCTCAAGGGCGTGATCTCGCTGCTGCTGGGGCTGCTGATCGCCTGCGTCGGCCTGGAGAACCCGGCTGGCGCGCCGCGCTGGACCTTGGGCAACGCCGAACTGATGGGCGGCATCTCGCTCATCCCGCTGATGATCGGCATGTTCGCCGTCTCCGAGGTGCTGCGCTTTGCCTGTTCCACCGAGCGCCCGGTGATGGCCACCGACAAGCCTTTCGGCAACGTGTTTGCCGGCATGTGGGGCCTGATCAAGCGCTACCCGATGCAACTGCTGCGCGGCTCGACGCTCGGCACCGCGGTGGGCGCGCTGCCCGGCGCCGGCGCCGACATCGCGGCCTGGATGTCTTATGCGGTTTCCAAGCGCTTTTCGAAGGAGCCGCAGAAGTTCGGCACCGGGCACGTGGAGGGCATCGTCGAGTCGGGCGCGGCCAACAACTCGGCCCTGGGCGGGGCCTGGATCCCGGCGCTGGTGTTCGGCATCCCGGGGGACTCCATCACCGCGATCGCCATCGGCGTGCTCTACCTGAAGGACCTGAACCCGGGGCCGATGCTGTTCGTCAACAACCCGCACAACATCTACGCCGTCTTCATCGTCTTCGTGCTGGCGCAGTTGCTCATGCTGCCCTTCGGCTGGGCAGCCATCAAGGCGGCCAAGCAGATCCTGCGCATCCCGGCGGCGGTGCTGATGCCGCTGATCCTGCTGTTCTGCGTGGTCGGCAGCTTCGCCATCAACAACAGCCCCTTCGGCATCGTCGTCATGGGCGTGGCCGGCGTGGCGGCATTCTTCATGGAGCGCTGGGGCTTCCCGGTGGCGCCCACCATCCTGGGCGTGGTGCTGGGCACCATGCTCGAGGAGCAGTTCTTCAGCAGCCTCGTCAAGGCCGACGGCAGCTTCCTCGTCTTCTTCGAACGCCCGATCGCCGGCGCGCTGGGCGCCCTGGTGCTGCTGATCTGGGGCTGGGGCCTGCTGCGCGTGCTGCAACGGCGTCGGCGCTGAAGCGCCCCGGGAAAGGAACATGAGATGACTGCCGACTGCGACATCGGCCTGATCGGCCTGGCCGTGATGGGCCAGAACCTGGTGCTGAACATCGAGAGCCGGGGCTTCCGGGTGGCGGTGTTCAACCGCACCGGCTCGGTCACGCAGGAGTTCTTGAACCGCCACCCGGGCAGGGCGCTCGCGGGCGCGCCGGCGCTGGCCGACTTCGTGGCCCGGCTGAAGCGCCCGCGCAAGGTGCTCGTGATGGTGCAGGCCGGCGCGCCGGTCGACGCGGTGATCGAACAACTGCTGCCGCTGCTCGAGCGTGACGACATCGTCGTCGACTGCGGCAACAGCCTCTACACCGACACCGAGCGACGCGATGCCTGGTTGGCCGGTCACGGGCTGCGCTTCGTCGGCGCGGGCGTGTCCGGCGGCGAGGAGGGCGCACGCAAGGGCCCGAGCATCATGCCCGGCGGGCCGGCGTCGACCTGGCAGGAACTGCGCCCGGTGTTCGAGGCCATCGCGGCGCGCGTCGGCGGCGAGCCGTGCGTCGTGCACATCGGCCCGGGGGGTGCCGGCCATTTCGTGAAGATGGTGCACAACGGCATCGAGTACGGCGACATGCAGCTCATCTGCGAGGCCTGGGCGCTGATGCGAGCCGCCGGGCTGACGGTGGCTCAGACGGCCGAGGTCTTCGCGCGCTGGAACCAGGGGCCGCTGCAGAGCTACCTGATCGAGATCACCGCGCAGGCCTTGCGGCAGATCGACCCCGACACCGGCCAGCCGCTGGTGGACGTGATCCTGGACAAGGCCGGGCAGAAGGGCACGGGCCGCTGGACGCTGATCAACGCCGCCGAACTCGCCGTGCCTGTGGGCACCATCGGCGCGGCGGTGGACGCGCGCATCCTGTCGTCCATGCGCGCGCTGCGCCTGCACGCCGCAGGGATGCTGCGTGGCCCCGCGGGAAAGGTGCACGCGCCCGACACCGACGCCTTCGTCGCTGCCGTTCACGACGCGCTGTATGCGTCCAAGGTCGTCAGCTATGCCCAGGGCCTGGACCTGATGCGTGCGATGAGCGCGAAGAAGGGCTGGGACCTGGACCTGGGCGCGATCGCGTCGATCTGGCGTGGCGGCTGCATCATCCGCGCGCGCTTCCTCGAGCGCATCACCGAGGCCTGGCGCGGCCAGCCCGACCTGCAACACCTGGCGCTGGCGCCCTTCTTCTGCGACCTGCTCAACCGCGCCGAGGCGCCGTGGCGCGAGGTGGTGGCGGCCGCGGTGCGCGCCGGCGTGCCGGTGCCGGCTTTCAGCGCCTCGCTGGCCTACTTCGACAGCCTGCGCTCACCGCGCTTGCCTGCCAACCTGCTGCAGGCCCAGCGCGACTTCTTCGGCGCCCACACCTACGAGCGCGTGGACCGGCCCGAGGGCACCTTCTTCCACACCGTCTGGCCGGAGATCGTGGAGGGGTGAGGGCGTCTCGGGCCCCGGAGAACCGAGCTCAGGCCGGCGAACTCAGTTTCAGCCCCACGATCCCCGCGACGACCAGCCCCAGGCTGACCAGGCGCGCGGCATTGACCGGTTCGCCGAAGAGCGCCATGCCCAGGAGCGCGGTGCCCACCGCGCCGATGCCGACCCAGACCGCGTAGGACGTGCCCACCGGCAGCGACTTCATCGCCATCGCCAGCAGCACGACGCTGCCCACCATCGCCGCAACCGTGAGCACGCTGGGCACCAGCCGCGTGAAGCCCTCGGTGTATTTCAGGCCGATGGCCCAGCACACCTCGAGCAGGCCGGCGATGACGAGAAGGGTCCAGGGCATGGGGAGTGTCCGGTGCGGCGGCAGGAGCGCCAAGACGGTACCAGCGCCAAGGAGGCAGGAGCTCAAAGGCGGCAGGAGTGCCAAGACGGCAGGAGCGCCCAGTCTGCAGGAGCGCCCAGGAGGCAGGACACCGCCGGTGACCGGTATCCGCCGCAGCGAAGTGAAGGAGGAGGCCGGGCGTCAAGCCCGGCCGGGGGACATGAGCGGAGGCGGATGCCGGTCGCCGGCGGCGCGAGGTGCAGGCACGCACGTGCCCACGAGCCAGGTCAACTCGACAACAACGAGGTGAGGAAGCGCCAGATCGACGACGCCCTACGACCAGGAGCGCGCGGGCGGCAACTGCACGAGCCCCGCCCCGCCGCCGCCCTCACACCAGGTGCTTCACCCCGTCCTGCTCGCCCATCAGCTCGGCCAGCGTCTTGTCGATGCAGCCCTGGCTGAACTCGTCGACGGGCAGGCCTTCGACGATCTTGTACTGGCCGCCCTCGCAGGTGACGGGGTAGCCGAACATCACATCCTTCGGGATGCCGTACTCGCCGTTGCTCGCCACGCCCATCGTCACCCACTCGCCTTGGGTGCCCAGGGCCCAGTCGCGCATGTGGTCGATGGCGGCGTTGGCGGCCGAGGCCGCCGAGGACAGGCCGCGCGCCTCGATGATGGCCGCGCCGCGCTTGCCCACGGTGGGCAGGAACACGTCCTTGTTCCACGCGTGGTCGTTGATCATGTCCTTGACCGAGGCGCCGTCGATGGTGGCGAAGCGGTAGTCAGCGTACATGGTGGGCGAATGGTTGCCCCAGACGGTGAGCTTTTCAATGTCGGCGACCTTGGTGCCGGTCTTGGCCGCGATTTGCGACAAGGCACGGTTGTGGTCCAGGCGCAGCATGGCGGTGAAGTTCTTGCGTGGCAGGTCCGGCGCGCTTTTCATGGCGATGTAGGCGTTGGTGTTGGCCGGGTTACCGACCACCAGCACCTTGACATTGCGGCTGGCGACAGCATTCAGGGCCTTGCCCTGGGCGGTGAAGATCTGACCGTTGATGGCCAGCAGCTCAGCGCGCTCCATGCCGGCTTTGCGCGGCATCGAACCCACCAGCAAGGCGTAGTCGGTATCTTTGAAGGCGGTCATCGGGTCGCCGTGGGCTTCCATGCCGGCCAGCAGCGGGAAGGCGCAGTCGTCAAGTTCCATCATCACACCCTTGAGGGCCTTCTGGGCCATTTCGTCGGGGATTTCGAGCAATTGCAGAATGACGGGCTGGTCCTTGCCC
>CAIRBF010000403.1 GCA_903876715.1 uncultured beta proteobacterium
ACGGGCCTGTCGAAGCCAAGGCAGACAGGTCCGTTCGCGCTGAGCTCGTCGAAGCGCCCTCGCAGGGCTTCGACGAGCTCAGCCCGAACGGTTTGCCTGCTCGGACCGCGCGCTGACACGCACAAGCCGCGCTCGCGAGAGCCGTTCCCGGCGCCCGCAGCACGAGAGGCCCTCCCGTGAGCAAGACCGACATGCAGACCACCCCGTCCCCGGCCCGTCCCGGCACCCTGTGGCGCCACGCGCGCCTGGCCACGCTGGACGGTCCCGAGCCCTGGGGCTGGGTCGAGGACGGCGCGCTGCTGACCGAGGGCGGGCACATCGCCTGGGTCGGCCGGGATGCGGACGTGGGCACCGCGCTCGCCAGCCGGCCGGCGCCGCAGGCCGAGCACGACCTGCAGGGCGCGCTGATGACGCCCGGGCTCATCGACGCGCACACCCACCTCGTCTACGGCGGTGACCGCGCCGCCGAGTTCGAGTTGCGCCTGCAGGGCGCCACCTACGAGCAGATCGCGCGCGCCGGCGGCGGCATCCGCTCCACCGTGGCCGCCACGCGCGCCGCCAGCGACGAATCGCTCTTCGCCGCCGCCGCGCGCCGCGCGCGGGTGCTGATGGCCGAGGGCGTGACCACGCTCGAGGTCAAGTCCGGCTACGGCCTGGACGCCACGCACGAGGCGCGCTGCCTGGCCGTGGCGCGCCGCCTCGGGCGCGAGCTGCCGCTGACGGTGCGCACCACCTCGCTCGGCGCGCACGCGCTGCCGCCGGAGTACGCCGGTCGCGCCGACGACTACATCGACGCCGTCTGCGCCTGGCTGCCGGCGCAGCAGGCGGCCGGGCTGGTGGACGCGGTCGACGTCTTCTGCGACACCATCGGCTTCACACCGGCGCAGACCCGCCGCGTCTTCGACGCCGCGCGCGCGCTCGGGCTGCCGGTGAAGCTGCATGCCGAGCAGCTGAGCGACCAGGGCGGCGCCGCGCTCGCCGCCAGCTACCGCGCGCTCAGCTGCGACCACCTCGAGCACCTGTCCGAGGCCGGGGTCGCGGCGATGGCCGCCAGCGGCACGGTGGCGATGCTGCTGCCCGGGGCCTACTACTTCCTGCGCGAGACCCGGCTGCCGCCGGTGGCGGCGCTGCGCGCGGCCGGGGTGCCGATGGCCATCGCGACCGACCACAACCCGGGCTCGTCGCCCGCGCTGTCGCTGCTGCTGATGCTGAGCATGGCCTGCACCCTCTTCAGGCTCACGCCCGAGGAGGCCTTCCGTGGCGTCACCGAGCACGCGGCGCGCGCCCTGGGCTTGGCCGACCGCGGCCGCCTGGCCGCCGGCCAGCGCGCCGACCTGGCCGTCTGGGACGCGCAGCACCCGCGCGAGCTGGCCTACGTCTTCGGCCACAACCCCTGCCGCACCGTCGTCCAGGCCGGCGTGGCGCGCGCGGCCGGGCCGGCGCCCTGGCAGCCCGCATGACCCCGTCGAGACGACGTCCCTGTCTCATGAACCCATTGCCGGGGGACCCGCAGTCAGCCCCTTTCCCCTCGCGGGAGAGGGGCGGGGGAGAGACCCGTGCGGCGCCGTTGGGGCCACACGGGTCTCGCCCCCAGCCCTTCCCCTGCCCGCCCGACGCACCGAGACGCCCATGACCTTCACCCTGCACCGCGGCAGCACCCCGCTGCTGATCAGCATGCCCCACGTGGGCACCCACATCCCCGAGGAGCTGCGCGGGCGCTATGTCGAACGCGCGCTGCAAGCCGAGGACACCGACTGGCATCTCGAGCGGCTGTACGGCTTCGCGCGCGAGATGGGCGCGAGCCTGCTCGTGCCCCGGCTCAGCCGCTTCGTGATCGACCTGAACCGGCCGAGCGACAACCAGCCGATGTACCCCGGGCGCAACAACACCGAGCTCTGCCCGACGCGCTTCTTCACCGGCGAAGCCCTGTACCGGCCCGGCGCCGCGCCCGACGAGGCCGAGGTCCGCCACCGCGTCGAGCGCTGGTGGCAGCCCTACCACACAGCGCTCGCCGAGGAACTCGCCCGCATCCGCCAGGCCCACGGCCACGCCGTGCTCTTCGACGCGCACAGCATCAAGGGCGAGTTGCCCTGGCTGTTCGAGGGCCGGCTGCCCGACATGAACATCGGCACGGTCGAGGGCCGCAGCTGCGCGCCGACGCTGCGCGCCGCGGTGGCGGCCGTGTTCGAGGCGCAGCGCGACTACAGCCACGTCGTCGACGGGCGTTTCAAGGGCGGCCACATCACGCGCGCGCACGGCCGTCCGCAGGACGGCGTGCACGCCGTGCAGCTCGAGATGGCCTGGGGCGCCTACATGGACGAGGCCCCGCCCTACGCCTGGCACGACGCCAAGGCCGCGGCGGTGCAGCCGCTGCTGCGGCGCCTGGTGCAGGCGCTGCGCGACTGGAAGCCCGCGCCATGACGCCCGCGCTGCTGTGGGCGCCGCGCGCCTGGGTGGGCGGACGCTGGGCCGACGAGGTGCTGCTGCGCGCGGACGCGCGCGGGCACTGGGCCGAGGTCCGCCCCGGCACGCCCGCGCCGCCCGACGCGCAGCGCCTGCCCGGCCCGGTGCTGCCGGGACTGGTCAACGCGCACAGCCACGCCTTCCAGCGCGCCTTCGCCGGCCTGACCGAGCGGCGCGAGGGCGCGCACGACGACTTCTGGTCCTGGCGCGACCGCATGTACGGCGTCGCGCTGCGCATCAGCCCGGCGCAGCTGCGCGCCGTCGCCGCGCAGCTCTACGCCGAGCTGCTGGCCGGCGGCCACACACAGGTCTGCGAGTTCCACTACCTGCACCACGCGCCCGACGGCACGCCCTACCCCGACCGGCTGGAGATGGCGCGCGCGCTGGCGCAGGCCGCGGCCGACACCGGCATCGGGCTCACACTGCTGCCGGTGCTGTACGAGCGCGCCGGCTTCGCCCAGCCCGCCCTGCGGCCCGACCAGCGCCGCTTCGCCACCACCGCTGACCAGGTGCTGGCGCTGCGCGACGGCATCCGCGCCTGGGGCCTGCCGCGGGTGCAGGCGGGCGTGGCCATCCACTCGCTGCGCGCCGCCGCGCCGGCCTCGATCGAGCGCCTGGCGCGCGCCTGTGACGGCGACGCGGGGCCGATCCACATCCACATCGCCGAGCAGACGGCCGAGGTCGACGACTGCCTGTCCGCCACCGGCCTGCGCCCGATCGAGTGGCTGGCGCGGCAGCAGCGGCTGGACGCGCGCTGGCACCTGGTCCACGCCACCCACGCCAGCGCCGCCGAGATCGACGCCGTGGGCGCGGCCGGGGCCGGCGTCGTGCTCTGCCCGAGCACCGAGGCCGACCTCGGCGACGGCCTGTGCGAGCTGCCGCACTGGCTGGCCACGCCGACGCTGCTGTCGGTGGGCACGGACAGCCACGTCGGCCGCAGCTGGCCGCACGAGCTGCGCCTGCTCGAGCACGGGCAGCGCCTGCGGCTGCGCCGGCGCAACGTCGCCGCTGCTCCCGAGCAGGGCCAGCCTTCGACCGCGGCGCGGCTGTTCGAGCGCTGCCTGGCGGGCGGCGCACGCGCCGCCGGCTTCGACACGTGGGGCCTGCAGGCCGGCGCGCGCGCCGACCTGCTGGTGCTCGAGCCCGCGCACCCGGGCCTGGCCGGCGTGCCGGCCGCGAGCCAGCTCGACGCGCTGGTCTTCGCCACCGACGGCCCGGCCTTCGCCGAGACCTGGGTCGCCGGGGAGCGGGTGGTGGCCGCGGGACGGCACGGCAGGGCATCCAGCCTCCAGGCGGCGTTCACTGAAGCCATGGACACGCTGCACGGCTGAACCCGGATCAGCGATCGCCACCCATTGGGCCGGTGATCCGACCCGTTCCTTGCGCAGACACAAGCCGGCCTGGCCCCGACCGGGAGAAGCTTGCGCGTCCCGCCGGCCCTTGTTCCGAGGGCGGGCACGCACCCACCTTCCCACCGAGGACCCGATCATGGATGCCCCCCTGCGCAGCTTCCCTCCCGACAGCACCCCGCAACAGGCCAGCCACAACCTGCGCCACATGGTCGACGAGATCGACACCTTCCTGCGCTCGGCCGCCGACACCGGCGACCAGAAGTTCGACGCGGTGCGCGAGCGCCTGAGCATGCAGGTGCGGCAGATGCGACAGCAGATCGAAGAACTGAATGAATCAGCGGCCGCGCGCGTCAAGCGCGCCGCGCAGCAGGCCGACCATACGGTGCAAGCCCATCCTTACAGTGCCATGGGTCTGGCCGCAGCCGTCGGCCTGCTCGTGGGCTATCTGACCGCGCGACGTTGAAGCTTGCAGCGTCTGGTCGTGGCGTCACCACGCGCTGCCGAGCGCGCCTGCGGCCCGGGCGCTGGCCTCACGCCAGCCGCAGCAGCACAGGCTGGTGATCCGACACGGTCGTCTCGGTGTCGACTTCGACCGCGCGCACTCGAGGCGCGAGGTCGTCGCTGACGAAGACGTAGTCGCAGGAGATCGGCTCGGGGCCGTAGCGCCGGTCGTGCAGGCGGAAAGTCGGCGCGGGGGCGCGGCGGCCGTGCGCCAGCGGCCAGGCGTCGCGCAAGGCGCTCGCCCCGGGCGGGGCCGTCGCGTCGGGCTCGGCGCCCAGCACCGCGTACTCGGCCTCGTGGCGCTCGAGGTTGAAGTCGCCGCACAGGATGGCGCTGGCGGTGTGGGCCTTGCTCTGGAAGGGCCCGCCGCTGGCGTCCTGCAGCGGCGGCTGCGCGGCGTGGGCGCAGGCCTCGTGGTGCAGGTCCACCAGCGCGCGCGCCTGCGCCATGCGCTGGCGCGTCGAGTAGAACTCCAGGTGCGTCGTCATCAGCCGCACCGGGCCGAGCGCGCTGTCCACCGTGACGCTCGTGCACATGCGCGGCATCGAGCGCACGCCGCCGTCAGCCGGCCAGGGCAGCGCATGGTGGCGCACCTGGCGCACCGGCAGGCGCGTGGCCACGAGGTTGCCGAAGCGCTGGCGCCGGCCATCAGGGCCGCGCTCGTCGACGGCGGCGCCGAAGTGCACCTCGAAGCCGGGCAGCAGGTCCTGTACGCGCTGCGCCTGGTCGAAACCGGCATCACCTTCCAGGCGCGGGTAGTTGTCCGCCACCTCCTGCAGGCACAGCACGTCGAAATCGGCCATCGCCCGCGCGTGCGCAACCACGCGCTCGACGTTGACGACGTTGTCGAGGCCGCAGAACCACTGCACGTTCCAGGTGATGAGTGTCAGTGCCATCTACTTGATCCCCGCCCGCATGAAGCTCTGCACGAACTGGCGCTGGAAGAGCAGGAAGGCCACCAGCAGCGGCGCCGCGCTCATCAAGGTGGCCGCGGTGATGATGGACCAGTCGATGCCCTGGTCGGTGGAAGAGAAGACCTGCAGCCCCACGGTCAGCGGCCGCGACTCGACGCTGTTGGTGATGACCAGCGGCCACAGGAAGTTGTTCCAGTGGTAGCTCACCGACACCAGCGCGAAGGCCACGTAGACCGGGCGCGCCAGCGGCACGTACACCCGCCACAGCACCTGCAGCGGGCTCGCACCCTCCACGCGCGCGGCCTCGTCGAGCTCGCGCGGCACACCCATGAAGGTCTGGCGCAGCAGGAAGATCGCGAAGGCCGAGGCGAAGTAGGGCAGCCCGATCGCCAGCAGCGTGTCCACCAGGCCCAGCCGGGCCATGGTCTTGTAGTTCTCGACCAGCAGCACGTCGGGCATGATCATCAGCTGCACGAGCACGAGCGCGAACAGCACGCGCTTGAAGGGGAACTCGAAGCGCGCGAAGGCATAGGCCGCAAGCGTGCTGAGCACGAGCTGGCAGGCCAGGATCATCGTCACCAGCAGCGCCGTGTTGACGAAGTAGCGGCCGAAGGGGGCCGCGGCCCAGGCGCGGGCGAAGTTGTCCAGCGTCAGCGGCGCGAAAAGCTCGAAGCGCGTGGAGTACTCGCCGGGGTGGAAGGCAGTCCAGACGGCGTAAGCCAGCGGCAGTACCCACAGCAGCGCCAGCAACCAGGCGCCCAGCGTGTCCAGCCAGCCGGCCCCGCCCCAGGCCGGTACCGGCTGCGCGCGCGCGCTCGAGGTGCCGCCGCTCACTTGTAGTGCACCTTGCGGTCGAGAACGAAGAACTGGAACAGCGCGGTGGTCGCCAGCAGCGCCAGCAGCACCACGGTCAGCGCCGCCGCGTAGCCGGTGTCCCAGAACTTGAAACCCACCTCGTAGAGGTGGTAGAGCAACAGCGTGGAGGCGTTGTCGGGGCCGCCGCGCGTGAGCACGACCACATGGTCGACCATGCGCACCGCGTTGATGACGGCGTTGACCATGACGAACAGGGTCGTGGGCATCAGCAGCGGCCACTGCACGCGCCAGAAGAAGGTCCAGCGCGAGGCGCCCTCGATGGCCGCCGCCTCGCGCAGGCTCGGGTTCAGGCCCTGCAGCGCCGCGAGGTAGAAGATCATGAAGAAGCCGGCCTCCTTCCACACCGCCACGGCCGTGACGGCGGCCAGCGCCGTGGCCTGGTCGCCGAGCCAGTTCTGCGCCGGCAGGCCGAACGCGCCGCGCACCTGCTCGAGCAGGCCGTACTGCGGCGTGTAGAAAAAGAGCCAGATGTTGGCCACCGCCACCATCGGCAGCACGGTGGGTGTGAAGTAGGCCATGCGCAGGAAGGCGCGCCCGACGATGCGCTCGTTCACCCACAGCGCCATCAGCAGCGCCAGCCCGATGGAGGCCGGAATGGTCGCGAGGGCGAACCAGGCGTTGTTGCGCAACGCCTTCCAGAACACCGGGTCTTCGAACATGACCTGGTAGTTCTCCAGCCCCACCCACACGGCCGGGCGGTTGCCCTTGGGCGTGGAGTGAAAGCTGTCGATCAGCGTGGCCACCGCCGGGTAGTGCGTGAAAGCCACCAGCAGCACGAAGGCCGGCAGCAGCAGCAGCCAGGCGTGGACGGCCGCAGGCCCGGCGCCGCGAGGGAGATGCGAGCCTGGTGACACGGCTGCTGCCTCAAGCCCGCGGGATACGGCGGCGGGCTGCAGCACCAGCGTTGGCGCCAGTGCCGAAGCTGCCGCAGTACCCGGCCCCCGGGCTGTCTAGCCCGGGGCCGCTCATCGCTGGACCTGGCGCCACGATCCAGCTCAACGGTAGCCGCGCAGCAGCCGGTTGGCCTCAGCCTGGGCGTCGCGCATGGCCTGGGCCGGCGTCTTGGTGCCGAGCAGCGCGGCCTGCAGGCCGTCGTTCAGTGCCTTCGTCACGCGCTGGTTGTCGTGCGTCGAGAACTCGGCCAGGGCGTTCGGCAGCTGGTCGCGCGCCACCAGGGCCGGCGGGAACTCCGCACCGTACTTCTTCAGCGCCGCGGTCTCGTAAGCCGCAGCGCTGACCGCGACGTAGCCGGTGTCGATGCTCCAGCGCGCCGCGCGCTCGGGCTGCGTGATCCATTTGATGAAGCGGAACGCCGCCTCCTGCTGCGCCGGCGTGGCCTTCTTCGAGATGTAGAAGTTGCCACCGCCGGTGGGCGAGCCGCGGCGCTTGCCGGCCGGCAGCATGGCCACGCCGAAGTCGAACTTGGCGTTCGCGCGCACGTTGGTGAGGTTGCCGGTGGTCGTCCACATCATCGCGACCTTGCGCTCGAAGAAATCCTTCGGCGTC
>CAIRBF010000404.1 GCA_903876715.1 uncultured beta proteobacterium
CTCGAGCAACTGCCCGACAACCCGCGCTTCGACCGTGAAGCGCGTGAGCAACTCCTCGACGTGTTTCGCGACGCTTCCGACTTCTGGGCCGATCGGCGCGTTCCCTTCCGCTGCTTCTACTCCTTCGCGGTGACGCGAGCCGATACGGCTGCCTGGAACCCCGATGCCGCTGAAGCCGCACCGCCGGCCAAGCCGGCGGCCAAGGTGCCGGTGTCGAAGAACGGCGTCAACCCCAATTTCGGCATGAACATGCCGATGATGAGCAGCGCCTTCGACACCGCAGCCTGGCTGAAGACTGCCGCCTGATCGACTGAGCGGCTGAGCGCACCGTTCAGCCGGCTTGCACGTCCGTAACGGCCGCTGGGGCGGGGTTTCGCTTCAACGCGGCGGCCAGTTCCACATATTCGCTCACCGGGACCTCCTCGGCACGGCGGGTCGTGTCGAAGAAGCCCGTGTGGTGGCGTTCCTCCAGCCAACGCCCCAATGTGTGGCGCAGCAGTTTGCGTCGCTGTGAAAAGGCCACCGTCACGATCTCGCCCAACAAGGTGGCGTCGGTCAGCCCCGAACGCAGATGGGGTGTCATGCGCACCACGGCCGAGTCGACAGCCGGCGGCGGGTCGAATGCGTCCGGGGGCACGTCCAGCACGCGCTCGATCTCGTAGCGCCACTGCAGCATCACGCTCAGGCGCCCGTAACTGCGTCCGCCCGGCTCGGCGGCCATGCGATCGACCACTTCGCTCTGGAGCATGAAATGCTGGTCATGAACGACCTCCACCACCTGGAGCAGGTGAAACAGGATGGGCGTGGAGACGTTGTAGGGCAGATTTCCGACCACGCGCAGACGTCCGCCCCGGACCTGCCCTGGCGCGATTGACGCAGGCGCTGGCGGAAAGCTCTCGGCCAGGCGGACGAAGTCGACCTCGAGCACGTCCCCCTCGACCACAGTCACACCTTGCCAGCGCCGCGCGCGTGCCGCCAGGTCGCGATCCAGTTCGATCACGGTCAGGCTGCGGCAGCGCTCCAGCAGCGGCAGCGTGAGGGCGCCAAGGCCAGGTCCGATCTCCACCAGGCACTCCCCAGGTCGGGGGGCGATCGTGTCGACGATCGCGTGTACGATGCTTGCATCGCGCAGGAAGTGCTGCCCGAAACGCTTGCGAGCGATGTGCTTCATCGACCGAATCGCCGCATCGCCAGCGCACCGAGCAAGACGACGGGGCCCCGCTCCCCAAGGAGGTCCGGAAACTCGAGAACGGTCCTTCGTTTCGTCAATCGTGCCCCCTGGGGCGGCGGCGGGTTCATCAGTCTCAAGGCGGCGGTTCCCGCCACTCGACGTAGGCCCGGCCACGCAATTCCTGCACCCAATCGCGGTAGGCGGCCTCGAACTTCTGCTCGCGCAGGGCGGCGCGGGCGCGCTCGCGCTGTTGCCGGGTGTCGATCTCGACCTCGCGCCGGTCCAGGACCTGGATCAGATGGACGCCGAAGCGCGACACCACGGGCCCTGACAAGCCGCCGACGCGCAGTTCGTTCATCGCCTGCTCGAACTCGGGGACCATCATGCCTGGCGAGGCCCAGCCCAGGTCGCCCCCCTGGCCGGCTGACGAATCCTCCGAGAACTCGCGCGCCGTGTCCTCGAAGCGGCGCGTCCCGCTGTCGATCTGGCGCCGCCAGCCCGCCAGGCGCGCGGTGGCTTCCTGGGTTGTCAGTCGCGCTGACGAGCGCAGCAGGATGTGCCGAACCCGCGTCTGGACCATACGTCCCGCTCCCGCCTCCTCACGCCACAGCAGCTTGAGGACGTGGAAGCCGGCCCCGGTGCGCAGCACGTCTGCACGGACCGCGCCCGGGCGCAAAGCACGGGCAGCCTGGACGAAGACGTCTGGCAGGCGCGAGGACGGGCGCCGGCCGAGGCTGCCCCCGTTCTCACGGCTGGCATCATCGGACTCAGCCCTCGCCACGGCCTCGAAAGGCTCACCATCGCGCACCCGCGCCAAAAGCGCCTCCGCGCGCCGTCGGCGCTCCTCGACCACAGCGCCCGTGGCGCCTTCGGGAACGCGCACGAGAATCTGGGCCAGTTCGATCTCCAGATCCTGCGCTTCCCGTTCCTGCTGCAGGAAGTTGTCGATCTCCAGATCGGTGATGCGGATGCGCGCCAGCACCTCGCGCTCGCGGACCCGCTCGACGAGCAACTGGTCGCGAAGGTTGGCGCGAAAGCGCGCCATGTCGGCGCCCTCCGCCGCCAGCCGCTCGCGCAGCCCGTCCACGGTCAACTGGTTTTGCGCAGCGACCACCTGCACCGCGCGGTCGACCTCGGCGTTGTCCAAACGGCCGCCGGTTTCGCGGGCATGGGTCAGCACCACCCGCTCCTCGACCAGCGATTCCAAAGCCAGCCGCCGCAGCGCCTCCTCACCTGCGGGGGCAACGCCGGAGGGTGCCCGGCGGGCCTCTTCGGCCAGCCGCTCGATGCGGCGCGCCAGCTCCACGGCGGTGACGAGTTCGCGGTTGACCACCGCCACGATGTAGTCCGTGCGCCCCGGCTCGGTCGCCGCCGAAGCACCCGTCGACGCCTGCGCTGCGCACAGACCGTGGGCCGAGAGCCATGCCCAGCCCAAGGCTGCCAGCAGCAACCAGCGCGGGATCCGACGGCCAGGACGGGTGACGGTGCTCATAGGGGGGGCGTATCGGGGCGCGCCACCGCACGAACGGCAAGTGCGCGTGCCCGGGGTGGATTGTCCGTCAACGGCTGGCGGCGAAGCCCATCACGCCGGTGAGCCCGGTGAGTTCGATCTGAAACTGCAACTGGGTGGCGAATTGGTTGACGCCGGTGGAGGTGCGCTGGGCCACGACCCGGCCCTTCCAGCATTGGGCATCGACCTCCAGGCCCAGGGTGGTGCTGGTCAGGCGCTGCTCGCGCAGACTGTAGTCAGCGCGTCCGATGCCCGACCAGCGGCGCGTGCAGCCGGGCGCGAAACCGGTGCCGGCATCGTTCCAGCCCCAAAGTGGCCACTGGCCTCCGACGTCCACCTGCTCCGACGCATCGCGGTTGTAGCGGTGGGAGCTGGACAGCGAGCGGCCCGGGCCCGGCGAATAACCGACACCGAATACCGATCTCACGAGACGCTGAACCTGGGCGTTCCAGCGCAAGGTCGCGTCGAAGCTCCAGTTCGGCACGACCCGCGTCGAGCCGAGCAGCAGGACATCGGAAAAGCGCTCGGTCACCGCCGCGCCCAGCGGCGTGACCTGCTGGTCCTGCAGCAAGTAGCGCTGCACGATGCCCAGGCGCAGCAACTCGACACCTGCGGCGGCGTCGAGCACGCGTGTCACCAGGCCCGCGTTCAGGCGGTTCGCGTCCGAGACGCGGTCGATACCGCTGAAGTCGTTGGCCAGGTAGATCGACGCGAAACCGAAGTCCACCGGCGCGCTGTCGAAGGCGAGCAGGGCGTTCTGCGGTCGCATCGGCGTGTAGGAATACACCACCCGCGGCTCGAGCGTCTGGCGCACCGTGCGACCGAAGGCCGTCGTCTCGCGCTCGAAGGTCAGCGCGGACTCGACACTGAAGCTGGGAATCGCGCGCAGTACCGAGCGGCGCCCGTCGGGCAGTGTCTGGTCGAGGTCGTAGCCGGCCACGTTCAGGCCGGCGCGTGGGATGACGGCCAAGCCCCCGGCCTGCCAAGGCAGGCTCAGGTCGCCCAACAGGTGCAGACGCTGCCCGGTCGGACGGGTGCTGCCGGCGCTGGCATCGGGCAGCGTGAACCGGTTCAACTCGGTCTCGACCGACCAGGTCAGGCCGGCGGCGCCCAACGGCGACGCCAACCTCAGCCCGGCCTGCAACGCGCGCTGGTACGGCACGGTGAAGGTGTCACCCGCGGCCTGCACGGCCTGCCAGTGCTGCGCCTGCCCGTAGGCCAACGCCTGCAGCCCCGCGATCCGCAGCGGTTGCTCGATACGACCCCGCAGCGGCAGCAGCCGCGGCGTCGATCCCAGCTCGCGGGTGTCGAAATCGCGCCACCAGTCGTCGTCGCTGACGCGGGCACCAGACACTTCATAGCGCCCGGCCTCGGGCGTGCCTTCGATGCGCGCGAGCCTGCCCTGATGCCAGCCGTGCAACGCCGCCCGTGGCGTACCCATCACGCGGTCGTGCGGCAGGCTCTCGATGGTCCACTGCCCCGTCAGGGAGGGCTCCAGGTAGCGCGCCTCCACGTCCAGGCCCGCGCCGCGGCGCGCGCGCACGCGCGGCGTCAGCGTGAGATCGCGATTGGGCGCGGCGTTCCAGTAGTACGGCACCCCGACCTCGACGCCGCTCTGGCTGCTGATGCGCAGCTCGGGGGCCAACCAGCCCGACTTGCGCTCGTCGGTGACGGGAAAGGTCATCACCGGCAGCGCCAGAACCGGCACGCCCAGGAAGCGCAGACGTGCGTTCTCCGCGATCGCCTCGTTGGCGTCGAGATCCACCCGCAGGGTGCTGGCCGTCAGCAGCCAGTCCGGATCGGCCGAGCCGTCGCGCGGGCAACTCGTGTAGGTCGGATCGGTGAGCCGGAAGCGGGTGCGGCTGTCGAAATCGATGCGCTCGGCGTGTCCGCCGGCCTTGCGGCGCGCGAATTCGTAGTCGGGCTGCAGGAAGTGCCCTTGGAAGGTCTCGACCTGCATCTGGGCGGAGGGGCCGCGGAACACGTTGCCGTCGCGACTGACGAGCACGCGGCCCTCGGCCAGCGCGCGCTCGGTGGCGGCGTCGTAGACGAGCCGGTCGGCACGCATCGTCAGGCCGCCCCGACGCAACTCGACCGCGCCCTCGGCCCGCGCCTCGCGCCCGGGCGAGCCCGAGAACTTCTCGGCTTCGATCTGGACCGGAAGGTTGGGCCCGTCAGGCGGCTGCGCAGCGGCGCCAGTTGCCGCGAACAGCAAACCCAGGCCCCAGGCGGCGGGCCGGCCGGCGCGGCTTGAGGGTCTGAGGATCCGGGTGAGCGCTGCAGGCACGGGCGTCGTGACTTCCGGCGCGGCACGCCGCGCGGGTCGGTTCGTAGAATCCTGGCATTCTGTCACCCGCGGGGCGGCCCGCCAACGTCGATGGCCGAGCAGCTTCCTGCCCATTCCCTGATTTCGTGGACCGACCCCGGGCGCCAGGCGGCCTTCGAGGCCTGGCTGGGCGCCCTTGAGCCTGCCTTCGAACTGCGCCGGGACACGCTGCAGCCGGCCTCAGCCGATGCCAGCTTCAGGCGCTACTTTCGCATCGCCGCCGACGGTGTCGGCGCCCCCGGCAGCGCCATCATCATGGACGCGCCGCCCCCGCAGGAGGACGTGCGGCCCTTCGTGCGCATCGCCGGGCTGCTGCGCGCGGCCGGATTGAACACGCCGCGCGTGCTGGCCGCCGACGAGGCGCTGGGCTTCCTGCTGCTGGGCGACCTCGGCGGGCAGCTCTACCTGCAGACGCTGCAGCAAGCCGATGTCGCTCGCGCCGACGCGCTGATGCGCGATGCGCTGACCGCCCTGGTCCGCATGCAGCAGCACGTGAGCCCGGCCGCGCTGGCGCCCTACGACGAGACGCTGCTGCGGCGCGAGCTCGCGCTCTTTCCAGAGTGGTGCGTCGGTCGTCACTTCGGCATCGCCTGGAACGACGAACAGCGCGAAGCCTGGGAGCGCCTGTGCCGGCTGCTCGTGGCCAGCGCGCTGGCCCAGCCGCGCGTGGCCGTGCACCGCGACTGGATGCCGCGAAACCTGATGGTCGCCGAGCAGAACCCTGGCGTGCTCGACTTCCAGGATGCGGTGGCCGGGCCCGTGACCTACGACCTCGCCTCGCTGCTGCGGGACGCCTTCATCTCCTGGGACGAGGAGCGCGAGATCGACTGGGCCGTGCGTGGCTGGCAGGGCGCGCGCCGCGCCGGCCTGCCGGTGGCCGACGACTTCGGCGAATTCTGGCGCCAGCTCGAGTGGATGGGGCTGCAGCGCCACCTGAAGGTGCTGGGCATCTTCTGCCGCCTGCAGCACCGCGACGGCAAACCCGCCTACGCGCGCGACCTGCCGCGCTTCTTCGGCTACGCCACGCGGGTGGCGATGCGCTACCGCGAACTGGCTCCGTTGCTGCCGCTGCTGGAGCCGATGTCGGGTCAGGCGCTCGGAGCCGGCTACACGTTCTGAGCGCGGTCGGCTGGCCCAGCCGCAGTCCAGTCGCCGGACTTGCCACCGCGCTTTTCCAGCACGCGCACGCCGTCGATCACCATGCCTCGATCCACGGCCTTGCACATGTCGTAGACCGTCAGCAGGCCCACCTGGACGGCTGTGAGCGCTTCCATCTCGACGCCGGTGCGCCCGATGGTCTCGACCTGCGCCGTGCAATGCACTGCGTACTGGCGCGCGTCGAGCTCGAAATCCACCGCCACGCGCGTGATCGGCAGCGGATGGCACAGCGGCACCAGATCGGCCGTGCGCTTGGCGCCCTGGATCGCAGCGATGCGGGCCACGGCGATCACGTCACCCTTCTTCGCCCGGCCCTCGGCCACGAGGGCGAAGGTCTGCGGCTGCATGCGGATCAGGCCCGTGGCGCGCGCGACGCGGTGCGTGGCGTCCTTGGCGCCGACGTCGACCATGTGCGCCTGTCCCGAGGCGTCGAAGTGGGTGAGTTCAGAGGTCACGGCAGGCAAGCGAGATCCGGTGCGGAAATGTCATCATAGGCGGGTGCGCAAGACTGCTGCTTTGAACCTGGCATCCCGGGCGCTGGTCGTCGCCGCGCTGGCTGCGGGCGGCCTGGCCTGGGCTCAATCGACGCCCGGCGCGGCACCGCCCTTGCGGCTGCCCTCGCTGGGCGAGGCCTCGTCGGACGTCCTGCCCGTGGCGACCGAGCGGCGCTATGGCGAGCAGATCCTGCTGCAGCTGCGGCGCGATCCCGCCTGGCTCGACGATCCCGTGCTGCTGGACTATGTGCAGTCCTTGTGGCAGCCGCTGCTCGCCGCTGCGCGGCGTCGTGGCGACATCGAGCCCGACGTGGACAACGCGTTCGCCTGGGACATCTTCCTGCTGCGCGACCGCACCCTCAATGCCTTTGCGCTGCCGGGCGGACGGGTGGGCGTGCACCTCGGCCTGATCGCCGCCACCGCCAGCGGTGACGAGCTGGCGTCGGTGCTCGCGCACGAGCTCGCGCACCTCAGCCAGCGGCACATCGCGCGCGGTATCGCCAGCGCCAGCCGGCAGTCCGGCGTGGCCACCGTGGCCATGGTGCTGGGAGCCCTGCTGGCAGCGCGTGCCGGAAGCCCCGACCTGGCGCAGGCGGCGATCGCGGGTGGGCAGGCCTCTCTGATCCAGGGCCAGCTGAACTTCTCGCGCGACATGGAGCGCGAGGCCGACCGCATCGGCCACGGCGTGCATGTCGACGCCGGCTTCGACGCGGCAGGCAGCGTTGCCATGTTCGACCGCCTGGACCAGTCGGCGCGCCTCAACGATGCCGGCTCGCTACCCTACCTGCGCACCCACCCGCTGACGACGGATCGTCTGGCGGAGGCGCGAACCCGTCTGCCTGAACAGGCGGCACCAGGCCCGCTGTCGACCCTGGAGCACACGCTGATGCAAGCCCGGTCCCGCGCCCTGGGCGCGCCCGGGGCCGATGCCTTGCGGCGCCTGGTCGAAGCGCCCGCGGTGGGCTCGCGCCCTGAGGCCGGGGTGCTGTATGCGGGCGCGCTCGCAGCGTCGAAGCTCGGCGAACATGGCCGCGCTCAAGCCCTCGCGCAGGCACTGGCGAGCACTCTGGGCACGACGTCTCAGGGCTCGGCAACCACCGGTCAGGATCAGGCGCGCTCGAGCCTGCTGGTGACGCTGCTGCGCGCCGAAGTGGCACTGGCGCGCGGGGACGCCGTCGCAGCGCAGGGCCTGCTCGCGGCCGCCGTGCAGCCAACGCCCACCCGGGCGGGCCTGCTGCTGCGCGCGCAGGCCGACGTTCTGGCCCTGACCCAGGCGCGCGAAGGCGCGCGCGATGCGACGGCACACGCGTTGGCGCTGCGCGAGAGCGTGCAGGACCTGCAGACCTGGCTCGCGTCGCATCCCCAGGACGCCATGGCCTGGGGTGTCCTGGGGCGTGGCGCCGATGCGCTGGGACTGACCTTGCGCGCGCTGCGCGCGCAAGCCGAGGAGCGCGCCGCGCTCGGCGACCTGGACGCGGCCATCGACCGCCTGCGCGCAGCGCAGCAGGTCGCGCGGCAGCGCGGGCGCGAGGATTTCATCGAGGCCTCGGTCATCGATGCGCGGCTGCGGCAGTTCGAGGCGCAGCGCCGGCAGCGCGCCGCGGAGATGCGCTGACGGGTCCGTTGCGCCACCCCGGCCCTGCGACCCCGCCGGCGCTGAGCCGAGTTGGCGTGAAGTCACGTCGCGCCAAGGGAACACCATGAGCCCACTTGTCTTCTCAGCGAAGGCGGGGCGCATTACCATGCGAGCCGGGCCGGCGTGTGTTCTGTACGCCGGCATCACTGAGCTCGAAAAATCCTCCACACCTTCCATCGGAGTCAAGCATGGCCACTGCCAAGAAAGCCGCCGCCAAGAAGACCGCCGCCAAGCCTGCTGCACAGCCCGCAGCAAAGAAGGCGGCGGCCAAGACCGCCGCCCAACCAGCGGCGAAGAAGGCTGCGGCCAAGAAGGCCGCCCCCGCCGCGGCCAAGCGCACCCCGAGCGCGGCCTTCATGAAGCCGATGACGCCCAGCGCTGCGCTGGCGGCCATCGTCGGCGCAAAGGCGCTGCCGCGCACCGAGATCACGCGCAAGGTCTGGGAATACATCAAGAAGAACAGTCTTCAGGACAAGGTCGAGAAGCGCATGATCAACGCCGACGCCAAGCTCAAGGAGGTGCTCGGCAAGGCACAGGTCTCGATGTTCGAGATGACCAAGATCATCAGCAGCCACCTGAAGTGATCTGCTGATCCGGCAGGGACAGGCGAGCTAGCGCCCGCCCTGCTGCAGCCGCGTGCTCGCAAGCCCGCAACCCAGGATCAGCGCAATGCCGATCCCGGTCCAGCCATCAGGCACCTGGCCGAAGACCAGCCAGCCGGCCAGTACGGCCCAGCCCAGGCTGCCGTAGGTGTAGGGCGCGAGCACGGTCGCCGATGCGTGCCGGTACGCATGTGCGACGAACAGATGCCCGGCCGCGCCGGCCGCGCTCATCAGCGCCAGCCAACCCCAGGACGCCAGGCTGTCCACGGGCGACCAGCTCAGCGGCGCCGTGAGCGAGAACAGCAGCGCGCAGGTCGCCATGCTCAGCAGGTGCGTGGCCGTGGGGTCCTCGCCTGCGCGGGCGAGGCGGCTGGTGACAATTTGATAGAAAGCGCCCAGCACCATGCAGGCGAACGGGTACAGCGCCGCCCAACCGTAAGGCGTGCCCGTCGGGCGCACGATCAGCAGCGTGCCGGCGAAGCTCAGCAACAGCAAGGCCCAGCCTGCGCCGCCGAGACGCTCCTTGAAGAACACCACCGCCAGCAAGGACACGAGCAGCGGCGTCACCATCACGATCGCCGCGAATTCGGCCATGGGCAGGTGCTTGAGGCTGTATACGGCCGACGTCGAGGCACCCAGCAGCAGCAGCCCCCGCAGCACCTGCAGCCCAATGCGCCGGCTGCGCAGCCGCTCGCGCGGCAGCGCGGGCAGCAGCAGCGCCGCGGAGATGCCCGCCTGCAGCACGTAGCGCACCCAGAGCACCATCAGCACCGGCACGGCCGCGGCGACGTGCTTGGCCAAGGCGTCCTGGATCGTGAAGCACAGGCCAGCCAGCAGGATCAGGCCGATGCCGCGCCAGGCCAGTTCCGGGGCCGGGGCCATCGCGGTCAAGCCACGGTGCCGGCCCGGCGCAGCACCGGCCCGAGAAAGCGTCCGGTGTGGCTGGCCGCGCATGCGGCCACCACCTCCGGCGGGCCTTCCACCAGCACCCGCCCGCCGCCCGCCCCTCCTTCGGGACCCATGTCGATCAGCCAGTCAGCGGTCTTGATGACGTCCAGGTTGTGCTCGATGACGACGATGGTGTTGCCGGCGTCGCACAACTGGTGCAGCACCTTCAGCAGCAGGCCGATGTCGTGGAAGTGCAGGCCGGTCGTGGGCTCGTCAAGGATGTATAGCGTGCGTCCGGTGTCGCGCTTGCCAAGTTCCTGCGCGAGCTTGACGCGCTGGGCCTCGCCGCCGGACAGCGTCGTCGCGCTCTGGCCCAGCCGCACATAGCCCAAGCCCACGTCCAGCAGCGCCTGCAGCTTGCGCGCGATCACCGGCACGGCGCCGAAGAAGGTGTGCGCCTCCTCGATCGTCATGCCCAGCACCTCGGTGATGTTGCGGCCCTTGTAGGCAATCTCCAGCGTCTCGCGGTTGTAGCGCTGGCCGCCGCAGCTGTCGCAGGGCACATAGACGTCGGGCAGGAAGTGCATCTCGACGCGGATCACGCCATCGCCCTGGCAAGCCTCGCAACGCCCGCCGCCCGAGGAGGCCGCAACATTGAAGCTGAAGCGGCCGGCGCCCCAGCCGCGCTCGCGCGCGGCGGGCACCTCGGCGAACAGCTCGCGGATGGGTGTGAACAGTCCGGTGTAGGTGGCCGGGTTGCTGCGCGGGGTGCGGCCGATCGGGCTCTGGTCGACGTTGATGACCTTGTCGAAAGCCTCCAGCCCCTCGATGTCTTCGTGCGCGGCCGGCTCCTGCTGGCTCTGATAGAGCTTGCGCGCCACGGCCGCGTACAGCGTGTCGTTGACGAGCGTGCTCTTGCCCGAGCCCGACACGCCAGTGACGCAGGTGAACAACCCGACCGGGATCTCGACCGTGACGTTCTTCAGGTTGTGGCCGCGCGCGCCCTGGATGCGCAGCGTGCGCCCGCCGTCGGCCACGGGCCGCAGCCGGCGCCGCGCCGCCGGCAGGCCGATGCGCAGGCGCCCACCGAGATAGGCGCCGGTCAGCGAGTCCGGGTGCGCAGCCACCTGCGCGGGGCTGCCCTGAGCCAGCACGCGCCCGCCGTGCACGCCGGCGCCCGGGCCCATGTCGACGACATGGTCGGCAGCCCAGATCATGTCCTCGTCGTGCTCGACCACGAGCACCGAGTTGCCCAGGTCGCGCAGGTGCCGCAGCGTGCCGATCAGGCGCTCGTTGTCGCGCTGGTGAAGCCCGATGCTCGGCTCGTCGAGCACGTACATCACGCCCGAGAGACCGGAACCGATCTGGCTCGCCAGGCGGATGCGCTGCGCCTCGCCGCCCGACAGCGTGTCGGCGCTGCGGTCCAGGCTCAGGTACTGCAGCCCGACGTCGTTGAGAAAGCGCAGGCGGGCCCGGATCTCGCGCAGGATCTTCTCGGCGATCGCCGCCTTGGCGCCCTGCAGCTGCAAGGTCTCGAGGTAGGCCAGGCTGTCGGCCAGGGTGGCACACTCGATGTCATGCAGCGAGCGGCCGCGCGCGGCCTCGGGCGCGGTGTCCGTGGCCCCGCCCGAAGCCGACGGCGCCGGCTGCAGCAGCACGTGCCGCGCCTCACGCCGCAGCCGCGTGCCCGCGCAAGCCGTGCATGGCCGCGCGGCCTGGTAGCGCGCGAGCTCCTCGCGCACCACGGGCGAGTCGGTCTCGCGAAAGCGGCGCTCGAAGTTCGGGATGATCCCCTCGAAGGGGTGCGAGCGCTTGACGCTGCGCGCCTTTCCACGTGCACCCTCGGCCTCGTAGGTGAACTCGATGGCCTCGTCGCCCGACCCCCACAGCAGCACGTGGCGCGCGCGCTCGGGCAGTTGCTCGAAGGGCTGCTCGATGTCCACACCCAGGTGCCGCGCCACCGACTGCAGCATCGAATGCGTGTAGGGGTTGCGCCGGTCCCAGCCCTTGACCGCGCCCGAGGCCAGGCTCAGGCTCGGGAAGGCGACCACGCGCTCGGGGTCGAAGGCCGTGACCTGGCCCAGGCCGTCGCAGGCCGGGCAGGCCCCCACGGGGGAGTTGAAGGAGAACAGCCGTGGCTCGAGCTCGGGCAGCGAGTAGCTGCAGTGCAGGCAGCCGTAGCGGCTGCTGAAGAGGTGCTCGGGTGCACCCGCGGTACCGGTGAGCGCAGCTCTGGAGGTCCCGCCGGCCCGCACAATGCCGCCGTCCTCGCCGCCGGGCATCTCCACTGCCAGCGCGCGCCCCTCGGCGAGCCGCAGCGCCGCCTCGAAGCTCTCGGCCAGCCGCTGGCGCAGCGTCGGCACCGCCGCCGACACGCGCAATCGGTCGACGACGACGTCGATGTCGTGGCGATCGTTGCGGTTCAACGCCGGCAGGTCGGCCACGTCGTGGATGACGCCGCCGATGCGAAAGCGCACATAGCCCTGGGCCTGCCAGGCGGCGAGCTCCTGCGCGTGCTCGCCCTTGCGGTCGCGCACGACCGGCGCCAGCACCATCAGGCGGGTGCCCTCGGGCAGCGCGAGGCAGGCATCGACCATCTGGCTGACGCTGTGCGCCTGCAGCGGCACCCCGTGGTCGGGGCAGAAGGGTGTGCCGGCGCGGGCGAACAGCAGGCGCAGGTAATCGTGGATCTCGGTCACCGTGCCCACGGTCGAGCGCGGGTTGTGCGAGGTTGCCTTCTGCTCGATGCTGATCGCCGGTGACAGCCCCTCGATGACGTCGACATCGGGCTTGTCCATCAGCTGCAGGAACTGCCGGGCGTAGGCCGACAGGCTCTCCACATAGCGACGCTGGCCCTCGGCATACAGCGTGTCGAAGGCGAGGCTGGACTTGCCCGACCCCGACAGCCCGGTGATGACCACCAGCGCGTACTTCGGGATGTCGAGGTCGACATTCTTCAGGTTGTGCGCGCGCGCGCCGCGCACGCGCAGCATCGGCAGGTCTACGGCCAGGGCGCCGGGGTCGTTCAGGGGCATCGGACAGGCGCCAGGGCCAGCGGCCGGCGCAACATGGGCAACCGGCCATCATAGTGGCCAGGTGAGAACCCGCGGCCTCGGCGCAGCCGCTCAGCCTAATCCAGCGTCACCTTCATCGCCCGCACCAGCGGCACCCAGGTCTCGTATTCCTTCTTCATGAAGGCCTCGACCTGGGCGCGGCTCATCGGCGCGAAGGGCACGACCCCCGCTTCTTCGATCTGGCGCGCGTTGGCGCGGTCGGCCATGGCCGCGTTGACCGCGGCGTTCAGGCGGTCCAGCAACGTCGCCGGCGTGCCTGCCGGCGCCCACAGCGCGTTCCAGGAGTAGGCGCGGAAGCCCTTGAGTCCGGCCTCGTCGAAGGTCGGCACGTCGGGCAGCACCTTCATGCGCTTGGGCACCGCGACGGCGATCGCGTTCAGGCGCCCGGCCTGGATCAGCGGCACGACCACCGAGGGCGCGTCCATGCCGAAGGCCAGGGTGCCGGCCATCAGGTCGGTCATCGCCGGGGCCGTGCCCTTGTAGGGCACGTGCTGCACCTCGGTCTCGGTCATGCGCGTGAACAGGTGGCAGGCGATGTGGCTCGAGGTGCCGTTGCCGGCCGAGCCGTAGTTGAACTTTCCGGGCTGCGACTTCAGCTGCCGCAGCAGCTCGGGCAGGGTGCGGATGCCGCTGCTGGCGGGCACCACCAGCACCAAGGGCACCTCCACCGTCAGCGCCACTGGCGCCAGGTCCTTGACCGGGTCGTAGGGCAGGCGCCGGTACAGGCCGACGTTCAGCGCGTAGGTCGACAGCGTGCTGTAGGCCAGCGTGTAGCCGTCGGGCGCAGCCTTGGCCACGAGGTCCACGCCGATGTTGCCGCCGGCGCCGCCCTTGTTGTCGATCACCACGGCCTGCCCGAGGTCCGAGGCCATGGTCTTGGCCAGGATGCGGGCCACGATGTCGGTGTTGCCGCCGGCCGGGAAAGGCACGACGAGCCGGATCTGCTGGGAAGGCCAGGCCCCCTGGGCGCGCGCGGCAGCGGGCGCGAGCGCGGCCAGCGACGCGAGCGGGCTGAAAACCGCGGCCTGGAGCAGCGCGCGGCGGGAGCGGTGGTTCTCGTGCATGGTCGTCATCCCCGTGGTGCGGTTTCGAAATGGGTGTTGATGGCATGGGCCGGCACGCTGAAGCGCCCGGCGTTGGCAGACGCGGCGTGCCAGGCCGCGACCTCGTCGGCACGCGCCCACCAGACCTGGGGGTCGCGCCGGAGATGCTCGATCAGGCGCCGCAGCAGGCGCAGGCGCTGGCCGCGGCCCGAGATCCAGTCGTGCACCGTGACCATGAACAGGCCCCCGGTCTCGCGCACGCCCTCGAACTCCTCGATCCAGCTCTCCAGCACCGCCACCGGGTTGGCCGGGTGGGTCTTGTCGCGGGCGCTGTTGGTGTAGCGGAAGTACAGCGCGTCGTCGACCATCCACTGTACCGGCACCTCGACGACACCTCCGACCTCGTACGGGTGGTCGAAGCCCATCAGCGAGCTGTCGTAGGCCACCCCACGGCGCTGGAGCACCCGCAGGAAGTCCGGAGTCATCTCCCACGACGGGGCGCGGTGACCCAGGCCGCTCAGACCGGTCTGGGCCCGGAACAACTCCTGCGCCTGCACCAGGTACTCCTCGGCACGCTCCACCGGGATCGCCTCGATGCGCTCGTGGAAATAGCCGTGGTGCGCGATCTCGTGTCCGCCCTCCACCAGGAAGGGCAGCAGGCCCGGGTAGGTCTCGGCCACAACCCCGGGCACGTAGAAGCTGCCCCGGATGCCGTACTCGGCCAGCAGGGCCGCCACGCGGGCCAGGCCCTGGCGTGGGCCCTGGCGGCGCTGCTCGATCTCGCCCAGGTGGTGCACCGCCTGGCCGCGACTGATCCACAGGAAGGGGGACTCGGCATCCAGGTCGAGCGAGAACACCACGGCGCAGCGCTTGCCCTCGGGCCAGACATAGGGCGGGTAGTTGATCGCGGGGTGGTCGTGCATGCGCATGGGCATCGGTCTCAGGCGGGCTCGGCGACGGCGGCGTTCATGCGGGCATGCGGCGGTTGATGGCGTTGCCGCCATCGACCGAGATGGTCTGCCCGGTGACGAAGGCGGCCGCGTCGGAACACAGGAAGGTCACCATCGCCGCGACTTCGCCCGGCTGGGCCAGGCGGCGCAGGGGCACGCCCTGGCCGACGCGCCGCAGGTGCTCGTCCGGGATGCCGTCGCGCGTGTCGCCGCGCAGGCCGGGCCGCACGGCATTGACACGCACCCCCGCAGGACCCAGGCGCACGGCAAAGGCCTGCGTCAGGTGCTCCAGCGCCGCCTTGGAGGCGCCGTAGACGGCGCCGTTCTCGCGCACCACGCTGGCCGCGCCCGATGAGATGTTGCAGATGGCCCCTGCACCGCGCGCGGCCATCGCGGCGCCGACGCGCTGCGTCAGGCGCCAGGGCGCGCGCAGGTTGACCCCCAGGATGGCGTCGAAGCCTTCGGGAGACAGCTCCATCAGATCGACGAAGGGGAAGACACCCGCGTTGTTGACCAGAACGTCGGGCACGGCGTCGGCCAGCAGCCAGTCGGCGAGCGCATCAACGCCCGCGGCGCTGGCGAGGTCGGCCCGGAGGTAGCGCATGGTCTGCGTCGGCGGGCCCATCGGGACCGGCTCGGTCCGGTCGCTGAGCAGCAGGTGAGCGCCGAGCTCGGCGAAAGCCCGCGCCAGGTCCTGCCCGTAGGCGCCGGCCGCGCCGGTGATGGCCACGGTGCGGCCGCGGAAGTCTGGTGCGGCGGTCATCGCAGGCCCTGCCCTTCACGGCATGACCGGGACCACGGCCAGCGCGCGTGCGTCGGCGCGGACGGGCCCGCTTCCAGCCTCGGCCCGAAGGGTGCGCTCATGGCCGTGCGGGCGCGCGCACGCGCTCGGCGAACTCGAGCAGGTTGCGGCGGTCGATGGCGCGCCGACCGTCCTCCACCTCGTGGATCAGGGCGATCAGGACCTCGGTGACGGGCGCGCGTGCGCCGTGCCGCGCCGCCACGCGCACGATCTCGCCGATCTGGACGTCGATCTCGGTCTTGCGCCGGCGTACGGCCAGGTCGCGCCAGACGCCGCTGCGCTGCTTGCTCGAGCGGCGGTAGTGGTCAGCCATGGCGTCCAGCGAGGCCGCCGCCCTCGCGTCGTCAGCACCCGCGACGAAGGCTGCCGGCTCGAAGCCGTCGAAGCCGAACGGGTCGACCCCCGCCAGCGACGCCACGCCGATCACCTCGCGCGCCAGGGCCACCAGCAGCTCGCGGTGCACGGGATCGGCCAGCGTCTGGCTCATGGTCTCCTCGGCCAGGGCGGTGGCGAACAGCAGGCTGCCGTAGGCGAGCTTGCCCCACTTGTAGCGCCAGATGTCGGCCACCGCCGCGGTGTCGGGGTCGAAGGCGCGCAGCAGCGCGGCCAGCGACTGCACACGCGGCGTCAGGCCGGGCCGCATCTCGCCGAGCTTGAGCGCGCCCCGGTTGCCGAAGTCCACGCGCCCCGGACCCAGGTAGTCGGCAGCGAAGTTGACGAAGCCGGCGACCGTGCGCCGCTCGCCGACATGGCGCGCGATCAGGTGTTCGCCCAGCCCGTTCTGCAACGACACGACGACGCCGTCATCGGCCAGGTGGGGCTGCAGCTGCGCCAGCGCCTCTACGGTGTGCTGCGCCTTGACAGCCAGCAGGATGCAGTCATGGCGACCCTGCAGTTCGCCCGGCACGACGGCGTCGACCCCTTGGGTGAACTGCGCCACCGGACCCTCGATCGCCAAGCCGGGCCCGCGGCAGGCCTGCACGTGGTCCGCGACGATGTCCACCAGCCGGACCGGCACACCAGCGCGCGACAGGAAAGCCGCCACGCAGCCTCCGATCGCGCCGCCGCCCCAGACGAGCACGGGGCTGCGGGCATGCCAGGAAGAAGGGTCGATCATGAGGGCGTCGGGCATGGCGCCCACAGTCTAGGCATCGGTACCTGGCCGACTCCAGACATGGCCGGCGATAGTGACCATCACTGCCAGTAATATCGATCGGTGAATCTCCCTGATCTCAATCTCCTCGTTTATCTGGATCTGCTCATCAAGCACGGCAGCGTGACCCAGGCCGCGCACGAGCTCGATGTCAGCCAGCCCGGTGTCAGCGCCGCGCTGCGCCGGCTGCGCGCGGTGCTGCAGGACCCGGTGCTGGTGCGCAGCGGCGGGCGCATGGTGCCCACCGCCAAGGCGCTGGCGGTGCACGCGCAGGTGGGCAGTCTGGTGGACGTGTGGCGGCGCCTGGGCGAAGGCGGGCCAGGCTTCGACCCCACGCGCACGACGCGCAGCTTTGCGGTGCTGGCGTCGGACTACATCCAGTTCCTGCTGCTGCCGCCGCTGGCGGCCGAACTGGCGCGGCAGGCGCCCAGAGCCACGCTGCGCGTGATCCCCACCAACCCCTACCGGCGCCTGCAGATGGTCGTCGAGCGCGAGGTGGACCTTGCGATCGGCTACTACCACGGCGCCCCCGAGGAACTGCGCTCGCGCCGGCTGTTCGTCGAACGCATGGTCTGCGTGCTGCGGCAGGGACACCCGGCCGTGCAGCGCTTCGACCTGGAGGCGTTTGCGCGCTGCACCCATCTGGGCATCACCTCCGTCAGCCAGGGCTCCTACAGCGCGACGCTGGAGCAGGCCCTGGCCGCCCGCGGGCTGCAGCGCCAGGTGCCCTTGACGGTGCCGAGCTACCTGGCCGTGCCGCAGGTGCTGCTGCACACCGACCACCTGGCCCTGCTGCCCGCGAGCATCGCCGGAACCTTTGCGCAGCAGCTGCCGCTGGCGATTCTGCCGAGCCCACTCGAGCTGCCGGCGCTGGACATCTCCATCCTGTACCACGACGCCGCGCAACACGACGAGTCGCACCAATGGCTGCGCCAGCTGGTGGTCGACGTCGCGCAGCGGCTGCCCCTGCAGCGCCTGTAACGGTCGGCGTTGACCTGGGTCAGGTCGATGCAGGCCCGCCTTGCGCATCATCAGCGTCGAGGAGGGACCCCCCATGACACGACACCTCGGCGCCGGACAGGGCGCCTTGCTGAGGACCGAGCTCGAGATGCGGCAGCGCCGCCTGGATCAGATCCTGAGCGCCCACCAGGAAGGCGCCAGCCGCGCCGAACACGCGCACGCGCTGCTCGCGCAAGACGAGGACGGCGCGCGCCGGCACGCGATGGACCGCGAGGTCGACATGGCGCGGTCCGACCTGGAGATCGCCGAGCTTGGCGCCATCAGCCGGGCGCTGCTGCGGATGAACCAAGGCGACTACGGCCTGTGCGCAGACTGCGGCGCCGAGATCCCCTTCGACCGCCTGAAGGCGGAGCCGCAGGCCGAGCGCTGCGTGCCCTGTGAGTCGAAGCACGAAAGTCAACAGCAACCCGCATACGCAGGAAGGACCCTTTGAGATGACGACGTTCCATGCCGTGGTCTTCGTCGACCACCAGCAAGCCCAGGTGCTGCAGTTCGATGCCGAGCACGTGCGCACCGAGAAGATCAAGGCGCACACCCATCACACGAAGCAGCACGGCAGCCAGGTGCGCAGCGAGCACGAGTTCTTCGACCACGTCTGCGACGCGCTGCACGGCGTCGCCGAGGTGCTGGTCACGGGCCCGAGGACCGGGCTGGCCGACTTCAGGCACCACGTCGACAAGCACCGCCCGCAGACCGCGCGGCTCATCGTCGCCTACGAGACCGTGGACCACCCCTCGGACCGCCAGCTCGTCGCGCTGGCGCGGCAGTACTTCCTGCGCCACGACCGCATGGCCGGCACGCCGGTGCCGACCTGAGAGGCAACGGACGGCGCGAACCGGCAGACATGCGGGCCCGCGCGGGCGGCGCATCCCGGCCGCCCACACCGCCCGATCAACCCGATCAACCCGATCAACCCGATCAGCCGGGCGCCGCAGCCGCGCCCAGCACGCGCAGGATCTCCTGCCCGTAAGCCTCGAGCTTCTTCGCGCCCACGCCGCTGACGCCAGCCAGCGCGTCGAGGGTGCCGGGGCGCTCGCGCGCCATCTCGGCCAGCGTGGCGTCGTGGAAGATCACGTAGGCCGGCAGGCCGTGTGAGCGTGCCACCTCGGCGCGCCAGGCGCGCAGTGCGTCGAAGAGCGTCTGCCCATCCGCGTCCAGCGGCAGCGGCGGCGGCTTGGCTGCCGCCCCGCGCACTGCCCGGGCCCCGCGCTCGCGCCGCGGCGGCAAGGCCGGCTCGCGCAGCAGCAACTGCACCCCGCCGCGCAACACCTCGCGCGCGCTCGGCGCGAGCGCCAGCGTGCCGTACTCGCCCTCGGCACGCAGGTGGCCGAGCGCGATCAACTGGCGCAGCACGCCGCGCCACTGCGCCTCGGAAACGTCGGCGCCGATGCCGAAGGTCGACAGGCGCTCGTGCCCGTGCTGGCGCGTCTTGTCGGTGGACTTGCCGCGCAGCACGTCCACCAGGTGGCCGGCTCCGAAGCTCAGGCCGCCGTGCTGCTGGAAGCGGTAGACACAGCTCAGCGCCTTGCGCGCGGCCTCGGTCGCGTCCCAGGTCGCCGGGGGTTGAAGACAGTTGTCGCAGTTGCCGCAGCGCCAGCCGCCCGGCCGCGTCTCGCCGAAGTAGGCCAGCAGCCGCACGCGCCGGCAGTCGTGCGCCTCGGCCAGGGCCAGCAGCGCTTCGAGCTTGCCACGCTGCAGGCGCTTGAAGTCCTCGTCGGCCTCGCCCTCGTCGATCATGCGGCGCTGGTTCACGACGTCCGACAGACCGTAGGCCATCCACGCGTCGGCGTCCTGGCCGTCGCGACCGGCGCGTCCGGTCTCCTGGTAGTAGGCCTCGATGTTCTTCGGCAGGTCCAGGTGGGCGACAAAGCGCACATCAGGCTTGTCGATGCCCATGCCGAAGGCGATGGTGGCCGCGATCACGAGGCCGTCCTCGCGCAGGAAGCGGTCCTGGTGGTGGCGCCGCGTCTGCGCCTCGAGTCCGGCGTGGTAAGGCAGCGCAGGAATGCCCTCATCGCTGAGCCACTGCGCCGTCTCCTCGACCTTGCGCCGGCTCTGGCAGTAGACGATGCCGGCCTCGCCCTCGTGCTCGTCGCGCAGGAAGCGCAGCAGCTGGGTGCGCGCGCTGTCCTTCTCGACGATGGTGTAGCGGATGTTGGGACGGTCGAAGCTCGAGACGAAACAGCGCGCCTCGGTCAGCGCCAGACGCTCGACGATGTCGCGCCGGGTGTGCGCATCGGCGGTGGCGGTCAGTGCGACACGCGGCACACCCGGGTAGCGCTCGTGCAGCGCCGACAGGCCCAGGTACTCGGCGCGGAAGTCGTGGCCCCACTGGCTGACGCAGTGCGCCTCGTCGATCGCAAACAGGGCCAGGCGGCCGCGCTCGTGCAGCGAATCCATCATCGCCAGGAAGCGCGGCGTCAGGATGCGCTCGGGCGCCGCATACAGCAGCACCAGCCGGCCCGACATCAGCTCGCGCTCGATCTGACGCGCCCCGTCACCGTCCAGCGTGCTGTTGAGGAAGGCGGCGTGCACGCCGGCCTCCTCGAGCGCGCCGACCTGGTCATGCATCAGCGCGATCAGCGGGCTGACGACGACGGTCACGCCCTGGCCGGCGCGGTGGCGCACGATGGCCGGTACCTGGTAGCACAGGCTCTTGCCGCCGCCGGTGGGCATCAGCACGAGCGCGTCGCCGCCACCGGCCACGTGCTCGACGACATCGCCCTGCAGACCGCGGAAGGCAGGGTAGCCGAAGACGTCGCGCAGCACGCGCAGCGCGGCGCCGGCGCTGGCAGGCGCCGCGGCGCTGCCGGGGGCTGCCACGCCCGGGGCGTCGACACCCGGCCCGTCATCCCCGACCCACGTCATTTCCGTCATGAGCGGGGATGGTAAGCGAGCCGCCGCATCCTCCCGCGTGCGCCCGCCCCGCCCCACGCGAGCTAACTCGGACGGGTAACGCCACCACCGGACACGCCGGTATCATGACCACACGGGTTCCGGCCCATGGCCCCGCCTGACGGGGCCATGGCCCGGGGCACGGGACCTCTTCGGCGCACTGCCGGGGACTCCGCAAGCACCCCTCCTCATCCCACCACACCACGTTCCAGGAGCACCCCATGGCCTCGGTCAACAAAGTCATCCTCGTCGGCAACTGCGGGCGCGACCCCGAAGTCCGCTACGCGCCCAGCGGCGCGGCCATCTGCAACATCTCGGTGGCCACCTCGAGCCGCCGCAAGGACAAGACCTCGGGCGAGTCCATCGAGGACACGCAGTGGCACCGCGTCACCTTCTACGACCGCCTGGCCGAGATCGCCGGCGAGTACCTGAAAAAGGGCCGCCCGGTCTACGTCGAGGGCCGGCTGAAGTACGGCAAGTACACCGACAAGGACGGCATCGAGCGCAACACGGTGGACATCGTCGCCACCGAGATGCAGCTGCTCGGCGGCCGCGAAGGCGGCGCGGGAGGCGGCTACGGTGACGACGTCGGCGGCGGCATGCCGCAACGCAGCGCACCCGCGCCGCGCAGCGCCCCGGCGCCTGCGGCCAAGCCGGCACCGGCCAAGGCCGCGACCGGCTTCGATGACATGGACGACGACATCCCGTTCTGACCCACTGGGCCGGGGCGGGGTCAGACCCGCGTCCGGCCCAGGCCGTGAATGCGTCACCCAGGCCCCTGGCCGCTGTGGTCAGGGGCCGACGACGATCCCTGACTTGCCATCGCGCCGGCCCCGGACATGACCCTCCAAGCCCCTGCTGCGCTGAGATACCTCTACCCCGGCTGGTACGCCGTCGTCATGGGCCTGGCCGGCTTGTCGCTGGCTTGGCATCGGGCCGTGCCGCTGATGGGCGAGGCTGCGGCGCACACCGGTGTGGTCATCGGCGCGCTGGCCGCGCTCGTCTTCTCCCTGCTGCTGGTGCTGACCGCCTGGCGCGGGCTCACCCACGCCGAGGCCTGGGCCGAGGACCGGCGCCACCCGGTGCGCCACACCTTCATTGCCGCGCTGCCGATCGCCGCCATGCTGGTGGCCACGGTCGGCGTGGCCACGCTCGGCGTCAGCGCGCCGGTGCGCGCGCTGTGGTGGGTCGCCTGCCTGGCGCAGCTCTTCGTCATCGTCTGGGTGCTGGGGCGCTGGTGGCGCGGCAACCAGGCCGGCGGCCTGCAGTGGGCCGGCATCACGCCGGCGTTGTTCATCCCCGTGGTGGGCAACGTGATCGCGCCGCTGGCGGGCGTGCCGCTCGGGCATGCAGAGTGGGCCGCGGCGCAGTTCGGCATCGGGCTCGTGTTCTGGCCCGTCGCGCTCGTGCTGCTGCTCGTGCGCGTCGGCGTGGCCGGCCTGTGGCCCGAGCGCTTGCGGCCCACCGTCTTCATCCTCGTCGCCCCACCGGCCGTCGTCGGCCTGTCGGCACTGCAACTCGGCGCCCCGGTGCTCGTGGGCTGGACGATGTGGGGCGTGGCGCTGTTCAGTCTGCTCTGGGCGGGCACGCAGGCGCGTTCGATCGCGGCGCAGCCCTTCGCCCTGCCGCATTGGGGCATGTCCTTCCCCCTCGCGGCGTTTGCAGCGCTGACGCTGCGGCTGGCCGAGCCCGGCGGCCTGCTCGCGGTGCTGGGCCCGGCGGCGCTGGCGCTGGCCTCGCTGGTGATCGCCGCGCTGGTGCTCGGGACGCTGCGCGGCTTGCGCCAGGGCACGCTGCTGGTGGCGGAGCCTGCGCCGCCGTCCCCACCGCCCGCCGGCTGAACGCGGGCGCTGGAAGCCAGCCGGCTTCGCGCTCACAAGAAAACGCCTGCCCGTACCAAGTCTTCTTGCGCCCCCGCCGAGAGCCGAGACGGGCGACGCCCGGCCCTTGGGGGTGCTCTCAGAGCTCGAAGATCTTCCCCGGATTCATGATGTTGCGCGGGTCGAGCGCGCGCTTGACCTGGCGCATCAGATCGACCGCGCCGGCGCCGGCCTCGTCGAGCAGGAAGCCCATCTTGTGCAGGCCGATGCCGTGCTCGCCGGTGCAGGTGCCCTCGAGCGCGATCGCGCGCTGCACCATCTGCATGCTCAGGCGCTCGGCGGTGGCGCGCTCGGCATCGTCGCCGTCCTTCACCAAATAGGCGAGGTGGAAGTTGCCGTCGCCGACGTGGCCGACGATGTAGTGCGGCAGGCCCGAGGCCGCCGCCTCCTGCACCGAGATGTCGATGATCTCGGCCAGGCGCGAGATCGGCACGCAGGTGTCGGTGGTCACCGTACGGCAGCCCGGGTTCGTGGACATGCCAGCGAAGTAGGCCTTGTGGCGCGCCGTCCACAGCCGCGTGCGCTCCTCGGGGCTGCTGGCCCACTCGAAGCCCTCGCCGCCGTTCTCGCCGGCGAGCATCTCCACCGTCTGCGCCTGCTCCTTCACGCCCGCCTCGCTGCCGTGGAACTCCATCAGCAGCATCGGCGCCTCGCGCAGGCCGAGCTTGCTCTGCGCATTCACGGCGCGCACCGCGTTCGCGTCCAGCAACTCGCAGCGCGCGATCGGCACGCCCATCTGGATGACCTGGATCGTCGTCTCCACGGCCGCCTGCACGCTCGGAAAGTGGCAGATCGCGGCGCTGACGGCCTCGGGCAGCGGGTACAGCTTCAGCGTCACTTCGGTGATCACGCCCAGCGTGCCCTCGCTGCCGACGAACAGGCGCGTGAGGTCGTAGCCGGCGCTGCTCTTCTTGGCGCGGGTGCCGGTGCGCACCGCCTCGCCGCTGGCGGTGACCACCGTCAGGCCGAGCACGTTCTCTCGCATGGTGCCGTAGCGCACCGCGTTCGTGCCGCTGGCGCGCGTAGCGGCCATGCCGCCCAGGCTGGCGTTGGCGCCCGGGTCGATGGGAAAGAACAGCCCCGTGTCGCGGATCTCGCGGTTGAGCTGCTCGCGCGTGACGCCGGCCTGCACGGTGACGGTCAGGTCCTCGGGGTTCAGGCGCACGATCTGCGTCATGCGGCTGACGTCCACGCTCACCCCGCCCTGCACCGCCAGCAGGTGGCCCTCGAGCGAGGAGCCCGTGCCGTAGGGGATGACCGGCACCGCGTGCTCGTGCGCGAGCGCGACGACTGCGGCCACGTCCTCGGTGCTTTCGCAGAACACCACGACCTCGGGCGGCGTGACGGGGAATGGCGACTCGTCGCGGCCGTGCTGCTCACGCACGGCCTGCGCCGTCGAGCAACGCTCGCCGAAGCGTGCGCGCAGCGCCTGCAGCATCGCCGCCGGCACGGGGCGCGGGTCGACGCGAGGCGAGAAATCGTGCGGTGCGTTCATCGGGAGTCTCCTGGGCGGACGATGGCGCGGCCGGGCCGCGAAGGCCGGGCAGATCCCACCCGGAGCGCGGATTCTAGGCAGCGGGGTGCGCCGCCCTCATCTCGTGATGGTGGGGCACCGGCACCACTGCCGCCGGCACCAAAGCTTCAGGCGAACGCCGCGCGCAGCGCCGCGCCGTGCGCGTCCAGCGCGGGCGCCACGGGATAGGCGTCGCCGTCCCGCTCGGTGCCCCAGGCCAAGGCCGTCACTTCCACCGCGCGGCTGTGCACCGGCATGCGGCGCTTGCGCAGCTGCGGGTGCTCGATCAGGTCGTGCCCGGGGTTCACGCCGCCGTGCCCGGTCTGGTGCCGACGACACTGACGGTTCAAGCCGCCATCGAGCTCCCCAAGGCAAACACCGAGTTGGGCGCCCGCGTGCGCACCGGCTGGACCACCGGTGCCGACGAAATCGCCAGCCGGACCCGCCTGGTCTCGACCACCACACCCTTGTCGAGCTGTTCCTGGACCAGGCTGCCCAGGGTGATCGACGCCATGTGGTTCAGCATGACCGCATGCAGGCTCTGCCACAGGCCCAGCGACAGGTCGGACTCGCGCCCGACCTGCGCGTGGTCCTGCATGGGCTCGTCCACGGCCGAGACGATCTGCGCCAAGGTGATCTCGGCGGGCTTGCGCGCCAACGTGTAGCCGCCTCCCGGGCCGCGGGTGCTCTCCACCACGCCCTCACGGCGCAGCCGGCTGAACAACTGCTCCAGGTAGGACAGCGAAATCTGCTGGCGCTGGCTGATCGAAGCCAGCGCCACCGGCCCGGCGGGCGCGTGCAACGCCAGATCGATCAATGCATTCACCGCCAGACGGCCCTTGGTGCTCACGCGCATGGTTCACTCCTTCTGAGATCAGCAACAACGCTCCAGCACTCTACGGCCGGGGTCATTTCGCGTAAATTCGATAATCAAACATTCGAATATCGAAAAAACCGCATCGTGAGCGTCAACTTCAAGCACCTGCACTACTTCTGGGTGGCGGCCAAGGCAGGCGGCGTGGTGCGCGCCGGGGAGCAGCTGCACACCACGCCGCAGACGCTGTCAGCCCAGATCAAGCTGTTGGAGGACCGGCTCGGGCGTCGGCTGTTCCGCAAGAGCGGGCGCAGGCTGGAGCTCACCGATGACGGGCGCGTCGCGCTGCGCTACGCCGACGAGATCTTCGGCCTGGGCAGCGAGCTCGAGGCCGCGATGCGCGAGCGGCGCAGCGGCGGCAGTGAGGTGCTGGAGTTCCGGGTCGGCATCGAGGATGCCGTCGCCAAGTCCGTGGCCTACCGGCTCCTCGAGCCCGCGCTCGCACTGGCGCAGCCGGTACGGCTGATCTGCACCGAGGGCCACTTCGACGACCTGCTGGCGCAGCTCGCGCTGCACCGCATGGACTTGGTGATCGCCGACGAGCCCCTGCCCCGGCGCCTGGCGGTCAAGGCCTACAACCACGTGCTGGGCAGCTCGGCCATGAGCTTCTTCTGCGCGCCGCAGCTCGCGCGCCGCCTGCAGGGCCCCTTCCCCGGGTGCCTGAACGGGGCGCCGATGCTGATCCCCGGAGCCACCTCGACCGTGCGCGCGCAGTTCGACGCCTGGCTGACGCTGCACACCCTGCAGCCGCAGGTCGTCGGCGAGTTCGACGACGGCGCGCTGATGAAGGCCTTCGGCCGCAAGGGCCGCGGCGTCTTCATCTCGCCCAGCGTCGTCGAGGAAGAAACCTGCACCCAGTACGGCGTGCAGGTCGTCGGCCGCAGCAGCGAGCTGGTCGAGCAGTTCTATGCGATCTCCGGCGAGCGACGCATCACCCACCCGGGCGTTGCCGCCATCACACAGGCAGCGCGGGGAGAGCTGTTCGGCTGAGCCGGTCCGGCCGCGGGTCCGAAGGTCTGCACACTGGCCATGCAGCAAGAGTCTGACCGGGAGCAGCCCACGGGCTCCTCACTTCACCCGCTTGATGTCCTGGTAGGTGCCGCCGGTCCGCAGCACGACGGTCACCTCGGCCTGGCCCCGGTTGCGCCAGAACCAGCCGTGGTTGCCGCTGAATGCGGCCACCAGCACGCCCTCGTCGGCCGCCACCGCGCGCCCCTTCACGTAGCTGATGGAGCGGCCTGGTGCGTCGCCATGGGTGTCGTAGTTGACGACGCCGCCCTGCACGGTCCAGGCGAAGGCGGCCTTGTCGCCCTCGCTCATGCGCAGCTTGATCTCGGTACCCTGCCCAGGGGCGAGCGTGAAGCTCATCTCGTCACGCCATGCCGGCCCGGCCTGGGCAGGGGCCGCTGGGTCGCTCGCCGGTCGAGCGGGGGGTATCGAAGCCTGCCCGGCAGCGATCGGCGCAGAAGCAGGGTCGGGTGCCGCCGCCTTGCCACCGCGCGCCGCGGCCGCGTCCGCGGCAGCCTCCCGCGCCAGCCGGGTCTTGATCTCGCCCATCTCGGTCAGGCCGAGCAGGCGCCCGATGCCGGTCGGGTCCACGCCGTACTCCGCGGGCAGGACCACCGTGAGCAGCAGGACGACGGCGGAAGCGGCAGCGAGGGCCGTGGAGCGCACGAGCTGGGCCGTCGAGGGCAGTTCGGCGCGGTGGGGCAGGTCGGAGTTGTACACGCCTGGTCACTCAGCGGTCATCGGGACACGAAGTAGCCGGTCAGCTGCAGGCCCACGAGGACGAACCCGGCAGTCATCATGACCACGTTGGCGCTGTAGGCGTGACGGACGAAACCCGCCGTGCGCCTCCAGCAGCTCATGCCGATGAGGATGACCGCCAGGGCCAGCAGCTGTCCGATCTCCACGCCGACGTTGAAAGCCAGCAGGTTGGGCACCAGGCCCTGGGTCGAGATCTCGTACTCCTGGATCTTCGTGGCCAGGCCAAACCCGTGGATCAGGCCGAAGACCAGGGTGGCGGCGCGCGTATCGGGCTGATGGCCGAACCAGCACTGGAACGCCCCCAGGTTGTCGAGCGCCTTGTAGACCACCGAGAAGCCGATGACGGCGTCGATCAGGTAGCTGTCGATGCCGACGTCGAAGTAGACCCCCAGCAGCATCGTCGTCGAGTGACCGAGGGCGAAGAGGCTCACGTAGATCGCAACGTGCGAGAGCCTGTACAGGAAGAAGATCACACCGAACAGGAACAGCAGGTGGTCGTAGCCGGTCATCATGTGCTTCGCACCCAGGTAGGCGAAGGGCAGCAGGTGCACCCCCGAGATCTCCTGGATGTAGCCTTTGTCGCCGGCGGTCACGGCGTGAGCCAGCAGTTCGGGAACCCATGCCATCAGGCACAGGCAGACGCCTGCGGCTCGCCACGGATGAGGCGCCGCTTCGGCATCCAGGCAACGCTGCTCCATGGAGACCCCTTGGGATTCGAATCGTGCGGTCGGACCCACGGCCCAGGAGACTGGGCCACGCAGGTCGGGTACGACGTGGATTATTTCGCTGGGCCGGATGCGAACCGCCATGAGGCACCCCCATGTCCACACGCCACACCCAGCCATCGAGACACGCTTGCGCGCCACACGCAGGTACCGGGTGGGGACGCACGCAGCGCCTGGGGCGCAACCCAGCGGCGCCCTGGAACCGGCTTGTCAGGTGCCGGGGCCTTGCTCGCATCCCCCACCGCTGTCCCGCGAGAGGAGAGGGGCCGAATTCCAGGCGCCTCGGGCGGGGTTCCTGGGTCGGGGCTGCGTACGGGGCTGCAGGCGCGGATTTCCCGGGTCAGCGATGCCGTCGCCGCGCGCGCAGCGACCGAGGCATCATCACGGCCTGCGCCGCCTCGATCACAACGCCCATGCACACCCACCCGATGAACGTCCCGCCAGTCTCGGTGGCCGCCGCCAGGGCTGCGCTGGCCGAGCAGTTCGCCGACCCGGTGCTGCGGCGCCGGGCGACGATGCTGTGGGGCGCGCGCGGGGTCGGCAAGTCCTCGATCGTGCGCCAGGTCGCGCAGCAGCACGGCGTGCCGCTGATCGACCTGCGGCTCACCACGATCGAGCCGGTGGACCTGCGCGGCGCAATCTACGCCGACGAACACCAGCAGCGCACCGTGTGGTTCCCGCCGGAGTTCCTGCCCGGGCCCGAGCAGCCCGCGGGCATCCTGTTCCTGGACGAGCTCACCGCGGCTGACCAGCGGCTGCAGATCTCGGCCTACTCGCTCATCCTGGACCGCCGCGCCGGCCGCTACGAGCTGCCGCCGGGCTGGATGGTCGTGGCCGCGGGCAACGCCAGCTTCCACGGCGCGGTCAGCCACGACATGGGCACGGCGCTGGCCGACCGGATGTTCCATTTCCACGTCCAGGCCACCATCGACGCCTTCCTTGCGCACGCCCTTGCGCACGGTTTCGCGCCCGAGGTCATGGCCTACCTGAAGGTGCGGCCCGACAAGCTCGACGACACCGCGGCGCAGCTCGCTGCCGACCACCTGGTGGGCGCCAGCCCGCGCGGCTGGGAGGACGTCTCGCGTGTGCTGCAGGCGCCGCTCACCGAAGCTGCTCGCCGCGTCTTCGTCCAGGGCCGCATCGGCGCGGCCAACGCGGCCGAGTTCTTCGGCGTGCTGCGCGAGCTGCAGGCGGGCGCCGACGTCGTGGCGCTGCTGGCCGCGCGCCCCGGGCCCGAGACCGCGGCACTGCTGCCGCGCACGCTGGACGGCCTGTACGCGCTCGTCTACGGCCTGCTGGCGGCCGCGAGCGACGCCGACCGACTGTCGCGCGCGCTGCAGATCGTCGGCCAGTGGGGCGACATCCGCGGCGCGCAGCCGCTGCCGCTGCGCGAAACGCAGACCCTGGCGGTGGAGTTGCTGGCGCAGAAGGCGCTCGAGCAGGGGCTGGAGGCCGTGATCTTCGACAGCCCGGACTACCGGCGCTACCTCGAGCAGCGGGGCCGCTAGTGCCGCGTTGCATGCGATGCAGCACCGAGCGCGACGCCACGCCGGTGCGCACCGGCGCCGACCCGCCATCGACACCGCGGGCGGCGACGGGCCGAGCGCGACTGCTTGCGCGGCGACGCACGGCGCGGCGGGCTCCATGACGGCACCGGCGGACGAGGACCACGCCGCCAACGCCGACCCCTGGGTCGGCGCCGCGCAGCACCACCACCGCGGCGTGCGCGCGGTGCAGCGCATGCTGGAGTTCGCGCCCTCCAGTGGCGGGCTCGCGCTGTGGGTCGGCCATGCCGACCTGCCCGGCGCGGACGGGACGCGAGACGACGGCGCAGTCCCGACCAGCCCGACCGACCCGACCGCCCCGGTGCTGACCGACGGCCGCACGCTGTGGTACCGCCCGGGCTTCGACGCGCTGCCGCTGGAGGAGCAGACCGCCTGCGTCGCGCACGCGGTGCTGCACGTCGCGCTGCGCCACGTGCCGCGGGCCCAGGCGCTGCGGCAGCGCCTGGGCGAGGTCGATGCCGCGCTGTTCAACCTGTGCGCCGACGCCATCGTCAACAGCGCGCTTGCGCACCTGCGCTGGCTGCGCCTGCCCGCCAGGGCGGTGACGCTGGAGCAGGTGCTGTCGCAGGTGCTGAACGTCGAGACGGCGGCCGAGCAGGCGCTGCTGGAGTGGGACGTCGAGCGGCTCTACCACGCGGTCGACGACCGGCGCGCGGCCGAGGACGCGGCGTCCCGGTCCGCGCTGCGCCGACCCGGCCGCAGCGAAGGCGGCGCATCGGGGCCCGGCGAAC
>CAIRBF010000405.1 GCA_903876715.1 uncultured beta proteobacterium
ACCCCGGCGTCGGGAGCGGTCGCGTCCGTCACGGGCCGGCGCCCGCCCGCCGGCGCGACGGTGGACCATGCCGTCCCGGCCGTGCCGGCGCCGCGCTCGCCCGGGCTGGCGCGCCACCAGCCGCCCAGGACCAGCACGTGGGCGGCCAGCACCACGGGCAGGACCCAGGCAGCGTCGGTCCAGCGCAGCCGGGGCGTCTGCGGGCTGCCGGGGTGTGGAATCTTGCGCACGCCACAATCTTGCCATCGGCGCACGCCGCCATTCACCCTGCCGACATGAAGCTCGCCACCTGGAAGGACGGCTCGCGCGACGGCCAGCTCGTCGTCGTCTCGCGAGACCTCGCCACCGCGCATTTCGCCCACGGCCGCGTGACGACACTGCAGCAGGCGCTGGATGACTGGAACTTCCTGTCGCCGCAGTTGCAGGAGCTGTCGCTGTCCCTGGACGAAGGCAAGGCGCGCCATGCCTTCCCCTTCGAGCCGCAGCGCTGCGCGGCGCCGCTGCCTCGCGCCTACCAGTGGGCCTGCGCCGGCGGGGCTGGCGACACGGCCATGCAACTCCTGGCCGCCGATGACCTGCTCGGCCCCTGCGAGCGGGTGCGCGTCGAGCCCGGCAGCCGACCGAAGGTCGCGCCGGTGCTGGCGGTGGTCGTCGGCGACCTGGAGCGCGGAGCCGGCCCCGAGACGGCGCTGGAAGCGGTGCGCCTGTTCACGCTGTGCGGTGTCTGGCATGTCGAGGCGCCGGCCGGCGGCACGGACCGCGGCCCGAATGCGGTGCCCACGGCGCTGGCCACCAGCTTCGCGCCGGTGATGGTGACGCCCGACGAACTCGGCGCAGCCTGGCGCCAGGGCCGGCTCCTAGGCGATCTCCAGGTCGCCCGTGGCGCGACGCGCGCGCAGAGTGCAGACGCAGACGCAGACGCGGCGACGAAGCCGGCGCCGGGTTTGGGCGAGGCCCTCGCCCGCTCGTGCCATACGCGCCGCATCCGCGCTGGTGCTCTCGTGGGTGCGCGCTGCGGCGGCTGGGTCGCGCTGGCACCGGACGCCACGCCGAGTCTCTCGTGGCGCCTGCCAGACGGCACCGAGCCCTTCGGCACGATCGAGCTCGGCGCACAGGCGATCGAGAAGACCGCGGCGCGCGCGCGTTTCGGCTGAGCTTCCACCGCACCTCAGGCTTCGCTGCCGCGCCGCGGCGAGGTGCGGCGGCGCAGTGACCCCGCGCCGACATCAGTCTTCGCTGCGCCCGAATGGACTTCCGCGCTAACTGGCTGGAGAATTACGTGTTCAGATTTTGCGTCGTTCGTTAGGTTAACGACGTTCGTTCGATTCGAACTCTAATCGACCCGATCGACATGAGCGCAGGGAGCCTGCGCTTTCCCGGGGAGAGCCGTCCCATGTCCGTATTGCCCGTCACTGAGCCCCAGGCCGTCACGGACGCTGGCGTCGGCCCGGCCGCCGGTCACGCGGAACTCGCCGTCAACCACCCGCGGCTGCCGCTGATGCTGCGCAGCCTGCGGCTGGGTTTCTTCGACGCCGGCCTGTTCGGCGGTCCCTGTTGGTACTCGGACCGCTACCTCGCGCTGCTGGGCTATGGCCGCGAGCACCGCGCGCAGTTCGAGGCCGGCTTCCGGCCGCTGGTCCACCCCGACGACGTCCCGGCGCTGCGCTCGCGCCTGCAGCGCCGCGAGCGCGGTGGCCGCATCCACAACGCCACCGAGGCCCGGCTGATGCGCCGCGACGGGCGCTGGATCTGGGTACGCTGGGTCGGGGTCGTCAGCGAACGCGACGCCCAGGGCCGCCCGCTGCGGATGGTCGGGACGATGGAGAGCATCGACGCCTTGAAACAGCGCGAAGGGGCGCTGATCGAGGCGCACGACGAGCTGAGCGCGCTAGTCGACCATGCCCATCACGCCATCGAGGAGGAGCGCAAGCGCCTGGCCGGCGAGGTGCACGACCAACTCGGGCAGCTGCTGACACTGATGCGACTGGAGCTCGACCAGCTCGCCATGCAGGCCGGCCGCCAGGAGGTCATGCTCCCGGTCCTGGACCGCCTGCGCAGCCGGGTGGACGAGACGCTCCAGGCCAGCCGCCTCATCGCGCTGCGCATGCGCCCGGCGATGCTGGATCTCGGTCTCGCCGCGGCACTGCGCTGGCTGGTGGAGGATTTCGACGCCCGCACCGGCTGCGCCTGCGCCTTTGCCCTGGACGAGCGCGCGGGCACCGAATTGCCCGAAACGGTCGCGACGGCGCTGTTCCGCATTGCGCAGGAGGCGATGTCCAACGCCGCGCGCCATGCGGGGCCGTGCCGCGTCCAGGTCCGTCTGGAACGCGCGGGCCCGGCACTGAAGCTGGTCATCCATGACGACGGCCCCGGCTTCGATCCAGTGGCGGTGCGTCGGCGCGCCCGCCTCGGGCTGATCGGCATGCGCGAGCGCGCCCAGCGCATCGGCGCCCGATGGACACTGCACAGCACCCCAGGGCAAGGCACGAGGATCGAGGTATTGTTGCCTTCGCACTGAACGGGGCGAGGGATCTCCGGTATCGTGCGTGCACCCGCGCACGCACGATGGAGAGGCTTTCATGACCGACGCCCCCGACCTGAGCAAGATGATCCCCGGCTTCGAGTTCCTGCAGGACCTGGCCAGGAACTCCGGCGCCACGCTGCCCGGCCTGGGACACTGGGTCGCCCCGACGCTGGATCCCGACGAGATCGGGCGCCGCATCGACGAACTGCGCACGGTGCAGTTCTGGCTCGAGCAGAACGGTCGCATGCTCGGCACCACGATCCAGGCGCTGGAAGTGCAGCGCATGACCTTGAGCGCGCTCAAGACGATGAACGTGCAGGCCGCCGACCTGGCAGAAGCCTTCAAGATGCGCACACCCGAGGCGCCAGACCCCGCCCCGGCCGCGTCAGCGCCGCCGGCCCCGCCCCAGGGCGCCGCGCCGACGCGCGCAGGCAAGGCGCGCAAGGCCGCGGCAGGAGCGGGAACGACCGTGAACCCGGCGCCGGCCGGGTCACCCGGCATGGTCGACCCGGTGCAGTGGTGGAACGCGCTGACGCAGCAATTCACGCAGATCGCCACCACCGCCATGCAGGATGGCTCGGCCGACAGCGCGGCGCAGATGGCCAGCACCCTGGTGCGCAACTCGGCGGACGCGATGGGGCAGGCGCTCCAGGCGGCGCGGGTCAAGCCTGACGCCGCAACGGCCCGCCCGTCTGCAGCCGAGGCCGCGCCCGCGCGGAAGTCCGCCCCGCGCAAGTCCCGCGCCCAGCCGGGCGCGCGCGGTTCCCGGTGAGCAGGCGCCCCCTTGGACACCCCGCTGCCTGAAGACGGCTTCCTGGTCGGTCACGCGACCCACCCGGACGCGCGCATGGCGCTCGCACTCGCGGCGGCGCAGGTGGACGCGCAGGCCGCGCGCCGGCCGGCCGGATCCCGGCCTCCGAACCTCGGGCTCGTCTACTTCAGCGATCACTACGCCGCGCAGGCGCAGGCACTGCACCAGGACCTGCGCACGCGCTGGCCCAGCGTGCACTGGGCCGGCTGCGCCGCGGTGGGCGTGGCCGCCAGCGGCGTCGAGTACTTCGACGAGCCGGCGCTCGTGCTGATGCTGTGCCCGCTGGCCGAGGGCGCGTTTCGGGTCTTCTCGGGCACACGGCCGCTGGGCGTGGACGCCCACACCGCGCTCGTGCACGCCGCCCCCTCGACGCCGGACCTGTCGGAACTGATCGTGGAGCTGAGCCAGCGCGTGGCCACGGGCTACCTGTTCGGCGGGCTGGTCTCGTCGCGCGCGGGCGCCACGCAGATCGCCGAGGGCGTGTTCGACGGCGGGCTCTCGGGCGTGGGCTTCGGCGCTGGGGTGGCCCTGGTCTCGCGCGTCACGCAGGGCTGCCAGCCCGTCGGCCCGGAGCGCGTGATCACGGCCGCCGAGGGGCCGCTGGTGCTAACGCTGGACGGCCGCCCCGCCCTGCCCTGCCTGCTCGAGGACCTGGGCATCGGCCTGGACGATCCGCGCAAGGCCATGCCGGTGCTGCGCGCCACGCTCGTGGGCCTGACCGACGCCGACGGCGCGCTGCTCGGCCGCGGCGGCCAGTTCGGACCCGACGTGCGGGCGCGCCACCTGATCGGCCTGGACCCGGCGCGGCAGGCCGTGGCCGTCGCCGAGCACGTCCAGCCCGGCATGCGTCTGGCCTTCAGCCAGCGTCACACCGAGGCCGCGCGGCGCGACCTGGTACGCATCTGCAGCGAGATCCGCGACGAGGTCGAAAGCGCGACCGAGCCCGTGGCCGGCCCCCCGGACACCGCGGCCGCACCACGGCGCATCCTGGGTGCCGTGTACGTGAGCTGCAACGGCCGCGGCGGCCCGCACTTCGGCGCGCCCTCGGCCGAGCTGAAGATCGTGCAGCGGGCCCTGGGCGACGTGCCGCTGGTGGGCTTCTTCGCCGCCGGTGAGATCGCGCGCTGCCACCTGTATGGCTACACGGGCGTGCTGACGGTGTTCACCGGGCACTGAGAGTGCCCCCAAGGGCCGGGCGTCGCCCGTCCCGGCCCCCCAAGGGGGCGCAAGAAAACTTGGGGCGGCCCGGCGTTTTCTTGAGAGCCAGTGCGGCCCGTG
>CAIRBF010000406.1 GCA_903876715.1 uncultured beta proteobacterium
CGCTGCGGCGTCAGGCGCCGGCGCAGCCCGCCCTTCGGCCAGGCCCGCGCCGCAGCCCCCGCCGCCCTGGGCCGCGTGCAGGCTGTCGCCGCCCTGCGCCCCATAGCTCAGCAAGATGCCCAGCGAGGGCTCGCTGCCGCCCACCACCTCATAAGCCCGGGCGGCATGGTCGATCGAAAAGCGGTGCGAAACCAGCGGCCCCACGTCCAGCCGGCCATCGGCCAGCATGTCCAGCACGGCCTCGAAGTTGCGCTGCTCTGTCCAGCGCACAAAGCCCACCGGGTAGTCTTGCCCCTGTTCCTCGTACGCGGGGTCGTAGCGGCCCGGGCCGTAGGAGCAGCTCACCTGGAAGGTCAGCTCTTTCTCGTAGAAATCCGCTCGCGAGAGCTCCAGCCCCGTCACGCCCACCAGCACGATGCGGCCGCGCTTGCGGCACATCAGCGCGGCCTGGTGCACGGGCTCGTTGCTCTTGGTGCTGGCGGTGATGATGACCGCGTCCACCCCGCGCCCGCGGCTGAAGGCGGTGGCCGCGGCCACGGGGTCCGCGCCGCTGTGCAGGGCTACCACCTCGGCGCCGAAGCGTTGCGCCAGCGCCAGCCGGGCGGGGTCGAAGTCCAGCCCCAGTACGCGGCAGCCGTGGGCGCGCAGCAACTGCACCGTCACCAGCCCGATCAAGCCCAGCCCGGTGACGACCACCGCCTCACCCAGCGTGGGCGCCACCAGCCGGATGCCCTGCAGCGCAATCGCCCCCAGCACGGTGAAGGCGGCCGCGTCGTCGCTCACGGCCGCGGGCACGAGGGCGCACAGGTTGGCGGGCACGGCCACCACCTCGGCGTGGCGGCCGTTGCTTGCGACGCGGTCGCCCACGGCAAAGCCTTCCACCCCCGCGCCCACCTGCAGCACCGTGCCCACGTTGCAATAGCCCATGGGCAGCGGCTGGTCCAGCTTGTTGCGCACCGCCGCCACCGTGGGCAGCAGCCCGTCGGTGCGGATCTTGTCCAACACCATGCGCACCTTGTCCGGCTGCTGGCGCGCCTTGTCGACGAAGCTGGCCTTGCCAAAGTCACCAGCATGCGCTCTGTGCCGGCTGAGACGAGCGTGCGGCGGGTGGCGATCAACACCTGGCCGTGGGCCGGGCGGGGGCAGGGAATCTCGGCCAGCTCGGTGGTGCCGGTCTTGAGGGATTGGAGGACTTGTTTCATCCGGATGCGATCAGACGCTCCAGTTCTTGCCGCGCTTTCGGTAGGTCGCAGGTGGAGAATCGCGTTGCACTTCGAACCATGTCAGTGATGTGAAGCATCAGCAGGGTCGAATCGAGCACCTCATGCCAATCGCGTCGCAGCTCATCGGAGAACGGCTGAGCGATGGCGTCCCGGTGCCCAGGATCTTTAGGCCAGTAGCGTCGGCGCTCGCGGCGCACGCCTTGCCACAGCACCATCTCGCGGAAGTCGTCGATCTTGCACGTCACGTCCGCGTGCTGGAACTGGATGGATTCGTTGATGCCCTCGAAGGGCTCGTTACGCGCCGTCAGCATGATGGCGCAGAGGTCGCCGCGCTCGGTGGCGATGGCGATGCTGAGGTTCTCGTCGCGCTCGCTGTCGTCAACCCAGGTCAGCGCCACGTCAAGCCGCTGCGGCGTGCCGCGCCAGGCCAGCATGTGCACGAACAGATCCAGCCAGTGGCCCACGTTGCCGCAGATGCGCGTGCCTTCGGCGGGATGGCGGTACCAGTGGTCGGCGGCCAGCACATGGCCGGCCACGAAGCACTGCAGCGAGATGCCGGCCGCCGGGTCGGGCTGCAGCTGGCGGCGCAGGTCGCGCACCGCACCGGAGAACGGCCGGTTGTAGCCGGCGAACAGGCGGCCCGAGGCCCGCCGCCGTGCCTGCTCCAGCAGTGCCAGCTGCGCCAGGCTGACGGCCACCGGCTTTTCCACGTACACGTCCAGGCCGGCGGCCAGCGCCCGCGCCGCATAGTCGGCATGCGACGCGTGGTTCGAGGCGATGTAGACCGTGCGCAGCCCCGGCAGCGCCACCAGGGCATCGATGTCGACGCACTGGTGCGGCACGCCCAGGCCGCGCGCCAGCGTGGCGGCGGCGCGGGCGTCGGTATCGAAGCAGCCCAAAACGCGGCGGCCGAAGCGCCGCTGCAGGAAGTAGCCGATGGTGGCGTAGGCGAACTGACCGCAGCCGGCCACGGCGATGTCGCGCGGCTGGGTGCGCAGCCGCAGCGTGGGCAGCCGCAGCCGCAGCCGGCCGGCGGCCTTGAACAGCGCGCGGCCGGGCCCGTAGATGCGGGCGAAGCGGGCAAGCTTTCGAAGCGGGGCCTGGGGGTGCATGCGCGACGGGGACCGTAGGCTCGCGGGCGGGCAGTGCACCCGGATCAACGCAGGATTGTCTGCTGGAATCACCTGCCTGGATCGCGGGAACTCAGCCGCCCGCCGCTGCCTGACCCAGCGCTGCCTGGAACAGCGCGCGGTGGCCGGCGAGCGCCGGGCTGCGCTGTAGGTGGGCCCGGGCCACGGCATGCGCGGCGGCGCGCCGCTGCCGGCGCACCTCGGCGCCGACCTGCGCGAAGCTGTCGATGGCGGCGGCCCAGGCCTGGGTGTTGTCCAGCGGCAGCACGGTGAGCCCGCCATCGGCATCGGCCCGCCAGGGCGTGCGGTCGCTGACGATCACTGGCGTGCCGGCGCTCAGCGACTCGAGGATCACATGGCCGAAGTTCTCGCCCCGGGTGGGAAAGACGAACAGCGCATGCTGGCCGAACACCTCGGCCACCTGGTCGGGCGGCACGTCGCCCAGGTACTGCATGCGCACATGGGCCGGTAGGGCGGCGGCCAACGCCTGGCACTGCTGCCAGTAGGCGACGTCGCCGATCGGCCCGTGCAGGCTCAGCACCAGCGGCGAGCGCACCTGCCGCAGCAGGGCGAGCAGGTGGTCCAGGTTCTTCATCGGCGAGATGCGCGACAGGAACACCAGGCGCAGCGGCCCGCCGTCGTCTGCCGCCGTCGCGCAGGAGGGCGTGCCGGCGGCGGCCTGCTGCAGGCTTGCCGAGGGCAGGTTGGGGGCAATATGCACCTGCGCCGGCGCCGCCCCGGCAACGGCCTGGATGCGGCTGCGCTCGTCCTCGCTGGTTGCCTGCCACAGCAGGCCGCGCAGCAGGCCGGTGGCGCGCGCTGCCGCCAGGTAGATGTGCTTGCGCCAGGGCTTGAGCGACAGCGCGCCGGGCGAGTACTCGCCACGCGGCGCCAGCACCAC
>CAIRBF010000407.1 GCA_903876715.1 uncultured beta proteobacterium
CGACTGGGCGGCGGCATCTTCACCAAAGGCGCTGACGTCGGCGCCGACCTGGTGGGCAAGGTCGAAGCCGGCATCCCCGAGGACGATCCGCGCAACCCCGCCGTCATCGCCGACAACGTCGGCGACAACGTGGGCGACTGCGCCGGCATGGCCGCCGACCTGTTCGAAACCTACGCCGTGACGCTGATCGCGACCATGGCGCTGGGCGCGATCGTGATGATCGGCGCGCCGATGACCGGCGTGGTCTATCCGCTGGTGCTCGGCGGCGTGTCGATCATCGCCTCGATCATCGGCTGCTACTTCGTCAAGGCGAGCCCGGGCATGACCAACGTGATGCCGGCCCTGTACAAGGGCCTGGCAGTCTCGGGTGTGCTCAGCTTGATCGCCTTCTTCTTCGTGACGCAGGCGATGTTCCCCGAGCCGATCAAGATCACCGGCGGCAAGACCGTCTCGTCGATGGCCCTGTTCGGCACCTGCGTGATCGGCTTGGTCCTGACCGCGGCCATGGTCTGGATCACGGAGTACTACACGGGCACCCAGTACAAGCCGGTGCAGCACGTGGCGCAGGCCTCGACCACCGGGCACGGCACCAACATCATCGCCGGCCTGGGCGTGAGCATGAAGTCCACCGCCTGGCCGGTGATCTTCGTCTGCATCGCGATCTGGTCCGCTTACGCGCTTGCCGGCCTGTACGGCATCGCGATCGCGGCGACCTCGATGTTGTCCATGGCCGGCATCATCGTCGCGCTCGACGCCTATGGCCCGATCACCGACAACGCCGGCGGCATCGCCGAGATGAGCGAACTGCCCGACAGCGTGCGGGCCGTCACCGACCCGCTCGACGCCGTGGGCAACACGACCAAGGCCGTGACCAAGGGCTATGCCATCGGCTCGGCGGGCCTGGCCGCTCTGGTACTGTTCGCCGACTACACGCACGCACTCGAGGCGCGCGGCATGTCGCTGGCCTTCGACCTGTCGGACCACAAGGTCATCGTCGGCCTGTTCATCGGCGGCCTGATCCCCTACCTGTTCGGTGCGATGGCGATGGAGGCCGTCGGCCGTGCCGCCGGCAGCGTGGTCGTCGAGGTACGTCGCCAGTTCCGCGACATCAAGGGCATCATGGAAGGCAAGGCCAAGCCCGAGTACGGCAAGGCCGTCGACATGCTGACCACGGCGGCGATCAAGGAGATGATGATCCCCAGCCTGCTGCCGGTGGTCGTGCCCGTCCTGGTCGGTCTCTTCCTCGGCCCGGCGGCGCTCGGCGGCCTGCTGATGGGCACCATCGTCACGGGCCTGTTCGTCGCCATCAGCATGTGTACCGGCGGTGGTGCCTGGGACAACGCTAAGAAGCTGATCGAGGAGGGCTTCAAGGATGCTGACGGCGTGATGCACAAGAAGGGCGGAGAAACCCACAAGGCCGCCGTTACCGGCGACACCGTTGGCGACCCCTACAAGGACACCGCCGGCCCGGCTGTCAACCCGCTGATCAAGATCATCAATCTGGTGGCGCTGCTGATCGTGCCGCTGCTGCCGATGGCCGGGACGGCCAAGGCCCCGGCGCCGCCCGCAGCCGTGACCGCGCCCGCCGCGGCTGCCCCGGCACCGGCGGCCAGCCCCGCTGCGGCGGATGCGCCAGCGAGCGCGGCCTCAAACTGAGCTGCAGGCCCCGCTGCGGTCGCCCGGTGCACGGGCGGCCACGCTGAATCAGCCCCGCCCCACGGCGGGGCTTTTTTCTTGCGTGGCGAGTATGGGCCATCACTTCCGAAACACCGACGAAACGCGGTGTCTGTGCAGCGGCTCCGCAGCTACGCTCCGACAGCTGCCATGCCCAGCCGCCCCGCTGCCCGGAATCCGAAAACCCTGCCGCTGCCCCGTGTCCTGCTGACACCGTCGGCACTGCACAGCGCCGGCCTGCCCGCGTTGGCGCTGGTGGTTGTGCTGCTGGCGGGGCTGGCGCTGGTGCTGTGGGCGGCATGGCGCTGGCTCGAACCGATGCCGGCCAGCCGTCGGCTGGTCCTTGCCACCGGACCGGCGCAAAGTGCATACGAGGCCTTCGGCCGACGCTACCAGCCGCTGCTGGCGGCTCAAGGAGTACAGATCGAGCTGAAGCCCATGGGCGGCGCCCAGGACAATCTGGCCTTGATCAGCGACCCCGATTCCGGTGTTCAGGGGGCCTTCATCCAGAGCGGCATCGCAGTCACGGACAGCGAACTGCCACTGGTCTCGCTGGGCATGGTGGCGCTGGAGCCTCTGTGGGTGTTCTACCGGCGCGCCAGCGTACCGGCCCTGCGATTGCCGCGTCAGGCGGCACCGACCCGTCTGGCGCAACTCGCCCCCTGGCAAATTGACATCGGCGCGGAGGGCGGAGGATCTGCGCCGCTGATGCGGGAATTGGCCGCCGACCAGGGCCTGCCGCCCTCGAGCCTGGTTTCGCGCGAGGCCGAGGCGGTCCAGCGCGTCCTGGCATTGGTGCGGGGTGAAGTCGACGCGCTGGCACTGATCTCGGCAGCCGAGGCGCCCTTCGTGCGCTACCTGCTCGCAACGCCCGAGGTCGGCCTCTTCGACTTCGCCCACGCGCAGGCCGCTGCCCGCCGCTTAGGACACCTGCGCCCCCTGGCGATGCCACGCGGCGTGATCGATCCGGCTGCCGACCGGCCGCCGCGGGACCTGCGCATGGTCGCCGCCACGGCCTCGCTCGTCGTCAGGAGCGACCTGCACCCGGCGCTGATGCAACTGCTGCTGCAAACTGCGCAAAGCGTGCACGGCGAGGCCGGCTGGTTCCAGCGGGAGAGGGAATTCCCGCGCCCCGAAGCCGGCGCCTGGGCGCTGGCAGCCACCGCCGAGCGGCATTACCGGGACGGCCCGCCGTGGATGCAGCGGCATCTGCCCTTCTGGCTGGCGACTTTCGTCGACCGCATGTGGATCGTGCTGCTGCCGCTGCTGGCGGCACTGTTGCCCCTGTCACGGCTTGTGCCACCACTCGTGACCTTGCGCCTGCGCTCGCGCATCTACCGCTGGTACGCCGATCTCAGGGAACTGGAGGGGTCTGTTGAGCAGCCACAGGCGGATCTGCAGCACCTGGCCGAACGACTGGATCAACTCGACCACCAGACCGGACGGATTGCAGTGCCACTGTCCTTCACCGGCGAGTTGTACGACTTGAGAGCGCACATTGGGCTGGTGCGCGAGCGGCTGCGAGCTCGAGCACAGGAGCGGCAGGATAGAGGGTAGCAGCACGCCACAGACCCGCCGCCCGCGCGCGGGAGCAGGCATCGGCGCGCGGCGCAGGGGACGCATCACCCGCCGCCAGAAAACGCCGGGATCGTGTCAGTACAACGACGGCTCAGCCCGCAAGGCGATTCGACCAGGCCTCGCCGTCGAAGCCTGCGCTCACGCTGCCGTCAGCCCATTCGACCACCGGGCGGCGGATCGCACTCGGGTGCGCAAGCAGCAACGCACAGGCGCTGGCGTTGTCCACGACCGCCAAGCGCAATGTCTCATCGAGCTTGCGCCAAGTCGTGCCCTGGCGGTTGACAAGGTGCTCTCGTCCCAGCACACGCAACCATGTCTCGAGCCGGCCCGCCGGCACGCCTTGGCGCTTGAAGTCGTGAAAGACAACGTCAACTCCGCGCTCCTGGAGCCAGGCCCGGGCGCGCTTGACAGTGTCGCAATTCGGAATACCGTAGAGGGTGATCATCGCCTGCAGGCCACTCAAAGCGGGGCCAGCTTCAATGGTTTGGGAAAGCCTTCAACACGACGTCCTTTGCGTGCGCGCCGCCCGCGGTACGCCGCCAATGCAGATGGCCGCAGGTCCTCCTCCTTGGGCTTGCCGCCACGGCCCTGGCCGGTAACGCGCAGGATCTCGCTGAAGCTCGTCACCGACGCCAGAGGCGCGTTTGCGTCGACGTCCATCAGTGTCAGGCCCTTGCCGCCGCCGGATTGCAGCTTCAGCTCGCCCAGTCCGAACACCAGCAGCCGCCCGTCAGCAGCCAGGCAGGCCACCTGACGGTGCGAAGGCAGTACAACAGCCGGTACCAGGACCTGGTCACCAGGCTCCAAGGTGAGGAAGGCCTTGCCGCCCCGGTTGCGACCGTACAGATCGCCGGCCAGAGCGATCAGCCCGAAGCCGCCGGAGCTGGCCAGCAGCAACCGGGTGTCGGCCGGCCCGGCATGGTACCAAGCCGGCTGGGTGCCGGACTCCAGCTCGATGAAGGTCGTGATCGGCGCACCGTCGCCGCGTCCGCCCGGCAGGCTGGCCACCGAGACGCTGTAGACGCGCCCGTTGCTGCCCAGCACCGCGAGCGTGTCGACGCTGCGACACGCGTGGACGCTGCCCAGCGCATCGCCAGGCTTGAACTGCAACGCCGCCGGGTCGACCTCGTGGCCCTTGAGCGAGCGCACCCAGCCGCGCTGGCTGACGACCACGGTCACGGGCTCGTCGACGACCCGCACCTCGGCCACGGCCTTGCGCTCCTCCTGCACCAGGGTGCGTCGATCGTCCCCGAAGGCTTTCGCGTCAGCCTCGATCTCGCGGATGACCAGGCGCTTGAGGGCCGTCGGACTGCCCAGGATGTCCTCAAGCCGAGCCTGGTCCTCACGCAATTCCTTCAGCTCCTGCTCGATGCGGATCGCCTCGAGCCGCGCGAGCTGGCGCAACCGGATCTCGAGGATGTCCTCGGCCTGGCGGTCGCTCAGGCCGAAGCGCTCCATCAGGGCCGGCTTGGGCTCATCGGCATTACGGATGATGCGAATAACCTCGTCGATGTTCAGCAGCACGAGCTGCCTGCCCTCGAGCACGTGGATGCGGTCGAGCACCTTCTGCAGGCGGTGGCGCGAACGTCGCTCCACCGTGGCCTGGCGGAACAGGCCCCACTCCAGGAGCATCTGGCGCAGGCTCTTCTGCACCGGGCGGCCGTCCAGGCCCACCATCGTCAGGTTGACGGGCGCGCTGTTCTCCAGGCTGGTGTGGGCGAGCAGTGCGGTGACCAGGTCCTGCTGCGCGACCGTGCGGCTCTTGGGCTCGAACACCAGGCGCACCGCCGCTTCCTTGCCAGACTCGTCACGCACGGCCTCCAGCACGGCCAGCACGGTGGTCTTGAGTTGCACCTGCTCGGCCGACAGCGCCTTCTTGCCAGCCTTGACCTTGGGATTGGTCAGCTCCTCGATCTCCTCGAGCACCCTCTGCGCGCTCGTGCCGGGCGGCAGTTCGGTGACGACCAACTGCCACTGGCCTCGGGCGAGTTCCTCAATCTTCCAGCGCGCCCGCACCTTCAGGCTGCCCCGGCCGCTGGCGTAGGCGGCGCGGATGTCGGCCGCCGAGCTGATGATCTGGCCGCCGCCGGGATAGTCTGGCGCGGGCAGCAAGGCGTGCAGCACGTCGTCCGGCAGGCGCTCGTCGCGAATGAGGGCCACGGCCGCGGCGGCCACCTCACGCAGGTTGTTGCTCGGCACCTCGGTGGCCAGCCCCACGGCGATGCCGCTCGCGCCGTTGAGCAGCACGAAGGGCAGGCGCGCTGGCAGCAGGCGCGGCTCCTGCGTGGAGCCGTCGTAATTGGGCTGGAAATCGACCGTGCCCTCGTCGATCTCGTCCAGCAGCAGGCGCGCGATCGGCGCCAGCCGCGCCTCGGTGTAACGCATCGCCGCGGCGCCGTCACCATCGCGGCTGCCGAAGTTGCCCTGGCCGTCGATCAGCGGATAGCGCTGGCTGAAACCCTGCGCCATCCGCACGAGCGCGTCGTAGGCCGCCTGGTCGCCGTGCGGGTGGAAGCGGCCGAGTACGTCGCCCACGACGCGAGCGCTCTTCACCGGCTTGGCGCCGCTGGTGCCGATGTAGGCCAGGCCCATGCGCTGCATCGAGTACAGGATGCGGCGCTGCACGGGCTTGCAGCCGTCGCATACGTCCGGCAGCGCGCGGCCCTTCACCACGCTGAGCGCGTACTCGAGATAGGCCCGCTCGGCGTACTCACCGAGCGGGACGGCGCCGCCTGGCTCTGACGCAGTCATCGACGGAGGATCGAAAAGGTCTCTCATTGCATGGCAAGACGCTCGGATCCGGCGCGACACGACCGGGTTTCAGGCAGGGACATCACAGCGAGATCGGCACCTCGAAGCGCTGACCACGCACGGAGAACACCGCCGTGCGTCGGCCGATCATCTCCAGCCGCAGCACCGGCGTCAGCGCATCACCCTCGCGCAGAAGCACACCGTTGACGAGCAGTTGCCGGCTGCCGGGATCGGCCGATTGCACCCACCCGCTGACCAACAGCGGCGGAACGTCGCGCTGCAACTCCGGGGGCAGGTCGCGCACTCGAGGCAGCGCAGCTGGGGCAGGCGGGATGGCGGGCGCAGAACCGGAGACCGTCTCGGATTGCGCGCTGGCACTCGGCGCAGCCGTCCCCGGCGCAGAGGACGCGGATCGCCGCGACGGTGGCGACCCGGTCACCGCAGTCTTGGCTTGGCCCGCCGTCGCTGCGGGTGAGGTCTCGACTGCACCACGGGGCTCCGCGGGCGGTGGGACAGCGGCCGAAGCCGGCTTTGACCGCGAAGAAGGCTCGCCCTCGCCTGGAACTCGCGGCTTGGTCGAACCGGGCGCGGATTTGCCGTCCACGGAGGCCGTCGCCGACGCACGTTGATTCGCGGCCGGGCCCGCCGGCGGGGATGCATTGAGCACCTTGGTGTCCGGCGCAACCGGCCGCGACACCCGCTCGTCTCGACCGGCATCGACACCACCCACCTGCCCATTGCCGCCCCAGGACTGCGCTGGCAAGGCCCCGCCCGCGCCAACGCCCGCGGCGGGAGCTGCCGCCACCGGCGGCGGCGGCGGCGGGGGCGTGCTGAAGGCAAAGTCCCTCAGAAGCGCGTAGCCGGCAAAGCCGATAGTCAACCCGCCCACAGCGGACCACAGTAAACCCAAACGCGACGTCGTCGGCTCTGGCCGGCTCGACTCGGTTGTCGCCGCCGAAGATTCGTTCAACAGCGGCACTTCGCCGCGGTGCCGATCGGCCTCGGCACGGCGCATCGCCTCGAGGATGTACGACATCGTGGTCCTCTCAACGCGGCGCGCGCTCGCCCGCGCCCGCCATGGAAGATCCGTAGACCAGTGCCGAGGCGGTCTGCGGAGCGGAACCCTGAGGCCCGGCAGACGCCGTGCGGCCTTCACCACGAACCAGCCACCAGCCCAGCAAGGCCGCTACAAGGAGTCCCACGACGGCCACCGCGATGCCTGACCTGCCCGAAAGGGGCCAGCGGCCCTGGAGAAGTCGCGGGGCCGAGGCCGCATCGCTGCTCACCGTATCAGCGCCATTGACCTCGTCCCAGGCCTTCTGCACGGTGGCCGCATCGATCACGGACACGCGAGCGGAGTAGGCGCCGAGCAGCGCACGGTCACAGACCCGGTTCACTTGCCGCGGCACGCCCCGGGTCAGGCGGTAGATGCGCTTGTGCGCGTCCGCGTCGAAAGGCACCACGCCGCCCAGCCCAGCGAACTCCATCCGGTGACGGATGTAGCGGACCGTCTCGTCTTCGGACAAGGGGCTCAGGTGGTAGCGCGCGATGACACGCTGGGACAACTGCTCCATGCCGGGACCGGCCAGCAATCGGCGGAGTTCAGGCTGCCCGATCAGGACGATCTGCAGCAGCTTGCGTTCATGGGTCTCCAGGTTGGTCAGCAACCGGAGTTGTTCGAGCACATCGGCCCCGAGGCTCTGCGCCTCATCGATGATCAGCACGCAGTGCCGGCCTCGCGAGTGGTTCAGCAGCAGGAAGCGGCGCAGGGCGTCGACATAACGCTTGGTGCTGCGGCGCAGCGGCGGCTCAACACGATCGGGCCACGCCGCGCCGTGCGTGAACTCGATGGCGTGGGCGGGGAAGATCGTCTCGCCGCCAGCCGCTGCCGCCGAACCCAGCGGCCGGCCGTTGGGATCCTCGAGAGGGGGCGAGGCGACAACATCGCCTTGCGGCTCAGCGCCCTGAGTGCTCGACGCAGGCCCTTCCGGCGCGGATGGCAGCACACCCGGCTCTGCCGCTGCTGCGGCCTTGGGCTCCAGATCGGCCACCTTGATGCCGAACTCCTCGCAGATCGAGGCCAGCATCTCATCGGCGTTCTGACGCGGGTTCAAGATCCATGCCACCCGCACGTGCGACGGCATCTGCTCGAGCAGACAACGGCTGACGGTGGTCTTGCCCGCGCCGATCTCGCCGGTCAGCAGGACAAACCCACCACTGCCGCCCTGGACGCCGTAGAGCAAATGCGCCAGCGCTTCTCGATGGCGCTCGCTCATGAACATCGCCCGTGGATCGGGGGCGATAGAAAACGGCTCGCGCTGCAAGCCGAAGAAGCTCTGATACAGGCAAGTCGGCACAGCCGGCTCGGCGCCGTCACCGCCGGCCCGTGTCATCGGGATGGACGCCGCCATCGCCATCGTGGCGGTCGAGCGGCGCGCGGGAGACTTGGGCTTGTTCACGCCCGAAGGCGCATTCGCGGGCTCGGTGGACTTGGTCGGCCGGGCGACTTTCGCCGCAGTGCCAGGCTTGGCTGCCTTGACCGTCCTGGATACCTTGCCCTCCTTGGCCGACTTGGCTGCGGCCGTGACCCCGCCGCGTACCGGCTTTGCGGCAGCCAGCACCGCGCCGCTGCGCGCCTTGCGAGCTGGCTTGGCAACCGCCTGGCCTTGTGCAGCGTCGCCCCCTGAACCCGCAGGACCCGGCACGGAAGGCAACGGGGCCTTGTCCGCCCCGGCGTCTTTCCCCCCATCGACGGCGCGTGGGTCAGTGGCATCCATCATGCAGTCTCCGCGCCAGCCTCGCAGCCCAGGGCCAAGCGGGCCTGGTACTCGCGATCCAGCATGCTCATCACGATCAACGTATCGTATCCGTCGGCTCCGTCCAGACGCACCCGCACGCTTTCGCGCAGCCGTCCCTCCTCAACGAAGCCTTCGCTCGAGTAGAGCGCGAGCGCACGGGCGTTGAGCGACTTCACGTCGAGCCAGAAGCGGTGCGCGCGCAGGGCGCCGAAGGCCATGGCCTTGAGGTGGCGCACGCAGGCCCGGCCCACGCCCTGCCCCTTTTCCTGCAGCACGATCCGCTTGAGCTCCACGCTGCCGTGCGGGTTGCGGCAGCCCTGCAGGATCACGAATCCGCTGCGCTCGTACGCGGCGCCCGATTCGACGATGAAATGCCGGAAATCCGGAAATCGCACCGCGCCCTCATGCTGCGTGCGCTCCCAAGGGGTGATGAAGGGCCGATTGCGCGCGTCATGCTCGACCGTGACGACGAAATCCAGGTCCGACAGCATCGTCGGGCGCAGGCGCACGCGCGGCGCAACCGGGGTGCGCATCAGATGTCCACCTCGACGGCGTCGCCGTGCACTTCCATCAGTTCACGCCGCGCCGCCGCCTCACCCTTGCCCATCAGGCGGGTGAGGCTGCGCGTGACGGCATCGAAGCCAGCGCCGCCGATGCTCACCTGCAGCAGGCGCCTCGTTTCGGGGTTGAGGGTGGTCTCCCACAACTGCTCGGCGCTCATCTCGCCCAGCCCCTTGAAGCGGCTGATCGACCACGAGCCCTCGCGCGCGCCTTCCTTGCGCAACTTGTCCAGCGTCGCCTGGAGTTCGCCTTCGTCGAGCGCGTAGATCTTGGCGGGCGGCTTGCGTCCGCGCGCCGGCGCATCGACGCGAAACAGCGGCGGCTTGGCCACGTAGACATGCCCACGCTCGATCAAGCGCGGAAAGTGGCGGAAGAACAGCGTCAGCAGGAGCACCTGGATGTGCGATCCGTCAACGTCGGCATCGCTGAGGATGCACACCTTGCCGTAGCGCAGACCGCCGAAATCGGGCTCGTCACCGGGGCCGTGCGGGTCGATGCCCAGAGCGACCGCGATGTCGTGGATCTCGGTGTTGGCGAAAAGACGGTCTCGTTCGACCTCCCAGGCGTTGAGCACCTTGCCGCGCAGTGGCAACACGGCCTGGGTCTCCTTGTCGCGGCCCATCTTCGCGCTGCCGCCGGCTGAGTCGCCCTCGACGAGGAAGACTTCGTTGAGCGTGGTGTCGCGACTCTCGCAGTCAGTGAGCTTGCCGGGCAGCACCGCCACACCGGAACCCTTGCGCTTCTCGACCTTCTGGCCCGCGCGCTGACGCGCCTGGGCCTGGCGGATCACGAGCTCGGCCAGACGCTTGCCATGCTCAACATGCTGGTTCAGCCACAGCTCCAGCGCGGGCTTGACATAGCCCGACACCAGGCGCAGGGCATCACGGCTGTTCAGTCGCTCCTTGATCTGACCCTGGAACTGGGGATCCAAAACCTTGGCGGAGAGCACGAAGCTTGAGCGCGAGAACACGTCCTCAGGCATCAATTTGACGCCCTTGGGCAGCAGCGCGTGCAGTTCGCAGAAGCCCTTGACGGCGGCAAAGAGCCCGTCCTTCAGGCCCGACTCGTGCGTGCCGCCTGCCACCGTGGGGATCAGGTTGACATAGCTCTCGCGCAGCGTCGAGCCGTCTTCGGTGAAGGCCACGCACCAGGCCGCACCCTCACCCTCGGCCACACTCTCGGCCTCGCTGCCGCTGGCGTACTGCTCGCCCTCGAACAGGGGGATCAGGGGCTCGGACGCCAGCGACTGCTGGAGGTAGTCACGCAGGCCGCCCTTGTAGAGCCAGGTCTGCGTCTCGGGCTCGCGCGCACCCGGCTTCTCCACGGCCAAAGTCACCGTAACCCCTGGCATCAGCACCGCCTTGCTGCGCAGCAGGTGCAACAACTCGCCGCGCGGCAGATCGGCGCTGTCGAAGTAGCGCGCGTCGGGCCACACGCGCACCGTGGTGCCTTGTCGCCTGTCGCCCACGGCACGCTCACGTACCGCCAAGGCCTCGACTGCGTCGCCGCCAGCGAAGGCCATCCGGGCCACCTGACCGTCGCGGTAAACCGTCACCTCCAGGCGCCGGGCCAGCGCGTTGGTCACGCTGACGCCCACGCCGTGCAAACCGCCGGAAAAGCTGTAGGCGCCGCCAGCGCCCTTGTCGAACTTGCCGCCGGCGTGCAGGCGGGTGAAGACGATCTCGACCACCGGCACCTGCTCCTCGGGGTGCAAGCCGAAGGGGATTCCGCGGCCGTCGTCCTCGACGCTCACCGAGCCGTCGGCGTGCAGAGTGAGCGTGATACGCCGACCGTGACCGGCCAGGGCCTCGTCAGCCGCGTTGTCGACCACCTCCTGCACCATGTGCAGCGGGTTGTCGGTGCGGGTGTACATCCCTGGCCGCTGCTTGACGGGCTCGAGGCCCTTGAGCACGCGGATGGAGTCTTCGGTGTAGCGGGACGCGAGCTTCGCAGTGGGCATGACCCAACATTGTCCCCGACAATCCAGGAATGAGTGCCCTTGTTGGAGAAGGCGGCCGCCTGACGATGACCCGCGTCCTTCTATGCGGCGCCATCGTCCTGACACTGTCCATGGGAATACGCCACGGGTTCGGCCTGTGGCTGCAGCCGATGACGATGGATCGCGGCTGGACGCGCGAGGCCTTCGCCTTCGCGATAGCGGTGCAGAACCTGGCCTGGGGCCTGGCGGCACCGCTGGCGGGGGGCCTGGCCGACCGGCACGGCGCAGCGCGCGTTCTCATGGTGGCGACCATCGCCTACGCCACAGGCTTGGCAGGCATGGCCTTCAGCACCACAGGAACCGGCCTCGTGATCAGTGCCGGGTTGATGATCGGCGTTGCGCAGGCGGGAAGCACCTACGCGGTCGTCTACGGCATCATCGGACGCAACCTGCCTGCCGAGCGACGCTCCTGGGCCCTGGGCGTGGCCGGCGCGGCAGGCTCCTTCGGCCAATTCTTCATGGTGCCGTTGGAGAACGCGCTGATCAGCAATCTGGGTTGGCAGGGCGCGCTGTGGGTGCTGGCGGTGCTGGTGCTGCTGATCCTGCCGATGGCGCTGCTGCTGCGCGAGTCGTCCGCGGTGATTCGGCCGGCCGGGGGTAACAGCGGCCAGAGCGTGAGGGCGGCGCTTCGCGAAGCTTTCTCCAACCGCAGCTTCCGGCTCGTCACTGCGGGCTATTTCGTCTGCGGCTTCCAGTTGGTCTTCATCGGTTTGCACCTGCCGAGCTATCTGAAGGACCAGGGCATGAGCCCCGGCGTAGCGACAACCGCACTGGCCATCGTCGGCATGTTCAACGTTATCGGCACGTATGCCGCCGGGACGCTCGGACAGCGCTTGCCCAAGCGCTACATCCTGAGCGCGATCTACGGGCTGCGCTCCCTGGTGATCGCCCTCTTCCTCGCCGCGCCGCTCACGCCGTGGAGCGTGTACCTGTTCGCCGCGGCGATGGGCCTGCTGTGGCTGTCAACCGTGCCGCCGACAACGGCCGTGATCGCGCAGATCTTTGGCGTGCAGTACATGTCCATGCTCAGCGGTTTCGCGTTCCTGAGCCATCAGGTCGGCTCCTTCCTGGGGGCCTGGCTGGGCGGCAGGCTGTACGTCGCGCTTGGCAACTACGACTGGGTCTGGGCCCTGGCGATCGCGCTGGGCATCTTCGCGGCGCTGGTCAACCTGCCCGTGCGCGAAGAGCCACTCGCCCGGATGGCACCGAGGGCCACATGAACGGCGCCCGTCTGCGTCGCGGCATCGGGCTCGCTGCGGCTTGTGTGGCCCTGGGCGGGGTCTTCCTTGCCTACCTCGACCCGCACTTGGGCGTCGACCTGGCCAACCGGGTCTGGAGCTGCTTCTGAGCCTGACCAGAACCCCCTTGCCCTCGGCTCCTTCGGACTGGGTGGTCCGCTGGGCGGGATCGCTGCCGCCGGGCTGCCGGGTTCTCGACCTGGCCTGCGGCAGCGGCCGGCACACGCGCTGGCTTGCCGAACGGGGTGCCCGCGTCACGGGGGTCGATCGCGACGCCGTGGCCATCGAGCCTCTGCGAGCATGCGCCGAGATCATCGTTGCCGACATCGAGACCGGCCCCTGGCCGCTCGAGGGGCGGCTCTTCGACGCAGTAGTCGTCACAAACTACCTGTGGCGCCCTCTGCTGCCGTACATCATGGCCAGCGTCGGCCTCGGCGGGGTACTGGTCTACGAGACCTTCGCTCGCGGCCAGGAAGTCCTGGGCCGTCCGGCGCGGCCGGAGTTTCTGCTCGAACCCGGCGAGTTGCTGCGCGCCGCCGCGGGGCTGCACGTGCTGGCCTACGAGGACGGCCTGCTCGAGGCCCCCCGGCGCCGCGTTCAGCGGCTATGCGCCTGGCGCGGCGATCCGGCGCGGATCGATGTCCTGCCCCTGCTCGGCACCGCAGCCACCCCCGCAGCGCGCCCGGGCGATTGCCATTCGCCTTGACCCGCCCGCTACACTTCAGTGTTCACCGCAGGGATTCCCGCATGAAACCCATCGTTGGCAGCATCGTGGCGCTTGTCACGCCCATGCAAGAGGACGGCAGCGTCGACTATGACGGTCTGCGCAGCCTGATCGACTGGCATATCACCGAAGGCACCGACTGCATCGGTGTGGTCGGCACGACCGGAGAGTCACCCACTGTCACGGTGGAGGAACACTGCGAGATCATCCGCGTGTGCGTCGAGCACGCCCGGGGCCGTGTTCCCATCATGGCCGGGGCTGGCGCCAACTCCACGTCAGAAGCCATCGAGTTGACCCGCTACGCCCTCAAGGTCGGCGCGGACTGCACGCTGCAGGTGGTCCCGTATTACAACAAGCCTTCGCAGGAAGGCCTGTACCGTCACTTCCGGGCCGTGGCCGAGGCCGTGGACTTGCCGGTGGTGCTGTACAACGTGCCCGGGCGGACCGTGGCTGATCTGCAGCACGACACGGCCATCCGGCTGGCGCAGGTGCCCGGCATCGTCGGCATCAAGGACGCCACGGGCAACATCGAACGCGCGGCCTGGCTGGTCAAGCACGCGCCGCCCGGTTTCTCCATCTACTCCGGCGACGACGGTACGGCCGTGGCCTTGATGCTGCTGGGTGGTCATGGCAACGTGAGCGTCACCGCCAACGTCGCGCCCCGACAGATGCACGAGATGTGCATGGCCGCGATCGCCGGTGATGTGCGGCGAGCCAGGGCACTGCACCTGCAGTTGCTGCCTCTGCACCGCCAGCTTTTCTGCGAACCCAGCCCGGCCCCCACCAAGTGGGCGCTGGCGCAACTGGGGCGCTGCAGACCAGTCGTGCGGCTGCCGCTGACGGAACTCACTGTGGCGGGGCAGGCGTGCGTGAGCTCGGCCATGCGTGACAGCGGGCTGCTCGCATGATCGCGCCATGCCGTTCCGCGGCGCTCTTCCGGGCGCGCGCCGTGAAAGAGGTGCTCCAGTGAGTCGATTCGCCTTCCGTCATGGTCATGGCTCCAGGACGCGCAGCCCGGCGGTGGCCACCGCATGCATCGTGGCCTGTCTGGTGAGCGGCTGCACGGCTGTACAGCAAGTGACCGAAGACCGAAAAGTCGACTACCGCAGCGAGGCGGCCAAGACCGCCAACCTGGACGTACCGCCCGACCTCACCCAGCTCAATCGCGACGGACGATCCTCGCCGCAGGCTGCTGGCACTGTAAGCGCCAGCAGCCAGATCGCTGCGCCCGCGGTCAGCCCGCTCGCAGGGTCGGCGGTGGTGGCCCCGGCGGCATTGGGCGATTTCCGCATCGAACGTCAGGGGCAGCAGCGGTGGCTCGTCACGTCCCGCAGCCCGGAGCAACTCTGGGAGCCGATCAAGGGCTTCTGGCTGGGTTCCGGCTTCACCTTGGACGTGGAAAACGCACAGGCCGGGGTGATGGAAACAGCCTGGGCCGAGAACCGGGCGAAACTGCCGGATGACGTGATTCGCAGGACCTTGGGGCGGGTCTTCGAAAACCTGTACTCGACCGGCGAGCGCGACCGCTTCAGGACCCGGCTCGAACGCACGGCCAGCGGCGGGACCGAGATCTTCATCTCGCACCGCGGGCTCGAAGAGGTCTACACCAGCGCGACCCAAGAGCGCACCGCCTGGCAGGCCCGGGCTTCGGACCCTCAACTCGAGGCCGAGTTCCTGACTCGGCTGATGATCAGGCTCGGCGCGGCCGAGCAGAGTGCCCGCCAGGCGGTTGCGCAAGCCCCCGACAATCCCCCCGAAGCACGCGTAGTGGCCGTGTCGAACGCCACGACGCTGCAATTGGACGAAGGGTTCGACTGCGCCTGGCGGCGTGTCGGATTGGCGTTGGACCGCAGCGGATTCACGGTCGAGGACCGCGACCGCGGCGCCGGTCTGTTCTTCGTCCGCTACATCGATCCGGCCAGCACAGCGGTCAGGGATGACCCCAGCCTGCTCGACCGTTTACGGGGGCGCAATCGCGAACCGAAGATCGAACGCTACCGTGTGCAGATCAAAGCCGAGGGCAGGACCGTCCTCGTGTCTTTGCAGAATGCCCAGGGCATGGCGGAGTCCGGAGCCACTGCGATTCGGATCCTGGGCCTGATCGCCGCGGATTTGCGGTGAGACAGCGGGCGGGAGCCGGTGGCTCATGCGTGCCGCTGCCTTTGATGTCGCCTTGACATTCCGACGTCACAGGAACGAAAAAGCCGCCCGAGGGCGGCTTTTTTCTCGAGGCTCAAGCGATCACTTCGACGCAGGAGCAGCAGCAGGTGCAGCGCCGGAAGCACCAGCGTCAGAGGGAGCAGCGGCGGGCGCAGGCGCGGGTGCGGGAGCAGCAGCGGGCGCGGGGGCCGGGGCAGGCTGCTCCTTCTTGCCGCAGGCAGCCAGCGAAACGGCAGCCACCAGTGATGCGAGCAGAAGCGACTTCTTCATCTTGTGTCCTCGGTCTTGGAAGGGTGATGGGGTTCCATTCTCGCAAAGCCCCAAACCGGTCTGGGCTCACCTTGCGATGACTGCGGGTGGATTCCCGACGTCAGCCCAGGATTATAGAACCTCCTAGGAATTACCCTAGTCAAGATCGTTACTGGAGTCCGGACGCATCCACCCCGACTCGATCCAATCATGCACCGTGTCAACAGCGCCAGCGCTGAGCAGACTCACATCTGCCGTGCTCAGCGAGCGCTGGTCGGCCAGTTTGCGCATCAGCCGCCGATCGCGCCCCGACGCACAAAAGGAATCCCCGTTCAGGTAGATGTGTTCGTCGTCATACATCATGCGCGAGCGTGCATCGAGCCGTAAGCCCCACCGCCCCAGCGCAGGGCGCTGACGAGGCTCGAACCAGACGTGCGCCTTGGGCTCCGTCAGCGACTCACCAAGCGCCACGTCCACCGCACGACGCCCGCGCACGGCCCGCCCGACCTCGCGTTGGGCAAACGCCTGCAGTGCCGGTGGAACGCGCGCCGGCGTCTGCGTGGCGGCTTGCGACGGATCACGGTACAAGCGATGGGCCTCGAGCGCGTCGGCCTGGGACAGGCGTCCGAGCAGGTCGGCAGCCAATTCCGGGCCCGCGGGCGCACGAAAGCCGATCGAACAGGTCATGCACTCGCCTTCGGCGACACCGTCGTGGGCCCAGCGCGGCGGCAGGTAGAGCATGTCGCCGGGCTCGAGCAGCCACTCGGCCTCAGGCTCGAAACGACTCAGGATCTTCAGCGGCTGGCCTTCGACCAGCGTGCCGTCGCCCGGGCGGGCGATGCGCCAGCGGCGCCGCCCATGCACCTGCAGCAGGAAGACGTCATAGGAATCCAGGTGCGGGCCGACACCGCCCTGGTCGGTGGCGTAGGACAACATCAGGTCGTCCAGCCGCGCGTCGGGCACGAAACGGAAGCGTTCGAGCATGGCCCGAGCTGCCGGCACGTGCAGGTCCAGCCCCTGGACCAGCAGCGTCCAGCCAGGCTGACGCAGCGGCGGCAGCGCACGGCGCGACAGTGGCCCATGCCGCAGCGTCCACGCGTCGCCCTGACGCGCCACCAGGCGCGATTCCACATCTTCACTCGCGGCCAGTGCGAGCAGGTCGGCGCGGGCCAGCGGCGGCTGCACAGCAGGCCAGGCCTGGCGCACGAGCAGCGGCCGCCTCTGCCAGTAACCGCGCATGAACCGCGTCGGCGAGAGGCCGCCGAGCAGCGCCATCGGTGCATGAACTTCCATGCCTGATTGTGGCCTGTGCGATCATCCCTGCATGATCATCACCAAGCCCTGCGTCGTCACGCTGACCTGGGTCCTGAGCGACGGCCAGAACTATCATCTGGACGCGTTGGAGGAGCCCACCGAGTTCTATTTCGGCGGCGAGGATCTGTTGCCCAAGGTCGAGGAGGCACTCGAAGGCCAGGAGGCCGGCTTCGAGACCCACCTGCACCTGGAGCCCGAACATGCCTTCGGCGAGTACGACTCGCAACTCGTGTGCTTCGAAGACCGCCGGCTCTTCCCTGAAGGCGTCGAACCCGGCATGCGTTTCGAGGGCCTGCCACCGGGCAGCGCCACCCCGGACATGCCGGCTGACACCATCTACACCGTCACCGAGGTCTACCCTTCGCACGTCGTCCTCGACGGCAACCACCCCCTGGCCGGGATGGCCCTGCGCTTGGCGCTGACGATACGAGACGTGCGTGAGGCCACACCCGAGGAGATCGACGCCGGCAGCGTGGGCAGCGGTCTCGTCTCGGTGCTCGACATCGCACCGACGGGTTCGCCGCTGCACTGAAAGGCTGAGCCGACCGCAGCGCGCGGGCGGGCAACGCTGCGCTCCAGACTGCGCGTCTACGGGCTCAGCCCCGCCCGGTGGACCCGAAGCCGCCCGCGCCGCGGGTCGATGCGCCGAACTCCTCGACGCGCCTGAAGGCTGCCTGCACCACGGGCACGATCACCATCTGGGCAATGCGCTCCAGCGGCTGCACCGTATAGGCCTGGCCGCCGCGGTTCCAGCAGCTGACCATCAGCGGGCCCTGGTAGTCGCTGTCGATCAGACCGACGAGGTTGCCGAGAACGAGCCCGTGCTTGTGCCCAAGCCCTGAGCGCGGCAGCAGCACCGCCGCAAGGCCAGGATCGCCAATATGGATGGCCAGACCCGTGGGGATCAGCACGGCCTGGCCGGGTTGGACCGGCAGCGGCGCATCGATGCAGGCGCGCAAGTCCAGGCCGGCACTACCGGGCGTGGCGTACTGGGGCAAATGCCCGGCAATACGTCCATCCAGCACCTTCACGTCAATCGTCGTCATCGTCGGGCCTTGCGAGGTCGGGTAGGAATTCACAACCGCTGCGCGATCTGCGCGACCAGCGCGCGCGCCAGACTCAGCTTGTCGGCACGCGGCAGTTCGAGCTCGCCGCGGGCGTCCACCAGCACGAGCGTGTTGTCGTCGCGGCCGAAGGTGGCCGGGCCATGGTTGGCAACGATCAGCGGCACAGCCTTGCGGATGCGCTTCTCGCGCGCGTGGCGCAGCACGTCGTGGCTCTCGGCGGCAAAGCCCACGCAGTAGGGCCGTTGCGCCTGCGGCAGACGGGCCACCGCGGCCAGGATGTCGGGGTTTTCGGTCATCTCGAAGGCGGGCACGCGACCGCTGCCGTCCTTCTTGATCTTCTCCTCGGCCATCGCGATCGGCCGCCAGTCGGCCACCGCCGCGGTGGCGACGAAGACGTCGTGCGCCGGGGCCAGCGGCAGTACCGCGTCGTGCATCTGCAGCGCGCTGCCCACGTCGATGCGACGCACCCCGGCTGGCGTCGGCAGATGCACCGGGCCAGCCACGAGCGTGACCGCGGCGCCAGCCTCGGCGGCGGCGCGGGCGATCGCGAAACCCATCTTGCCGCTGGACCGGTTGGTGATGCCGCGCACCGGGTCCAGCGCCTCGAAGGTCGGCCCCGCCGTGACGAGCACGCGCCGGCCCGCCAGTACCTTGGGCTGGAAGAAGGCGACGACCGCGTCGCGCAGTTCGGCCGCCTCGAGCATGCGGCCGTCGCCCGTCTCGCCACAGGCCTGGGCTCCATGCCCCGGGCCGAGCAGCAGGGCGCCGTCGGCCACAGCCTGCGCCACGTTGCGCTGCGTGGCCGGGTGCGACCACATCTCGCGGTTCATCGCCGGTGCCAGCAGCAGCGGCACGGCGCGCCCTTCGCCGCGCGGCCGCGCGAGGCACAGCAGCGACAGCAGCTCGCCCGCCCGCCCCTGCGCAAGCTGGGCGATGAAGTCGGCGCTGGCCGGCGCCACGACGATGGCATCGGCCTCGCGCGAGAGGTCGATGTGGGCCATGTTCGCGGCCGGCCGCGCGTCCCACTGGCTGGTGTGGACCGGCCGGCCGCTGAGCGCCTGCATCGTCACCGGCGTCACGAACTGCAGCGCCGCCTCGGTCATGACCACCTGGACGGTGGCGCCGGACTTGACCAGCTCGCGCGCGAAATCGGCCGCCTTGTAGCAGGCGATGCCGCCGGACAGACCGAGCACGAGGTGACGTCCGGCGAGCTCGGGCGCGGCGCCGCGGTCATCGGGTATGGGGGCGTCGCTCATCGATCCTCCAACAGGAGTCGTCACCGAGCGGCCACGGGCGCAGGACCGACGGCCTCAGGCGCCATGGCACTTCTTGAACTTGCGCCCGCTGCCGCAGGGGCAGGGGTCGTTGCGGCCGGGCGTGGGCTCGACGCGGCGGGGCGGCTGCGGCGGAGGATGGTCGATCCACCACACGCGCAGGTCCTGTACTGCCATCAGGGCGGCATCGAGGAGCTCGTCACGTGTCGGCGGATCGCCCTTCCAGTGGGCGCGCAAGTGCCCCTCGTAGGCCTCGCTCGAAGGGTCGGCCATCAGCAGGGTGATCGCCTCGACCGCCTGGAGCGGCCACTGCGCCTGCGCGTCGCGCTGGGAAGGACTGGGCCAGTCCACGGGGAAATCCATCAGCGCGCGCAGGAAACCCTCGGCCCAGTAGGCGCCCGTGTGCAGGCGCTGCGCCTGCGCCTCGTCGGCGTGGCCTTCCTCGACCAGCCGGCGCCGGGCCGCGTCATCCCACTCGCCCATCAGCGGCGCCAGCCGCAGGGCATCCGGGTCCTCGAGCAGCGCCTCGGGGTCGAGCTCCCCAAGCAACTGGTCCAGCCGCCCCTGCAGCGCCCCGCGCGCCCACGACTCGTCCTGCGGGTCGGAAAACGCACGCTCGAAAGCGTCGGCGCACATCTTGGGAAGCACTTCGTCGAGCGGGATCAGGCGCCAGCTCGCTGCGATCGCGGTCAAGTAGCCGTCGACCCATTCGGCACCGAGATGGTCTTCGAAGCCCGAGAGCCGAGCGCACGCGTCATCGAAGGCCTGGATCACCGGGTCGGGCGCGTCCTCGGCAGCGGGCGCACCCGGATGCGGGGAGTGGGGTTCTTCATTCACCCACGCAGTTTCGCACGCGGGGCCCAGGCCCGCCGATGTTCACCGGGCCGTCAAGACAGGGCCCGCGCCAGCCCCTGCAACGCCCAGGCCATCACTGCAGGGCCGTCTGCGGCCAGGGCCACGCGGGCGTTGGGCCGGGCGCGGGACGGTACGCGGAACTCGCACACCGTCATGCCGCGTGTCAGCCGGCCGTCGAGCTCGACGTCCACCCGCGCCGGCTCCAGGGTGAACAGGTCCGGCCGCGCCAGCCAGGCCACCGGCGTGGGGTCGTAGACCGCCATGTGCGCGGCCCCGCGGCGGCGCGCGATGCCCACATAGGCGTCCAGGTGGTCGGCGAAGAGTTCGGCGCGGTCGGTGCCGATCGCGCGAACTGCGCGCACGTGCTCCTCGCCCACCAGCACCTGGCGGCACACGTTCAGGCCGAACATGACGAGCGGCACGCCGGCGCCGAAGACACGCGCCGCAGCCTCGGGGTCGGCGTGGATGTTGAACTCGGCCACCGCCGTCGTGTTGCCGCGGTCGGTGGAGCCGCCCATCAGCACGATGGCCTGCAGCAGGCCCGGCAGGTCGGGCGCGGCATCGAAGGCGGCGGCCACATTCGTCAGCGGCCCAAGGGCCAGCAGCGTCAGACGCCCAGGCCGGGCCCGCGCCGCCTTCACCAGCGCCTGCACCCCGTGCCCGGGCGCGGCCTGCGCCTGCGCCTGCGGCAGCGCGCGCCCCGTGGTGGCCATGGCGGTCTCGCCGAGCACGTCCTGCGCCGTCACCGGCGCCTGCACGAGCGGACGCTCGCAGCCGGCATGCACCGGCTGCGTCCAGCCGTGCAGCGCCTGGATACGCAGCGCATTGGCCAGCGTGTGGCGCAGCGGCGCGTTGCCGGCGACGACGCTGACCCCCGCGAGCCGCAGCCCAGGCTCAGCCTGCAACAGCGCCCAGGCCATCCAGTCGTCGAAGCCCGGGTCGGTGTCAAGCCAGATATCGGTGGTCACCGCACGACCCTGCCTGCCATGTGCTGCGGAACGGGCACCTTGGGGCGGTCCGGCGCGCTCAGGTGCGCGTCGCGGGCGGGATCACCGCTGCCGCCGCCCCATCGAGGCCCACGCTGACCGCAGCGCCCTCCAGCCACGGCGGCGCCGAGGCGGGCGCGCTGCCCTTGAGCTTGCCGTGCGCCGTCTGCACCAGGTACTCCACGTGCTCGCCGAGGTAGCTGCGCGCGAGCACAGTGCCGGGCAGGCCAGGCTCGCCGGCCGCGCGCACCGGCACCGCCTGCGGCCGCCAGGCCAGGTGGGTGGCGCCGGCGGGCCAGGCCAGGGGCAGGCCAGCCGCGGCGTCGAAGAGGTTGTCGCAGCCCATGAACGAGGCCACGAAGGCCGTGGCCGGCCGGTGCCAGACCTCCTCGGGCGTGCCGCACTGCTCGATGCGGCCCGCGCGCATCACGACGATGCGGTCCGACAGGCTCAGCGCCTCGTCCTGGTCGTGCGTCACGTAGAGCATTGTGATCCCGAGTTGGCGCTGCAGGCGGCGCAGCTCGGCACGCATCTCCACCCGCAGCTTGGCGTCCAGGTTGGACAGCGGCTCGTCCAGCAGCAGCAGGCGCGGCCGCAGCACGATGGCCCGGGCCAGCGCCACGCGCTGCTGCTGCCCGCCCGACAGGTTGGCCGGCAGCCGCGACGCGAAGTCCTCGAGGCCGACCGAGCGCAGCGCCTCGCTCACGCGCTCGCGCAGCTCCGGCGCCGGCACCTTGCGCAGCCGCAGCCCGAAGGCGACGTTCTCGAAGGCGCTCAGGTGCGGGAACAGCGCATACGACTGGAACACGAGCCCGATGTCGCGCCGGTTCGCCGGCACGCGGGTGATGTCCTGCCCGGCCAGCACGATGCGGCCAGCCAAGGGCGTGAGCAGCCCGGCCACGGCGCGCATCGTCGTCGTCTTGCCGCAGCCCGAGGGCCCGAGCAGGGAGACGAGCTCGCCCTGGGCCACGGACAGGTGCAGGTCCTGGACCGCGGCGCCGGCCTTGCCGTAGGCCAGCGTCAGGCCCTGGAGTTCGAGGTGGTGCATCGGGTCGGCCATGGGGCTTGACAGGGGAGCGCGGGGCAGCGCCTCTCAGACGTACTTGCTGATGCCCAGCACCTTCTCGGTGACGGCCACCAGCACGATGGTGAAGACGACGAGCAGCGTCGACAACGCGGCGATCGACGGGTCATAGCTCGTCTCCATATAGGCCATCATCTCGATCGGCAGCGTGCTCACGCCCGGCCCCGTGAGGAAGAGCGACACGGGCACCTGGTTGAAGGAGGTGATGAAGGCGAGCACGAAGGCCGCCGCGACGCCGGCGCGGATGTTGGGCAGCACGACCTTGAAGAAGGCCTGCAGCCGCGTCGCGCCCAGCGTGACGGCGGCATCGTCGATGTCCACCCGCAGGTTGGCCAGGCTCGAGGAG
>CAIRBF010000408.1 GCA_903876715.1 uncultured beta proteobacterium
CGGGCATGCGCACAGTCTGCGCCGCCGCGCGTCGGCGGCGCTGAGGCGGCGCAAGGGCTGCGCGGCCGCGGGTGCGGGCGGCGGCAGGGAGCCGGCGCTCAGCTTCTCCAGAAAACGCCGCGCCGTCCCAAGTCTTCTTGCGCCCCCGCGGGGGGCCGGGACGGGCGACGCCCGGCCCTGGGGGCACTCTCAGCGCAGCACCGCCACCGCGGTCTTCTGCACGGTGGGCAGGCCAGCGCGCTGCCAGGCGGCCAGGCCGCCGCGGTACCAGTGGACGCGGGCATGGCCGTTGCGCTGCGCGCGCATCGCCGCGTTGACGGCCTGCCAGTTCGAGGCATCGGCACCGTAGAACACGATCTCGGTATCCGGTTGCGCACCTGCCGCCCGCAGCATCGACAGGAAGCGCGTCTCGTAGGCGTTCTCGGTCGGGACGTCCGAGAAGGCCAGGCCGCCGTTGACGAAGTGCAGCGCGCCGGGAAGCATCTGCGGCTCACTCCCGGCCACATCGATGAGCAGCGGGCGTCGCGGCAGCTTCAGCATGCGCGCGAGCTCGGCCGTGTCGATGCGCTGCACCCCCTCCAGCGCTACGGGCGTGGGGCTGCGCACGTCGGTCTTGCGGTACGTCCAGGGGACTTCGGCGCCGGGCCCGGCGTTCTCGGCCTCGACAGCTTGCGGGTCGGGTGCCGGCAGTCGGGCGAGCAGTTCGCGCGCGCGTTGCGCAACCGCCGCCACCAGGTCGGGCAGACTGCGGTCGTCGACCGCGACGACGCGGCACAGGCGCGGGTTGTCGCGCATGTGGTTGCAGGCGTACAGCGCCTGCAGCATCGCCTGCCAGGGGCTGTCGGCATTGCGGCTGAACACGAAGCCAGGCTTGTCCAGGCCCACGGCCGCGGCGCGGTGGTACTCCGACGCGAGCCAGCGCGTGCCCGCCTCGTCAAAGCTGCGCACGCAGGACGGCAGCACGCGGCAGTTCGTGCCGGAGATGTCGCTCAGGCGCGCGGGCAAGGGCTCGCCGGCCTCGTCCAGGCGCAGACCGAAGTACTCGAGCGCCTGCCGCATGGAAGGCGGCAGCGTCAGCGGCACCGTCTCGCGGTGCGTGACCACACCCAGCGTGTAGGCATCATGACCGTGGTGGCGCACGCAGGCCGCCGCGGGCGTCTGCGCACTCGGGCAGAACCAGGGCACGCGCTCCTCGGGCGTCGTGCGCTCGAGTTCACGCAGGCGCAGCATGCCGTTGTGCTCGGTGATCGCGTACAGCGCCTGGCCGATGATGCGTTCGTCGTAGCGCAGGCCCATGCGCTCGCGGTAGAAGCGCTCCATCAGGCGCGCCGCCTGCGGCGTGGGTTCGCGTGTGAGGCGGTGGTTCGGGCCGTGGATACCCACCACGGTACTGCGCGGCTTGCTGCCGGTGGCAAAGCGCCGCTCACGCCCGGCCATGAAGATCAGCGAGCAGGAGGAATGGCACTGCCCCGACACCAAGGTGTCGAGCCTGGCGTCGCGCACCATCACCGCCACGTGCAGGGCCGCGCGAAGTTCGCCGCCGAAGGAGTTGACGAGCACGACGCGCTGCAGGCCACCGCGCGTGATCTCGGCGCGGAAGGCCTCGACGTCGGCGCCGACGATGGGGCCGGTGGCGTACAGGTCGCTGCCTGCGCGCTCCAGGGTCATGGCCGACGCCGGACAGGCGCACACGAGTGCCAGAACGGCCGCAAGCGCGGTCACCACCCCAGACCACCCGGGCACGGGGCCGCTCATCGGCCAACGGGGCCACGACAGCGCCTGCCCGCACGCACTGGCTCGCGACATCAGTTCAGCACGGCCGAAACGTACCTGGGCACCGCGGGCAAGCCAGCCATGACCCCGGCCCCATCCACCGCCACTGCGTACCGACATGCGTCGTCGCGGAACCCGCGCACACGCCCGGGTGCGGCCCACGCCGATTCGAAATGGACAGTCGGCGGCGGCAAGGCGTCGACGCGAGGGACGGCAACCATCGCGTCGCGCCCTCGGCGCGTGGGCAAGCTCGGCGAGGCGGAGGGCATGGAGCGTGCACTGCAATCGTGGTGCGGTGCCGCATTGTCGGCCAGCGTGGCCGACACCGGTCGGTCGAATTCCGAGGCTCAGGCCCGGAATTCGCCGCCGCGTCACTGCCAGCCCAGGCGGCCGAAGCAGGTCAAGGTGCTGGCGTTGTAGGGACCGCTGAGCGTGCCGCGGGCCGTGCGGCGCTCCAGGCCAGCGTCGCAGCCGAGCGCGGCGTGGCGCGTGGGCGCCCAGCGCACGCCGAGGGTGGCCGCGGCCGTCGTGTCGCGCCCCTCGAGCAGCGCCGTCTGACCCGGCGGCAGCCGGGTCAGTTCGCGCCGGGTCGCGCCCAGGCTCGTGATGAGCTGCGTCTTGTCGCTGTATGCGTATACGCCCTCCAGCACCACGCGCGTCAACACCGTGCTGTCGTCGACGTTGCCGCGTACCGCAGCAGCACTGCCGTCGCTGCCGTAGCGCTCCAGGTAGGCGTCCTGCCCGAGGTCGCGCACCGCGCGCAGCGTCAGCGCGAGCTTGCCGCCGGCCTGCCAGCGCCACTGCGCCGCGGCGGTCAGGCCGCTGAAGTCGCGCTCCGTGGCCGCGTCGTAGCGCGCCCGCGTCGGGCTCAGGCGCAGATACAGGCGGCTCGCGCCCGCGGGGGCAGACTCGGCGCTGAAATCCAGCGCGTCGACGTGGTAGCGGTCTCCCAGCCCCGGGTAGCGCGCCCAGGTATGCCGCCAGGCGGCGCCGTAGACCAAGGCGCCACCTGCGCGCCAGCGCCCGCCCAGGGCCAGGGTGTCCGTGCGCAGTTCGGCCGTGGCGTAGGCGGGATCGCTGTAGTCCACCTGCCGGGTGCCGAGCGCTGCCTCGAAGCTGAGTCGACCCTGGCCGCCCAGGCGTGCGAGCGCCGCAAGCTCGTTGGTGGTCTCGAGGTTGCGCGACGTGGACCCGGGCACCGCCTCGCTGGCGTACGGAAGCAGGCTGCGCGTGCTGCCGGCGCGCAGCGTGCCCGACAACCGCTCCACCGTCTCCCACGCCCAGGCCGCCGACAGGGTGTGCCCCTCGTGGTCGAGGCTGTCGTTGCCGCGGTAGCGCAGCACGCGCAAGGCCGCCTCGCCCAGCAGGCGCTGACGGCCGATGCGCTGGTCCAGCCCGGCGGCCACCGTCGTCGTGGACAGCGTATCGCCTCGCTTCAGGCCGCCCGCCGGCGCCACCCCGTCGGCCAGGCGGTAGACGTTGGTGTCACGGCTCAGTTCCTGCGAGGCCGTCAGCGTCCAGGGCTGGATCTGGGCGGACACGGTGACGGCGGCGCTGGCGCACAGCGCGGCCAGGACCACGCGCGGGCGGGGCTTGGAGGTCATCAAGGGCAGGGCCTTCCGGTGGTTCGGGCGGGGATCAGTGGCTCTCAAGAAAACGCAGGGCCGCCCCAAGTTTTCTTGACCCCCGCGGGGGGGCGGGCTGGGCGCAGCCCGGCCCTGGGGGCGCTCAGTAGGCATGGCGATCGAACAGCACCAGCGCCACGGTGCGCGCGATGATGCGCAGGTCCAGCGCGAGCGACCAGCGGCGCAGGTACTCCAGGTCGTGCTCGACACGCGCGCGCATCTTGTCCACGGTCTCGGTCTCACCGCGCAGGCCGTGCACCTGGGCCCAGCCGGTGATGCCAGGCTTGACCTTGTGGCGCACCATGTAGGCACCGATGACCCCGCGGTAGAACTCGTTGTGGGCCACGGCGTGGGGCCGCGGGCCGACGATGCTCATGCGGCCCTGCAGCACGTTGAAGAACTGCGGCAGCTCGTCCAGCGAGGAGCGGCGCAGGAAGGCGCCGAAGCGCGTCACGCGCGGGTCGTCACGCACGGCTTGGGGCACGACCGTGCCGTCGTCGAGCGCGCGCATCGAGCGGAACTTCCAGACCACGATCTCGCGCCCGTCCAGCCCGTGCCGACGCTGGCGGAAGATCACCGGCCCGGGCGAACTGAGCTTGACACCCACGGCCAGCGCCAGCAGCAGCGGCGCGATCGCCAGGAGGATCGAGCTGGCGAGCACCACGTCCTCCACGCGCTTGACGAGGGCGTTGACGCCGGTGAAGGGCGACTCGCACAAGCCGACCACCGGCACCCCGCCCACGTCCTGCAGCCGCCCCTGCACGATGGTGATACCCAGGATGTCGGGCACGTGGAAGATCGACGCCGTGGTGCCCTGCAGGGCCCGCAGCAGTTCGACGATGCGGCTGCCGCTGGGCTGCGACGTGGCATCGCCCAGGTTGCCGGACCCGGCGACGACTTCGCCGGAAGCCAGGGGCAGCGCCACGTAGACCTCGTGGATGCCCTCGCGGCGCACGAAGTCGGCGACGTCGCGCAGACGCCCGCGGCGGCGCGCGGCGGCCGCCGCGTCGAGGCGGACGTCGTCGCGGTCGTCGAAGAAGGCGACCAGGTCCAGCCCGTGCGCGGCCTCGTGGCGCA
>CAIRBF010000409.1 GCA_903876715.1 uncultured beta proteobacterium
GCACGTCACGCCGGCGCACCGGCTGGTTGTTGATGTAGTAGCTGCTCGTGCCGTCACGCGTGAGCACGCGCTTGACGGCAATCTCGGAGAAGGCGTTCCACGACCCGCCGGCGCGGGCGTCGCTGTTGTCGAAGACGAGCTCGACGCTGGCACGGCCGGCCGGCTTGCGCTGCGCCGAGCCGTTGAAGATGACGTCCTGCATCGACTCGCCGCGCAGCTCGCTGGCCTTGCTCTCGCCGAGCACCCAGCGCACGGCGTCCATGATGTTGGACTTGCCGCAGCCATTGGGCCCGACGACGCCGACCCGCTGGCCTGGCAGCTGAAAGGTCGTCGGCTCGGCGAAAGACTTGAAGCCCGAGAGCTTGATCTGGTTCAGGCGCATCGAGGCGCAGCACGCAGCTGCCGCTAAGTCATTGATTTGATTATAAAAAGGCCTCGGTGCCGAGGTCCCCAGCGGTGGCCGGATGATACCATCCGGGTGGCTCTCCAACGACCTGTCCGAGCACGACCCCCATCATGTCCACCGCACCTCGCAAGCAGCGCCGCAAGCCGGCCGTGCCCCCGAGCGCGCCGAGCCGGGACCTCGATGTTTTCCCGAATCCGGCACCGGAACGTGACTACGTGATCCGCTTCGACGTGCCGGAGTTCACCTGCCTGTGCCCGCTGACTGGCGTCGCGAAGTGACGCTGCGCCCGCCGTACCAGAAGTACGCCGTCGACGTGCGCCCGAGCGCGATCGATGGTCAGGGCGCCTTCGCCGCCGAGTCCATCGCCGGCAAGCGCAAGATCGGTGAGATCCGGGGCGAGTCGATCACCGTGGCGCAGGCCCGCATCCGCGCCACGCGCAGCGAGCGCATCATGATCGTCGAGCTCTCCGACCGCAAGGCGATCGATTTCAGTCGCTCGGCCGACCCGATGCGCTACACCAACCACTCCTGCGCGCCCAACGCCCGGCTGTGCATACGCCAGGGCCGGGTGGAGTTCTACGCCGTACGCGACATCGCGGTCGGCGAGGAGATCACCGTGAACTACGGCGAGACGCACCACGAGGGCCGCCTGGCCTGCCGGTGCGGCGCGCCGGGGTGCGTGGGGAAGTTGTGAACGGACGCTCCGCACCACCGTGCGCAGCAAAGCGGGGCGCTGCCCAGGCCCTCGGGAGCGGCAGACACCCGTGATTCGCCGCGCCGCGCCAGACCGCCCATGTCCAAGCCCTCCGAAAGCGACCGCCGCAAGCAGCGCGATGCAAGCCTGCGCACGCTCGACGAGACGATCGCCGAGCACCTTGCCCACGCCTGGCGCACGGGCGAGATCCAGAGCGCCGAGAGCTATGGAAAGCCGCTGAAGGACGCCGAGGGCTGGGCTCAGACGCCAATGGAGTTCCGCCTGCCGTTCAAGATCCTGAAGAACGCCGACGTCGTCCCGCCCGAGGTGGAGATGTTCCACCGCCGCGCCGTGCTGCGCGAGGCGTTGGCCGCCTGCGGCGACGAAGCGGAGCGCCGCGCGCTGCGGCAGCGCCTGAGCGAACTGGAGCAAGCCCTGGCCTTACGGCTCGAGGGGATGCGGTCGAGCGGGCGGGTCTGAAGCAGCCCCGGCGGCCACCAAGATAATCGGTGCCCATGAACCCCTACCTCTCCCGTCTTCACCCCTACCCCTTCGAGCGCCTGCGCGAGCTCTCGCGCGGCATCGTGCCGCCCGCGCACCTGCGGCCCATCAGCCTGGGGATCGGCGAGCCGCGGCACCCGACACCGGGGTTCATCGAGCAGACGCTGTTGTCTTCGCTGTCCGGGCTGGCGGTCTATCCGGCCACGGCGGGGGAGCCGGCCTTGCGGGAGTCCGCCGCAGGCTGGGTGCAGCGGCGCTACGGGGTGAAGCTGGACGCGGCCACACAGGTGCTGCCGGTCAACGGCACGCGCGAGGCCTTGTTCGCGCTGGCCCAGACGGTGGTGGATGGCTCCAAGCCTGGGGCCACCGTCCTGTGCCCCAACCCGTTCTACCAGATCTACGAGGGCGCGGCGCTGCTCGCGGGCGCGCAGCCCGCCTTCGCGAACAGCGACCCTGCGCGCAACTTCGCCGTGCGCTGGGACGAGATCGACGACGCGACCTGGGCGCGCACGCAGCTCGTCTACGTATGCTCGCCCGGCAACCCCACGGGCGCGGTGATGCCGCTGTCGGAATGGGAGCAGCTCTTCGCGCTGAGCGACCGCCACGGCTTCGTCATCGCCAGCGACGAGTGCTACTCGGAGATCTATTTCCGCGACGAACCGCCGCTGGGCGCGCTGCAGGCGGCGCAGGCGCTGGGACGCACGGGCTTCCCGCGCCTGGTGGCGCTGACGAGCCTGTCCAAGCGCAGCAACGTGCCGGGCATGCGCTCGGGCTTTGTCGCCGGCGATGCCGCCATCATGAAGGCCTTCCTGCTCTACCGCACCTACCACGGCAGCGCCATGAGCCAGGTGGTGCAGAAAGCCAGCATCGCAGCCTGGGACGACGAGACGCACGTGGCCGCCAACCGCGAGCTCTACCGCGCCAAGTTCGCGCGCGTCACGCCCTTGCTGCAGCCGGTGCTGGACGTGGCCCTGCCCGACGCGGGCTTCTACCTCTGGGCCGGAGTGCCCGGCGGGGACGACGTGGCCTGGGCGCTGGGCTTGCTGGCGCAGCAGAACGTGACCGTGCTGCCCGGCTCACTGCTGGCGCGGCCGGCCCATGGCATCAACCCGGGCGCCGGCCGCGTGCGCCTGGCCCTCGTGGCGGGCACCGAGGAGTGCGTCGAGGCGGCGCAGCGGATCGTGGCGTATTGCGCAGGCGGTGGCCGCGCCTAGACCAGGTTGGGTGCGGCCTCGCGCCGGGGCCCGAGCCTCGGGCCTCGACGCACCAGGCGCAGGGTCGGCCTAGGGGAAAGACCCTCACCGCCTCTCAGCCACCCACGAAGGGCAGCGCCTTGTCCAGCCAGTCGTCGGCCTTGAGGACCGCCCGCCGACGCGCATAGGCCTCGGCCTCGGCGCGCCGCTGTGCCCAGCGCACGGTCCCGGACAGGACGCGGTCGCGCCACGGCGTTGAAACGTGCGCCAGCGGAGCCAGCAACCGACGCAAGGAGTTCGGCACGAACCGGCTCACCAGCGCATCCTCGAGGCTGAGCATGACCGTGACGCTCCCCGGGTCGCCCTGCCTTCCGCACCGGCCCGCCAGCTGACGCGACACGCGGGCCGACTCGTTGGCCTCGGCGATCACGACGTGCAGGCCGCCCAGGGCAGGAACGCCCGGCCCCAGCCGGATGTCCGTTCCGCGGCCGGCCATGTTCGTTGCGATCGTGATGCGGCCTGTCTCACCGGCCTGGGCCACGACACCAGCCTCCTGTTCGTGCAAAACCGCGTTCAGCAAGGAAAACGGCAGACCCAGGGCCTCCAGTTCCCGGGCGAGCACCAGGCTCGCTTCGACGCTGCGAACGCCGACAAGCACGGGCTGGCCGATCCGGTGCAGGCCGGCCACATGCTGCGCCACCGCGGCCCAGCGCTCCTGGGCGGTGGCGAACACGCGCGTGGGAGCGGTCACGGTGAGCCGGGGGCGGTGGGTCGGGATCGGCAACACCGACAACCGGTAGATGCGCCAGAACTCCGCGGCCGCCTCGCGTGCCGTGCCGCTGGTGCCCGCCAGCCTGGGGAAGCGCCTGAAGAAGGTCTGGAAGCTCAACTGCCCGAGCGATTCGTTCGGATCGGTGACCTCCACGCCCTCCTTCGCCTCGACGGCCTGGTGCAGGCCGGCCATCAGGGTCCGGCCCGGCGTCAGGCGGCCGGTGAATTCGTCCAGGAGCACGATCTTTCCGTCGTTCACGACGTACTGGTGGTTCAACAGGATGAAGTGGCGAACGGTCAAGGCCTGACGCAGCAGTTCCTCCCGCCTGGGGGCCGCGCGCCAGGTGGTCGGCAGCGAGGGCGCCAGGCGATCCAGGGCAAGCCGGGCACCGTCGCGCAGGGTGACGGTGCGACGCTGCGGCAGCAGTTCGTAATCGCTTGCGGCATCCAGGCGTCCAGCCAGCACCGCCATGCAACGCACGGCCTCACCGAGATCATGGCTGTTGCGCGGCGCCGACAGGATCAACGGCGTGACCGCCTCGTCGACGAGCACGTTGTCGGCCTCGTCGACGACCGCAGCGTGCAGCCCTCGCACGAGCAGGACGGCCGGGCTCGACGGCGCCCTGCCCCCCTCGAGCCAGTTCTCGAAAGCCATGCGCCGGGGGTCGCGTCCTGCCCGCGCGGCAAGTTCGTCCCGCAGGTGGTCCGCGAGCAGTTCCTTGGCCGTCACGTACACCACGTCACAGCCGTACAGGGCCGGCCGCTTCGCGTGCTCGACGGCGGCGTGAATCCCGGCCACGGACAGTCCGCAACGCTGGTAGAGCGGCGTCATCTCGTGGGCGTCTCGACCGGCGAGGTAGTCGTTCGAGGTGATGACGTGACACGGCCTGGCGCTCCACCCCGCGAGCACGCCCGCCAGCGCAACCGTGAGGGTCTTGCCTTCGCCGGTGGCCATCTCGGCGAGCAGGCCGCGCTGCAATGCCAAGGCGGCCATGAACTGCACCGGATAGGGACGCATGCCCATGACACGGGCCGCGACCTCGCCCACCGCAGCGAGCGCCTCCACGAGGCGCCCACGGGCGTGGAGCGGGTCGCGACGCAGGAGCTCCCTGGCCTGCGCCAGGTGGCCGGAGAGCTCCTCCTCGCTCGAACCCTTCAGCGCCTCACACGCCGCCGTGCATTGCATCGACAGTCGGGACAGCTCACGCCCCAGGGTCGCGCGGCGGCGCCACAGGCCGCGCACATCGTGTGCGATCTGGTCCAGGCCCTCGGGCAGCCGCACGGCTGCCGGCAAAGGCCAGATGACGCCCGGGACTGCCGGCCCGCTCAAATCCAGAACACCTGTCTGAGGAAGCGTATCGTGCGGTGGGTCATCACCCACAGGAGGCTGCGATCTCCGACGTCGATCCTCGCGCTCCCGCCCATGCCCGGGCGCCACCAGGGCTGGTAGCCCACCTCGATCCGGCCGCGCACCAGATACACGTTTCGAGCCTCGCGTTGCGTGGACTGCGGGTCGATCCGATCGACGACGAAGGAATACTTGAGATCGGGCCGCCCCACGAGCGCGAACTCGCCAGTGGATCCCAGCTTGACCTCGTGCACGTCCGCCTGGTCGACTTCGATCTCGAGGTAGGTGTCGCCGGTGCGGGCCAGCTTGACCAGCAGGTCGCCCTTGCGCACCGGGGCGCCGAGGTTCTTCTTCAGCTCACCCTCGACGACGACGCTGGGGAACGGCGCGCGGACCTGCGCGCTGGCGAGCTGGTGCCGTATCAGGTCGAGCTTCGAGGCCGCCTGCTGCTGGCGCGCACGCGCGATCTGCATCTCCGCCAATTGCCGGGCGCCCTGCCCCCGCTCCGCCTCGTTGCGGTACTTCAACTCATCGGCAACCGCCATCGACTCCTCGAGGATCAGCTCACGCGTGTCGAGCTCGAGCAGGATGCGACCGGACTCCACCTGGTCGCCGACGCGTACGCTCACCTTGCGCAGGTACCCGTCGAAGGGCGCCGGCACGAACAGGATGTCCTCGCTGCGCAAGGCCAGTGACGCATCGATGCGGTAGGGCCAAGGCAACAGCGCCGAGCCCACCAGCACGGTCACGGCGCCCAGGCCCGCGAGCTTCCAGCCGGTGTGGCTGGGGCCGAGGAATTGGTCCACCCAACGCCCCGCTGCAAACCACCACCGCGCGCCGAACCAACGGTCGGTCTGCCGCAAGTCCTGCAGTCGCCGGACACAGGCTTCGCCGATGAGACGAAGTTCCCACGCCGTCTGCTCGTCGAACCCCGTCTCGCGGCGCTGCAGGCTGAGCACGGCAACGATCTCGCCGTCCAGTTGCAGCGGCATGGACATCATCGACCCGACGCCTTGCTGCCTGGCGTAGGTCTGGTGCGAGTGCAGGCGCACGGGCGCATCCATTGGCTGCGGCCAGAAGAGCTCCGCGCCGTGGCTGGCGGCCTCCTCCATGGCGCTTTCGAGCTCGGTGCTCGCGGATGACCTGGCATCGAACTTCTCGACATGGCTGACGGCCGTCAGCCTGACGTAGCCGGACTGCACCCACCCGAGCGAGACCTGCTCGCAAGCGAAGCGCACGGCCAGCTCGTTGCACAGCGAGAAGGCTGCACGCAGGAAGCGGGTCTCGGCGCCGAGCCGCATGGCCAGCTGCAGGACTTCGTACAGCCGCCGCGCCTTGTCCTGCGGTTGCACGATTTCCTGCCGCGCCAGCGGCGACGCGCCCCCGAGACGCTGCGCCGGCAGAGCCGCCAGCAAGCGGGCCAGCAACACGGCGCCGGCGGCTGGCAGCGGGGTTTCCAGGGCCACCACCACCGTGGGCGGATGCGTGGCGGAGCCGTGCGGTTCGACGCGCACGGCCACCGCACCGTGGTCAGCCCCTGCCGGCGCGGCGAAGTAGGCCGCCGAAGGGCTGGCCTGGTCGGCGGCCCTGGCCAGCAGCTCGGAGTCCCCCGCGTGCCCGGCGGCATCCTCGGGCCATTGATCGAGCGCCAGCCAGGCGCCCGCGTCCGTCTGCTCGACCAGCAGCACGCGCCGCGCCCGCAGCGCCAGGCCGAACGCCTCCAGCACCTGCGCCCAGAACGCGCCCGTACCGGCCCCGTCATCCGCGACTTGACCGAGACCCAACGGGGTCTCGTCCGTCGCCGTGCCCGCCAAATGGCTCGAACCGGAGGCCGAACCCCTCACCGGAACCGATCCAGCAAGAGGCCTTGGGTGGCCTCGATCAGGGCTTCCGCCTTGGACCAGGCCACCTGCTGCTCGACCACGGCCATCCGCGCATTGATGGCGCGCTCCTCCCTGAAGAGCAGCTCGCGCACGTCGCTGCGGCCGGATTCCAGGCGCTGCCTCTCGAGTTGGACATGGCGATCCTCCCGACGTGCGATCTCGGACCACAGCTCCCAGCGCTGGGCGGCCCCCGACATCAAGGTCACGCCGGTGGCCACATCACTGGCGATCTCACGGCGCAGGGCTTCGAGCTGGCGCTGCGCCTCGGCCAGGCGCAGCTTGGCGGCCTGCACGTCGGCCCGACCCTGGACATTGCCGCCCAGGGGCATGGCCATCTGCAGACCGACAGACCAGGAAGGAAAGTCCTTGAGGAAGCCGACGTTACCGGCCTGGGAGCTCCCGGGCCCCCCGTTCAGGCCGTAGCTCGCCACCACATCGAGCTTGGGCCTGGCCTGGTTCGCCGCGTACTCGGCCTGCAGCCGTTCGCGCTCGAGCGCGGCCTGTCGCTGCCGCAGGTCGGCACGCAACTCGAAGGCCCGGGCGACCGCCTGGTCCGTCGCGGGCGGGGGGCGCGACGCGTCAGGCAAGGCATCCGTGGCGCGCCATCCCGGCGCCTGGCCGTTCAGCTCGCTGCCCATGAGGCGCGCAACACGGCTGACCGCCTCCGCCTGAGCAACCTGGGCTTCGCTGACTGCCGCGCGGTAGCGGATCAGGTCGTTTTCCACGTCCCAGACCTGGGACTCCGGGATGCGGCCCTGACGCCGCAGGGCCTGCGCCTGCGCGAGCAGGCGCTCTCCCATGCTCACTTTCTCCAGGGCATGGGCCGCGCGGTGCTGCGCCAGGGTCAGGTCCCAGTAGGCCAGGACCGACTCGGCGACCACGCTGCCCTCGGCGTCGCGCGCGCCCGCCTGGGTGGCCGCCACATCGGCCTCGGCGACGCGCACACGCGCGGCGACCGCCTCCAGCCCACCATCGCGCGCCAAGGGATGGGTCACGGATACGCCGACATAGCTGCGGTACTCGTGCTCGTTGGAGAGATTGGTCAGGAAGCGCGACAGCGTGGTCTTTCCTTCGACCTTCGTGCCGGTCGACAACAGGCGACTGACGCTGGCGGAAAGGTCGACGGCGTCGCGCTCGTAGATTCCGGCACCGCTGCGCACCAGCTTCTCCTCCCGGGTGTTGGCCTGGCGTGTCCCGCCGACGCTGCTGGACACCGCCCCCTGGGTCTCGAACGCGCCGCGCGCCCTATCGACGGCCGTGGCGGCCAGGTCGGCCTCCGAACGCCTGGCGACGACGTTCTTGTTGTTCTGCCGCACCCGTTGAACGAAGGCAGGCAAAGACAGGCCCTCTTGAGCGGCTCGGGCCGCCGCAACGCTGGGGGCCTGGGCCGCACCCGCAAGCGGCCAGGCGAGCAAGACGCTGCCCGCGAGCACTGCCAGCGCGGCCCACCCGGGCACAGGCAGGCGCCCCGCTGCCTCAGGCACCGCACACAGGCGGCGGGCAGAACTGGTTGACAAGGGAGTCATGAGCTTCTCCTGGTGGATGCATCAGCCACGGGCCACGGGACAGGGCCTGCGCGAAGGCAGGACGCCCGACACCGGACCCGGGAAAACTGGATTCACGAAAGCCTCTCGATCTGGTGAAGCGAGGCCACGTGCGCGTAGGTCGAGGCCAGCCAGCCACGGCGCCGCAGCCCCAGCAGCCCCTGGTCGGACAGCGCCTCGAGACGGGACTCGTTGACGACGTAGCAGCCCTCCAGGTCGACGCTGCGGTCGCCCTGCAGCGCGCGGATCGAAAGCGGCGTCAAGAGGTTGCCCTGTTTCAACGCATCAACATAGGCGTCGGTGACGACCTGCATCTGCCGCAGGCGCGCGAAGTACGAACGCGCCTCCTCCAACGCAGGCAAGGGACGACCCGCGCCGTCGAACAGCGGCTCGCCCGCAGCCTCCCCGACGCGATCGCTTTCGACGTCGATGCACAGGGCGTGCCGGTCGCCACGGCCGGTGCGCACGAGCGAGAACGGGTAGCCGCGAACGACTGCGGGGATGTACGAGGCCTGCCATCGCCCGGACGCGTCGACGAAGACGTTCACGCCCGGCTCCAGGCCGAACAGCGCCACGGGCGTGAAGGTGTCGCCGCCCCGCTCCTCGACGAAGACGATCGGGTACAGGGTGCTGGCGCGGACCATCTCCGGCTGCATCACGGCCGCCATGTGCAGCCCTCGGGCGAACGCGAAATCCTGCACCGGCAACACCCGCAGGCGGGCATGCTGGACGGAACTCAAGGCGGCTACGCGGCGGAACACGGTCGTCAGTGGGGCAGGAAATCAGACTCGGAACCGGCGCTGGAAGAACTGCCGCACGGCACGCTCCCACTGAACCATCAGCGGCGCAGCCTTCAAGGTCATGCGCAGCGTGCCCAGCCGACCATGGCGCAGTTCCGTGGCAGCCACACCGACCGGCAGCGAAGCGAGGATCTGGAAGAAGGGTTCTGCAGCCGTCAGTCCCTGGCCGTCACCCGGCGCCACGGCGATATCGCCACCACCGGCCATGCCCAAGGCCCTCGAAGGCAGGGTCCCGGTCTCGAAAGGAACGAGCACGGCGCCCTGGGCGACGAGGTTCACGTCTTCCTGGCCCCGAAGTCGTATCTCGACGCTGCTCACCTCGTTGTCGAACAGGTGGGTGGCCACCTGCGGCAACACGGCCACGAAACGCCATTCGTCCGGATCGATCACCGCACCGAGGCCCGCGCCACGAGCGACCCAGCGCCCGAGCCCCCTGTCGAAGGTCTCGGGACTCCACAGGCCGTCGATCGGGGCACGCAGGACCAGGCCCTGGAGCTGGCGCTCGAGCTCCGAGATGATGGCCTCCACCGCCTCGCGCTGCCGTCGCAAGGCAGCCAGGTCGGCACGGGCCACCGACGTGGCGCGCAACTCCTGCGAAAGCAACTGCTCGCGCTGCAGACGAGCGCTCCCGAGTTCGAACTCGATCTCCGGGTTCTCCAGCCGCATCAACTCCTGCCCGGCCTTCACGCGCGCACCGGGCGTGACCTGGACGGCCACCAGACGCCCGGCAGTCTCGCTGTTGACCCGGCGGTAGTTCACCGCCTCCAGCACGCCGGAAGCGCGCACCCGGTCGGGCACGGGCACGCCGGCAAGCAGCGCAAAGGCCGTCAGGACAATCGCGCCCGTGGTGGCCATGCAGCGCGCCCGGACGTGCATCAAGCGCGGGCTGGTCAGCAGGTACTTCAGGAACTTGAACAAGGGCACCACCGTGACGGTGAAGCCCAGGATCCAGGCCAGGGCGACACCCAGGTCCAGGTACTGCTCGGCGACGAAGAAGACGATCGTCGACATCAAGACCAGCCAGTAGGCCAGGCTCACGACGCCGTACACCGGCAGCAGCCATGCCTCGACCCCGGACCGGGCGGCAGGACGGGCATTCGGCAGCCTGAAGACGAGGCGCTCACCCAGGTAGCGCAGCTGGTCCCTGGAGCGCTGGAACAGGTTGGGAACGTCGATCAGGTCGACGAGCATGTGGTAGCCGTCGAACCTCAGCAAGGGGTTGAGGTTGAAGAACACCGACGACACGCTGGCAACGAAGATCACGTTGTAGGCGATCGAATTGACCACGCCGGGGGCCGTGTGCGCCCACAGCAACGCCGCCACCGCAGCAACAGCCAGCTCGGCCAGCACACCCGAAGCGCCGACGAGCAGGCGCGGCCACCGGTGACGAAAACCCCAGCTCGCAGTCGCATCCACATAGGGCATGGGTGCGAAGATGAGCAGCATCACGCCCATCTTGTGGACTTCGCCTGCGTGGAGGCGGCAGGCGGCGGCGTGGCCGAATTCGTGCACCACCTTGGCGATGATGAACCCGATGTAGAGCAGCCCGAGGTTGGACGGCGCCAGGATCCCAGCCCCCTGGCTGAACAGGGCGTCGGCGTTGTCGACGAGCGCCTTGCCCGCCAGCGCCAGCAGCAGCAGGTAAGCCAGCGCGCCCGCGGGGCTGAAGACCGCACGGATCAGCGGCATCGCTGTCTGCAACATGCGGTCGGGGTCGAGCAGCGGAATGCGGATCGACATGAAGCCCATCAACAGGGCCCGGTTCTCGCGCTTGCGACGCTGGGTGTAGCGGTCGAACAAGCTCGCGCCCGCGCTGGCCCGGTCAAAGCTCAGGAGGTTGGACAGGTTCAACTGCCCGAGCAGTTGCACGACCTCCTCCTGGGACAGCGCATGGTCAGGGTCGGCGCCGACGGCTTCCACCCAGGCCTCGTCCACGGTACGGCGGGTCGACAGGCGACTGACAAAGCTCCAGGCCTGGGCGCTGATGCGGAACCAGTCGCTCGACAAGGTGTCGCGCAGCACGACCCATTCGCGCCCCCGGTACATCTGCCGGTGCGCGCGCACGCTGGCCCGCAGTTCGACCCGCACCGGCGCCACGCGGTGCCACGAGTCGCTGAAGGTGCGACCGGCTGCGTCCTCGACGCTCAAGCGCGCGTCCCCTCGTCGTGTCGCGACGCCGCGGCGTCCGACGTCGGTGCACTCACGACCTGAACCCCGGGCAGGTCTGCGACCGGGTCGGCTGCGCCCGTGCCCTCCGCGGGGGCATGCACTGCGGGAGTCGATGCCCGGGCATCCACCCCGCTGTCGTGGTCAGGCGCGCGCTCGAACCAGCGCGAGATCCGCTCCGTCCAGCCTGCATAGGCCGCGACCCAGCGGGCCCGCAAGCCCGTGCCGGACAGCAGGTGCGCGGACGCTGACGCGGCAGCGCTCGAGCTTTCGGCATCGGCAGACACGCCAGCCTCGGCAGCGCCGTCTTGCTTGGTCGATTCGCCGGAACCATCGTTGCGGCCGGATTCCCGAGCCTCGCTGGCAGGAGCGGTCTGCGGGGCCGGCGCCGAGGACGACGGCGTTCCTGCTTCGCCTGCGGGCGCCTCGGGCGACGGGCTCGGAGCGGCCGCCGGGGCAGACGGCTCAGAGGGCGTGGACGGTGCAGACGGCGTCGCCGGCGCGGCCGCAGGGGCCTGCGTTGGCGACGCCGACTCGCTGCGCTGGTCGCCGGCGGGGCGCGCGGTCGAGCCCGGCTGAACGCTGGACATCGGCTTGGATTCCGACACCGGCTGCAGCGAGGACGACACGGGCGTCGGCGCGGGCGCCACGGCCTGGGCCGAGGCCATCGGCGCGACTTGCGGGCTGTCGACACCTGCGCTCATCACCGCGATGAGAGGCGCGCTTGCGGAGCTGGCGATCAGACCGCGCGACACCGCCTGCAGACCGGCTTGCAGCACAGCGGACGTGTCCTGCAGGACGGCTCCGGACGCCGCCAGCGACGTCGAAGCCATGGCGCTGCCCGACGCAAGATCGGCGGGGGGCGGGGGCATCACGAGGTCGGAAGCGCTGAGGGTCGTGCGACCCACCATCATGACGAGCCGACCGCTGCGCGACTCGATACGGCCGGGCTCGAGGGGGCCCGTGCCCGCGAGCAGCGCGATCCACCCTTGTGCGGCATCGTTGCGGATGCCCTGCCCGCCCGACTGCAGCCCGGTCCGACCCGCCACGATCACATCGCCGATGTCGCCATTGACCGCCTCGACCTCGGCCGCGTCCATGCGCAGCAGCGCCACGCCGACGCCGCCGATGCCGCTTTGTGCGCTCAAGCTCAATCGGGACGGCGTGGAGAAGTTGAGCGCCTGACCCTGGCTGCCGTCGCGAATGGCGCCGCCGGCCGCAACGCGTATCGGACCACCCTGTGACGCCACTTCAGCCAGCGTCGCGTCACCCGTGCTGGTCAGCGTGACCGCGCCAGCGGCGGCCCGCAGGCTCGCGGAGGCCTCCATGAAGATCGAACCCGTGCTGACGATGTCGATCTCGCCATCGCCGGCACCGATCGCGACCTCGTCGACGATCACGAGGTCATCGGTTTCACGCAGATGGATGCTTCCGCGGTCTGAACGGGCCGAGACCGAACCCGTCTGGACGGCCAGCGGGGCGTTGGTCGTGCCGATGTCACGACCGGCGCGGGCCACGAGGGCCTGGCCTGCCGTCAAGGCCGGCGCGGCACCGGCTTCCAGCGCCAGCAGGTCGCGTTCCGCGTGGATGCGGGCCGTCCCGCCGACCTCGCCGGCAACGAGCGTGTCAGCCGTGGAGGACAGCGTCACGTCGCCCGCCGCATGGATTTCGATGCGCAGCTGGCCCTGGGCCGACACCTCGATGCTGCCGCCCTCGATCGTCACCTTCCCACCGAACACGTTGGCCTCGGTCATCGTGACCGTGCCTGCACCGGCGTCGATCCATGCCGAGCCCGTGACCGCCAGCGCTGCGGTCTGGGTGATGTCACCTTGGCCGGAGTCGGCCGCCAACGCGCCGTCCACGCGACCCTGCCCCAGATTCAGGGCGCCCGCTGCGTTGACGGTGAGCGCGGCTGTGGCCAGTGTGCCCAACGTCAGCGTGTTGGCATCGGCGATCTGCGTGGCGCCAGCCGTCAGGCTGACCGCGCCCTGGAAGTCATTGGCCTGAGTCAGCGTGACCGTACCGCCCGCGTTCACGTGGGCCGTGCCCGTCACCGTCACGGCTGCGGTCTGAGACACCGCCCCGCCACTCGTTACCGTGAGGTTCCCGCCCACGGTCGTCGCTCCGAATTGAACCGTTCCCGTTCCCGTCGTCGCCAAGTCGCTCGTGGCGCCAGTCACCGTGCCGCTGAGCACCAGGGCGCCGCCGGCATTGATGGTGGAGCCGCCCGACGTCGTCAACACCACCGTCAGCGCGTTCGCGTCCGTGATCTGCGTGGCCCCGCCCGTCGCCGTGACCGTACCGCTGAAGTCGTTGGCTGCGTCGCTCAGCGCGATGGTCTGACCCGTCGCCGTGACAGCCGTCGACCCGGTCACCTTGAGCGCCCCGGTCTGACCGACCGCGCCTGTGCTCGTCACCGCCAGATCCCGCCCCACCGTCGTCAGGCCGAACGTCGTCGTGCCTGCGCTCGTCGTCGTCAGGTCGCTCGTGGCGCC
>CAIRBF010000410.1 GCA_903876715.1 uncultured beta proteobacterium
CCGACGCGATCACGCAGCAGGTGATCGCCGAGGTGCAGGCGGAGTATGTCGGCCACCCGGGCAGGCTCGACAGCTTCGGCTGGCCGGTGACGCGCGCGCAGGGGCTGTCCGCCTTGGAGGACTTCGTCACCCACCGCCTGCGCGACTTCGGCCGCTGGCAGGACGCGATGTGGACCGGCCAGCCCTGGCTCTACCACTCGCTGATCTCGGCGGCGCTGAACCTGAAGCTGCTGGACCCGCGCGAGGTCATCGCCGCGGTGGAGGCGGCTTGGCGCGCCGGCGCGGTGCCCCTGCCGGCGGCCGAGGGCTACATCCGCCAGGTGCTGGGCTGGCGCGAGTACGTGCGCGGCGTCTACTGGCTGCGCATGCCGGGCTACCTTGCGCTGAACGGGTTGGACGCGCACGAGCCGCTGCCCGACTTCTTCTGGACCGGCCGCACCGCGATGCGATGCCTGGCCGACGCCATCGGGCAGACGCTGGAGCACGGCTACGCGCACCACATCCAGCGCCTGATGGTGACCGGGCTGTACGCGCTGCTGCTGGGCGTGGAGCCGCGCGAGGTGCACGCCTGGTACCTGGCGGTCTACGTCGACGCGGTGGAGTGGGTGGAACTGCCGAACACCCTGGGCATGAGCCAGCACGCCGACGCCGGGCCCTGGCCTGCGCCCGCCGCCGGGGCTGCGCGCGACGGCGGAGCAGATGCGGCCATCGGCCCGATGGCCAGCAAGCCCTACGTCGCCACCGGCCAGTACATCGCGCGCATGGGCAACCACTGCCGCGGCTGCCGCTTCGACCCGGCGCAGCGCACCGGCGAGCGCGCCTGCCCCTACACCACGCTGTATTGGGACTTCCTGGCCCGCCACGAGGCGCGCCTGGCCGCCAACCCGCGCATGGCGCTGCAGGTGAAGAACCTGCGCCGCATCGACGCCACCGAACTGCGCGCGATCCGCGAACGCGCCACCGCGCTGCGGCGTGGCGAGGTGGCGCTGGGCGCCTGACCAGTTCCCCGCAACAGCCCATGCCCCAGCCCCCGCGTCGCGCGCCCGACAGCGGCACCACCGGCGACCTGTTCGACGGCATGGCCGACGCCAGCCCGCGCGACGACCCCGGCTTCGAGCCCACGCCCGCCGCGGCGCAGGCGCGCCTGGCCGCGGTGCGGCCCGCCGCCTACGCGCGCACGCGCAACCACCTTCACGGCGCGGTCACGCGCCTGTCGCCCTATCTCACGCACGGGCTGCTGAGCCTGCGCGAGGTGGTCACGCACCTGCGCCGCGCCCACGGCCTGGGCCTGGACCACAAGCTGGTGCAGGAGCTCGGCTGGCGCGCCTGGTGGCACCACGCCTGGCGCCACCAAGGCGAGGCGATCTTCGCCTCGCTGCACGAGGGCCCGGTGCCCGAGGCCGCCTACGCGCGCGAGCTGCCGGCCGACGTGCTGGCAGCCAGCACCGGCGTGCCGGTGATCGACCAGTCCGTGCGCGCGCTGTGCGCGAGCGGCTACCTGCACAACCACGCGCGCATGTGGCTCGCGTCCTACCTGGTGCACGTGCGCCACGTCCACTGGCGCGCCGGCGCCGACTGGATGCACGCCCACCTGCTGGACGGCGACCTCGCGAGCAACCACCTGAGCTGGCAGTGGGTGGCCGGCACCGGCAGCCACAAGCCCTACCTGTTCAATGCCGAGAACGTGGCGCGCTACGCGCCCGAGGACTGGCACAGCTTCGGCAGCGTGGTCGACACCTCGTACGAGGCGCTGGAGGCGATCGCGTACGGCCAGCGCCAGGCAAGGCCCGCAGATGCGCCGCCCAGCCGTGGCCGACACGGCTCCCGAGCGGGCGGGGGGGAGACCCTAGAGGCGGTTCCGGTGACCCCCCAGCGCCCGGGTGCCCCCTGCCCCGCGCCCGACCCCGCCGACTTCGCCGGGCGCGAGGTCTGGCTCGTCCACCCCTGGGCGCTGGACGGCCCGCCACGCGGCCTGCCGGCTGGCACCCTGGTGGCCGGCCTGTGGCTGGACGATCACCACCGCCGCTGGCCCTGGAGCGCCACGCGCTGGCACTTCGTCGGCCGCCGCATGGACGCGATCACCAACGCACAATGGCGCGGCACCGCCGCCCAGTGGACACGCGCGCTGGCCGGCGCCGCCCGGGTCAGCGGCTGGCAGGACCCGCACCTCGGCCCCCTGAGCCCCGCACTCGGCCTCGCCCTGCGCCCGCCGGCCTTCGCCGAGCCGGCCACAGCCTGCCGCTCGTTCTCGCAGTTCTGGCGCGCGGTGCGGTTCGCGGACTGAATCTTCAACGGACCGCGTACCGGTCGCGTGGCGGCGGCGGGAGCCCGGCCACGCGCGCCCTCTCGCCAATGGCCTGTGCCGCCTGCCGCAGCGCGCCCAGCCAGCGCGAGGCCACCTCGGCCTCCTGCGTGATCGCCGGCAGCCAGGCGCAGCTCAAGGAGGCGATCAGGCGTTCACCCTGGAACACAGGCACGGACATCGCGCCGAAGCGCTCCGGTGAATCCTGGCTCACATCGAGCGGGTGCCGGCTGCAGTAGCCCCTGGCCCGGCCCTCGGCCACCAGGCGCTTGATCGCCTCTCCCTGGACGCCGGCGCGGTCGCCCGTGCGCGTGGATCGCGCCAGTTGGGCCACGAGTTCATGGCGCTCCGCGTCCGGACAGAAGGCCAGGTAGCAGCGCCCGAGCGAGGACATCGTCATGCCCGGACGGAAACCCAGGACCCGGTAGTTGACCGCGATGCCATTGGTGGGCCTGTGCGCGTCGATGATCAGCATGGTGGTGCCGTCACGCACGGCCAGATCGGTCGGCCAGGGCACCCGACGCTCCAGTCGAAAGCGCTCGGGCGCCGCCACGGCCGAGAACTGGGCCTGCCACTGCGCCGCGGCCGTCGAGGCGCCCGGGTCGGTGACCGGGGCATAGCGGGACTCCACCTCGCCGCGCACGATACGACCCGCGGCAAGCAAGGTCTTCAGCATCCGCAGCAAGGTGGCCTTGGGAATGCGGGTCTGCTGATGCAGGTCAGACAAGGTCGCCGCAGACGCGTGCTCGATAGCCTGGAGCACTTCCAGTCCACGGCGTAGCGCCTCGACGGTCTTGACGCTGGCAGCCCAGGGCTCGTCACCGGGCATCAGTGACTTCCCTAGTGTTTGGTTCACCCGGTGAAATTTCACCTCGCGATGGTAGCGCGCGATTCCTAGAGTGCATCGGTCTCTTGTCGGGCCAGCGCCGGATCGGGACGACGTCGCCGCCGCCCCTGACGGGCCTGGCCTCCGCCCTCAGGCACCCGCTCCCAGAAGGACTCCCCGATGACCTCCACGCTACGCCGCAGGCTCCTGGCGCTCACCGCCCTGGCCTCAGGCCTTCTCCTCAGCGCCAGCCCGGGCTGGGCCCAGGCCTACCCGGAACGCCCCATCACCGTCGTCGTCTCCTACCCGCCCGGCGGCGACACCGACGCCATGGCCCGCCTGTACGCCGAGAAGCTCTCGCAGCGCCTGCGCCAGACCGTGATCGTCGAGAACCGGCCCGGCGCCGGCGGCACCGTGGGCAACACCACCGCGCTGCGCGCACGCCCTGACGGCTACACGCTGCTGTTCACGCCCAACCCCTTCACCACCGCGCCGCAACTGCTCAAGCTCAACCCCGCGAACAGCTACGACGTGCTCAACGGCTTCGAGCCCGTCATCCTCACCGGCTGGCAGTCCGTCATGCTGGTGGCCCACCCCGACAACGGCATCCGCACCGTGCGCGACTTGGTGGCGCTGGCCAAGTCCGGCAAGGCCCTGAACTACGGCAGCCCCGGCGCCGGCTCGCCCATGCACATCGCCGCCGAACTGCTCAACCGCGCCGCCGGCATCAACGTGCAGCACATCCCCTTCCGCGGCATCGGCCCCATGGTCCCCGAGCTCCTCACCGGCCGGGTGCAGATGGGCTACACCACCTACGGTCCGGTGTCCCAGCACATCGCCGCCGGCAAGCTCGTGGCCGTGGCCCTGACCGACCCCGAGCGCACGCCCCTGATCCCCGGACTGGCCACCGTGGCCGAGCAAGGCTACCCCACGGTCAAGGAGGGCGCCTGGCACGGTTTCATGGCGCCCAAGGGTACGCCCGCAGCCGTGATCGCGCTGCTGAACTCCCACTTCAACGAGATCATCAGGATGCCCGACGTCGTCGAGAAGATGGCCTCCTTCGGCGCCCGACCGGCAGGCGGCGCACCCGACCTGCTGTCCAAGGTCAACGCCGAAGACCTGACACGCCTGACCCGCACGATCCGCGAGCTCAACATCACCGCCGACTGA
>CAIRBF010000411.1 GCA_903876715.1 uncultured beta proteobacterium
CACAGGCGGGTGCCTGAGCCGCCGGCCATGATGACGGGTTGGACGTGCAGGGGGCGGGCGGGCATGACCATGTGCGGGGAGCAGGAGGGTGGCGCAGCGTACGCTGCGAAGCCGATTGTCGGACATGCTCCCGCCACCGCGCGGGACGCCTGCATCGGAGTCTCGGCAATCGGTCACGTGACGGCCTACTGTGGGGTTGAAGGGCCTTTGTTTCGCGCGAGCTTCCCGGGCTCCGGTCGGGGCGCCGTGTTCGCAGAGAAGCCATCCGGGCCAAGTCTGTCGAAGCCCTCGCTGATCCGTTCGGGCTGAGCCTGTCGAAGCCCTCGCTGATCCGTTCGGGCTGAGCCTGTCGAAGCCCTTTGCGCGCGCTTCGACCGTCCTGTACTGAGCGAAGTCGAAGGGATCAGCGCGAACGATGGCGCAGGTCGGCGCAGCGGTTTGTTTTTCATGAGGCTGCAGCACACCCGAAACCCGATGTGTCACCGGCGTGCTCACGTCACGAGGCCGTAGCATCCAGGCCCAAACCCGCGCCCGACCACCGGCTCACCTGCCCGCGCACCTCCATGTTCATCAGAGCCTTCGTTGCCGACCTCGTCTCACCCCTGGGCACCGCCCTGTTGCTGGCCCTGCTGGCGGCGGTGCTGACGCTGGCGGGCCGCAGCCGGGCAAGTTGGCGCGGCGCCGCGCGCTGGGTTGCAGGCCTGGCGGTGGGCTGGCTGTGGTTATGGTCCACCCCGGTGGCCAGTCATGCGCTGCGGGCATGGCTAGAGGCTCAGGCCGGGCCGGCGGCCGTGCAGGACGTGCCCGCAGCGCCGGTGATCGTGGTGCTGGGCGATGGCATCCGCGGCCCGCGCGCGCCCGAACGGCCGTACCCCGACCTGACGCAGGCAGCCGACCGCGTCTGGCACGCCGCGCGTCTGTACCACGCCGGCAAGGCGCCCTGGGTGCTCGTGTCCGGAGGCACGGTACGGCCAGTCGACGTCAGCGAGGCGCAAAGCATGCAAATCTTCCTGCAGGACCTCGGGGTACCGGCCACCGCCGTCATCCAGGAGCCCGACAGCCTGAACACCGGGACCAATGCACTACACACCGCCCGCCTGCTGCGGGTGCGGGGCGTGGACCGCGTGATCCTCGTCACCTCGGCGCTGCACATGCGCCGTGCACGGCTGGAGTTCGAGGCCCAGGGGCTGCAGGTGCACCCTGCGCCGGCCGACTTCGAGGCCCTGTGGCGCCGGCATGACGCCCGGGACTGGCTGCCCCGCGCCGAGGCGCTGGAGGGCAGTGCGCGCGCCTTCAAGGAGTGCTTGGGCTACCTGGCGGCACGCTGACCAGGCTCAGGCGCACACGGCCAAAGATGGGCACAGTGCGTGCGGGTTCCGTCACCGATCGGATGCGCCCCACCGAAAATGCGCATCGAGACGGCACACGGCTGCGCTGAAGATCCGGCGCACACACCCGCACACCCCCGCACAACCCTGCTCGCCCCCGCGCTTCGGCCGTTCGCTCGACCCTTGGCAGCGCTGCCCGCCACGAGCCAGCCGCCTCCCTTCCACTTGCCCGCAACCAGCCTACGCTCGCGCATGACCACTTCCACCAATCCGACCATCCTCGTCACCGGCGGTGCCGGCTTCATCGGCTCCCACACCACGCTGGCGCTTTTGCAGGCGGGGCAGGCAGCGGTGGTGCTGGACAACCTGAGCAACAGCTCGGCACAGTCGCTCGGGCGCGTGGAGCGCATCACCGGGCGGGCGCCGGTGTTCGTGCATGGCGACGTGCGCGACCGCGCACTGGTGGAGAAGCTGCTGCTTGAGCACCGGGTGGGCGCGGTGCTGCACTTCGCCGGGCTGAAGGCGGTGGGCGAGAGCGCGAGCATGCCGCTGGCCTACTACGACAACAACGTGGCGGGCACGCTGGCCTTGTGCCAGGCCATGGCCGCGGCGGGGGTCTGGCGTCTGGTGTTCAGCTCCTCGGCCACGGTCTACGGCGACCCGTCCACGGTGCCGATCCGCGAAGACATGCCCACCGGCCCGACCAACCCCTATGGCCGCACGAAGTGGATGGTCGAGCACATGCTGGGTGACGTTGCCGCCGCCGACGCGCGCTGGCGCATCGGTGTGCTGCGCTACTTCAACCCGGTGGGCGCGCACGAGAGCGGGCTGATCGGTGAGGACCCCCGCGGCACGCCGAACAACCTGCTGCCCTATGTGGCCCAGGTGGCCGTGGGCCGGCGCGCCGAGCTGTCGGTCTTCGGCAACGACTACCCCACACCCGACGGCACCGGCGTTCGCGACTACATCCACGTGATGGACCTGGCCGAGGGTCACCTGAAGGCACTGCAGGCGCTGGCCGACCGCAGCGGGCTGCACACCTGGAACCTGGG
>CAIRBF010000412.1 GCA_903876715.1 uncultured beta proteobacterium
GTGCTGGCCTGGGCGGTGTGCACGTCGTAGGGCAGCAGCTCGGGCGTGGCGGCGGGCAGGGCCTGGCCGATGCGCTGCGCGGTGAGCGAGGCGCCGATCACCTCTTCCAGCAGGGCCTCGGCCGGGGTCTCGACGCCCGCGCTGCGGATGCTCGAGACCACGTGCGCGGCGCGCGTGATGACACCTGGGGCCAGCCGGGTGTGCGCGGCCATGCGGCGGCACCAGGCGGGGGTGGTGCCGAGCTCGGCCGTCTGCTCGGCCAGCATGGCCGAGCGCACGGCCGAGGGCGGCGTGTCCATCTGCAGGTGCAGGTCGAAGCGGCGCAGGTGCGCGGCGTCGATGTGGCCGATGCGGTTGGTGACCCAGATCGCCGGCACGGGGTTGGTCTCGAGCAGGCGGTTGAACCAGCCCTTGCGGCCCGTGGCCGGGCGGCGCAGCGTGCGCGGCATGTCGTCGTCATCGTCGTCGTCGCCGGCGACCTCGTCGATGTCCTCGATCTCGTCGAAGAGCACCACCGACTGGCCGCGCCTTGCCAGGATCTGCTGCGTCAGCTCGAAGGCGGCCAGGCGCTTGCGGCCCGGGATGCGCTGCCCCTGCGCGCTGACCACCGAGACCTCGAACAACTGCACCTGCAGCACCGCGGCCAGCGCGCGCGAGAGCTCGGTCTTGCCGGTGCCGGGCGGCCCGTAGACCAGCACGTTGACGCCGGCCGTCCCTGAGCGCACGGCCTGCCCGAGGTAGGCCTTCAGGTGCGCGAGCCGGTCGCCCAGGTGGCCGAAGCGCTCGCACCCCAGGCGCGGCGTGCCGGACGTCACGAAGTTGTCGGCGAACAGGCTGAAGCGGTCGGCGTGATCGACCAGCAGGCGCTCGGCGATGCCGTGCAGCAGGTCGATCTTGGCCGGGAACTCGTACTGGCCGTTGTGGTCCACGCGTGCCAGCCCCGACAACGCGAGCGTGCCGGTGCGCTCCATCGCCTTCGCAGCCGCCTCGACCGAGGTGCCCAGCACCGTGGCCAGCACCGTGTACAGGCGCAGCGTCGAAAGGTCGCCCAGCGAGCACAGCGTCACGCCCAGGTGCACGTTGCGCCGCGCCATCACGCACAGCAGCAGCACCTGCGCCTGCAGCTCGCTAAGGCCGAGCTCGGCCCGCAGCCACAGCAGGTGGCGCGCCGCGGTCGAGCCCTCGGGCACCACGGCCATGCCAGGGACCGCCTGCTCGCGCAGGCGCTGGCGCGCCTGGCGCATCGCGGCCTTGCGGTCGAACTCGACGAAGAGGCCGTCCGGATCGCCGTCGACGGCCTGGGGCTCGACACCGACGAACTCCAGCAGCTGAGGCGCAGAACAGGTGTCACCGTTGCTCAGCGCCTCGAGCGCGCCGAGCTCGACCAGGGCGCGCAGCGCCCACAGGCGGCACAGGGGGTCGAGATCGCGGGTCTGGGGGTCGGTGTCGGCAGGGCGGCGCGCATCGCGCCGGAGTTGGGCCACGGTGGGCAGGCGGCGGCGCTTGCGGGGGGTGGGACGGTTCATGGATGCAGCGGGCGGTTGGGAGAGGTTGAACGGTGGGGCGGGGGTGTTCTTCAGGGGAGCGACGGAGCATCCGGCACATCGACGACAAAACACGACATGCACGCGATGTCCCGCCGCAGCCCCGGGGCATGGCCCGCACGTCAAGTTCTGACACCACCCAACCGGACACTTGCGCGGCACCTGAGAGGAGCACCGCCATGTCCACCTACCGCTACAAGGTCTGGGTTCGCCTGAACCCCATCCAATCGGTCTTCACCTTTGTGTGGGCCGCCAATGCATACGAGGCCAAGAAGATCGCCGAGGCGCAGTACGGCGCCGGCAACGTGCTCGGCTGGTGGCAGGAGGACGAGTGAGGAGCAGGCGCGACCCCATGAGCCACGAGACCGCATCCATCGGGGCCCAATTCCCCGCAGGCGCGCACGGGAACCGCGCCAGCGCCCGCCCGGTCCAGGGACCGGGCGCACAAGGCACCCGCCGGCTCACCGAGGCCTCCACCGCCGGGACCCCGGTCGGGACGCCCGCCGCAGCGGTGTGGCCGAGCAA
>CAIRBF010000413.1 GCA_903876715.1 uncultured beta proteobacterium
ATCATCCCCGGCCACGGCTTCTTGACGACGAGGATGCCGCCCTGACCCCACGGCAGTTCGGCTCCGGTCTCATCGACGACCGCCGCCATGATGCCCGGGAAGGGCAACGTGCACGACCCCGGCACCAGCGGGGTGGCGCCTGGCAGCGGAGTGATCATGTGACCGCCGGTCTCGGTTTGCCAGAAGGTATCGACGATCGGGCAGCGGCCGCCGCCGACGTTGTCGTAATACCACTGCCAGGCGGCCGGGTTGATCGGCTCGCCGACCGTGCCGAGGATGCGCAGCGAAGACAGGTTGTAGCTCTTGGGATGCACGGCGGCATTGGCGTCACAGGCCTTGATCAGCGACCGGATCGCCGTCGGCGCCGTGTAGAAGATATTGACCTTGCGGTCCTGGATCACTTTCCAGAAACGGCCGGCATCCGGGTAGGTCGGCACGCCCTCGAAGACGATTTCAGTGGCGCCACAGGCCAGCGGGCCATAGGCGATGTAGGTATGACCCGTCACCCAGCCGATGTCGGCGGTGCACCAGAAAGTATCCTGCGGCTTGATGTCGAAGGTCCACTTCATGGTCATGATGGCGTGCAGCAGGTAGCCGCCTGTGCAGTGCTGGACGCCCTTGGGCTTGCCGGTGGAGCCGGAGGTATAGAGCAGGAACAGCGGGTGCTCGGCCTCGACCCACTCGGGCTCGCAGACCTCGGCCGCGGCCTCGGTGAGCTCGTGCATCCAGTGGTCGAGCCCGTCGTTCCAGTTCACCGCGCCGCCGGTGCGGCGGTAGACGATGACATCACGGATGCTGCCGCAGCCGCCGAGCGTCAAGGCCTCGTCGACGATGGCCTTCAGCGGCAGCGGCTTGCCACCGCGCACCTGTTGATCGGCGGTGATGACCATCACGGCCCCGGCGTCCTCGATGCGATCGCGCAGGCTCTGCGCCGAGAAGCCGCCGAAGACCACCGAATGCGTCGCGCCGATGCGGGCGCAGGCCTGCATCGCGACCACGCCCTCCACGCTCATGGGCATGTAGATGACGACACGATCGCCCTTCTTGACACCTCGGGCCTTCAGCGCATTGGCCATGCGGCCGACCTTGGCCAACAGCTCGCGGTAGCTTACCCGGGTGACGGCCCCGTCGTCGGCCTCGAAGACGATGGCCGTCTTGTCGCCCAGTCCGCGCTCGACATTGCGGTCCAGGCAGTTGTAGGAGACGTTGAGCGTGCCGTCCTCGAACCACTTGTAGAAAGGCGCACCCGACGCGTTCAGCACCTTGGTGAAAGGGGTCTTCCAGGTGACCAGTTCGCGCGCCAGGCGCGCCCAGTAGCCCTCGTAGTCACGCTCGGCCTCGGCGCACAGCGCCTGGTAGGCGGCCATCCCGGACACCGCAGCCGACGCCGCCAGCTCTGCAGGCGGCAGATAGGTCTTGACTGCGGTGGCTTGATCGCTCGACATGGGGTCTCCTCGCTACGGTGGGATCGACGGAACGTGTTGGCGCACAGCGGCGCCACCCGAACTCTGACGACGGGCTCTGACGAAAGCCTTACTTTAGTGCGGACGAGACACCCTACGGCGCGTCGACCGGGCCCATGGCTGCGGGACGGCCCTCTACAATGATGCGGGTTTTCACCGATCAAGCAATGAACAGCAACAACCACCTGCGCGGCCTGCCCGGAATGATCTTCGCCAGCCGCTGGCTGCAGCTGCCGCTGTACCTCGGTCTGATCCTGGCGCAGGCGGTCTATGTCTTTCACTTCTGGGTGGAACTGGTCCACCTGGTGGAAGCCGCCTTCGGCGACAAGGCGGCGCTGGACATGCTGATCAAGAGCATCGGCTACAAGGTCAGCGCTGACTGGGTACCCAAGCTCAACGAGACCGTGATCATGCTCGTCGTGCTCGGGCTGATCGACGTCGTGATGATCAGCAACCTGCTGATCATGGTGATCATCGGCGGCTACGAGACCTTCGTCTCGCGTCTGAACCTCGAGGGTCACCCCGACCAGCCCGAGTGGCTGAGCCACGTGAACGCCTCGGTACTGAAGGTCAAGCTCGCCACCGCCATCATCGGCATCAGCTCGATCCATCTGCTGAAGACCTTCATCAACGCCGAGAACTACAGCGACAAGGTGCTGCTGTGGCAGACCTTGATCCACGTGGCCTTCCTGTTTTCCGCGCTGGCCATCGCGCTGGCCGACCGCTTGATGGTGCCGGCCAGCTCGGACAGCAAGCACTGAAGGTGATACGCCGCGCGGGCGCACGGCGTCAGTCGTGGCTGCCGGGCGACTGACCCGCCCTCGAAGGCGAACCCAGGTGGATGGCTGCCTGGGCCAGCAGGCTGGCCGACACGGGCGCCGTCACGAACAGGAAGATCGTGATCAACAGCTCGTGCAGGCCATGGCGGCCGAGCGACCAGCCCACCACCATGCTCGCCAGCAGCGCCCCGCCCACGCCCAGCGTGGTGGCCTTGGTGGGCGCGTGCAGGCGCATGAAGAAGTCGGGGAAGCGCAGCATCCCGACGGCGCCCACCAGCGTGAAGAGACCCGCCGCCACCAGCAGCGCAGCGACGAGGGCCTGGACGGCCCAGTGCAGTTCGTCCATGCTCAATGCCCCCTGCCCTTGCGCCCGTTCACTCGATGACGTCGCCGCGGCTGAGGTAGCGCGCCAGCGCCACCGTCCCGGCGAAGCCCAGCAGCGCCACCAGCAGCGCCGCCTCGAACAACAGCGTCGTCTGCAGCCGCAGCCCCAGCAGCACGACGAGCGCAACCACGTTCACGTACAGCGTGTCGAGCGCGAGCACGCGGTCGGGCGCCTCGGGCCCGCGCACCAGGCGCCACGCGCACAACAGCAGCGCCAGCCCGACGCAGGCGAAGGCGAAATCCAGCGCCCAGCCGATCATGCGGAACCTCCCTCGAAGATAAGGCGCAGCGGCTGCTCGTAACGCGCCTTCATCTGCGCCGCCATCGCGGGCGCGTCGTCGCAGTCGAGCGCGTGCACCAGGATCTGCCCGCGCTCCTCGTCCACGACGCAGGACACCGTGCCCGGCGTCATCGTGATGATGGAGGCGAACAGCGCGACGGCCGTGGGGTGGCGCGTGTCGAGCGGCACGGGTACCCAGCCCGGGCGGGGCCGCGACCGCGGGTCGAGCACGGTGCGCGCGACCACGAGGTTGGAGACGACGATGTCCCACAACACCACGCCGCACAGCCGGGCCACGGCGCCCGCTGCGTGGACGCGGCTGCCGGGCCCGAGGAAGCCGTGCACCAGCCGAGGCACGAGCAGCGCGAGCACCACCGCCCACAGCACGTGCGCCGGCGACAGGCTCTGCTGCATCAGCAGCCAAAGCCCGGCCAGGACCAGCGACAGCCAGGGGTGATCGAACCAGCCCGGCCGGGTGGGCCGCGCCTCGGTGGAGGGCTTCATGGCTTGATCTCCGCAGGCGGCGGGAAGCGGTAGGGCCGCGTGGTCGGCACGCCGAGCCCGGCATCGACGAGGACGGCGCGGGCATAGGCCTCGCGGTCTTGCAGCTGGGCCGCGGCCTGCGCCGCGTAGCGCTGCAGCGGGGCGGCCCAGACGCTCATGGCCACCGTGACGGCCAGCAGCGCCAACGTGGCCGTCAGCAGCTGGGGGCTGGCGCCCGCCGCAGCGGCAGGCCGGTCGTCGCGCACATGCCAGAAGAGCACGCTGCCCGCGCGCGCCAGTCCCACGAGCGAAAGGAATCCCACGCCCAGGACCGTGGCCCAGACCGCCGCCTGCCAGGCGTGGGGCTCGGCGGCCTGCAGCATCATCAGCTTGCCGATGAAGCCCGGCAGCGGCGGCAGCCCGGCGGCCGAGGCGGCCGCCAGCAGCATCAGCGTGCCCAGCAGGGCCGGCTGCGCCACGCGAGAGGCCGGCTCCAGGCGGTCGGCCGCCTCGCCGCGCTGGGCCGCCACGAGTTCGGCCAGCAGGAAGAGCGCGGCCACGGCCAGGGTGCTGTGCGCCAGGTAGTAGAACGCGGCGGCCCAGGCTGCGCTGCCGAACAGCCCCACGCCGGCCAGGATGGTGCCCACCGAGGCCACCGTCAGCCAAGCCACCAGGCGCTCCAGCGTATGGGCCGAGAGCGCGCCCAGCACGCCGATCACGCAGGTCACCAGGGCCAGCGGCAGCAGCAGGGGCTCGGCCGCGAGCGCCGAATCGCCGGCCCCGGCGCCGAAGACCACGCCCTGCACGCGCACGATGGCGTACACGCCGACCTTGGTCATGATCGCGAACAGCGCCGCCACCGGCGCCACGGCCGCCGCGTAGGTGGCCGGCAGCCACAGCGACAGCGGCGCCAGCGCCGCCTTGAAACCGAAGACCACGAGCAGCAGCAGCCCAGCCGCCTGCACGACGAGCGCGTCGGGCCCCTGCACCAGCGGCACGCGCAGCGCCAGGTCGGCCAGGTTCAGGGTGCCGGTGCGGGCGTACAGCAGGGCCACGCCGATGAGGAACAGCGCGGACGCCACCAGGTTCAGCACCACGTAGTGCACGCCGACGCGAAAGCGCTGCCCGCCCTGGCCATGCACCATGAGCACGTAGGAGGCGATCAGCAGCACCTCGAAGAACACGAACAGGTTGAACAGGTCGCCGGTGACGAAGGCGCCGTGCAGCCCCATCAGCTGGAACTGGAAGATCGCGTGGAAGTGCCGGCCGTGCGCGTCCCAGCCGCCGCTGGCGTACCACAGCACCGGCAGCGCGACCAGGCTGGTCAGCAGCAGCATCATCGCGCCGAGTCGGTCGACCACGAGGACGATGCCGTAGGGAGCCGGCCAGTCCCCCACCTTGTAGACCGCCAGCGCGCCGGTGGCGGCTTGCGCCACCAGGGCCAGGGCCAGCAGCAGGCCGAGCGACGTCGACGCCAGGCCGATCCAGCGCGCCCGGCGCAGGCGCGCGTCGGCAGGGCCGCCGCGCGCGCCGGCGCCGTGGTCGCCCAGCAGCAACAGCGCCATCGCGGTGAAGGCCGGCAGCAGCACCGGCAGCACCGGCAGGTGCTGCGCCAGCCCGGCGCCCCAGGACGCGCTCACCGGACGACCCTCCGCGCTGCGCGCCCCGGGATGAGCGCGTGGGAACGGCCCTGCGCGCTCATCGCGCGCGCTCCTCGTCGCCCGCCCGGGCGTCGACGTGATCGCTGCCGCTCTCGTGCCGGCTGCGCAACGCGAGCTCGATGACGAAGCCGGTGGTGGCGAAGCCGATCACGATGGCCGTCAGCACCAGCGCCTGCGGCAGCGGGTCGGCGTGCGGGCCGTCGCCCACGAGGATGGGTGGCGCCCCGGCCCACAGCCGGCCCATCGCGAAGATGAACACGTTGACGGCGTAGCCCAGCAAGGACAGGCCGAGCACGATCGAATAGGTGCGGCCGCGCAGCAGCAGGTAGATGCCGCAGGCGACGACCCAGCCGATACCCGTGGCGACGAGGAACTCCATCGACATCAGCGCGCCCCCCCTGCGGCGGACCGGCCCGGCGCGGGGCCTGGTTCCTTGCTGGCCGCGCCGAGCGCCGACAGCATCAGCATCGTCGCCCCGACCACGGTGATGTAGACCCCCAGGTCGAAGATCGCCGCGGTCGCCAGCGGCAGTTCACCCAGCACCGGCACCACCGGCATGCCGTGCGCGCTGGTCAGGAAGGGCCGGCCGAGGAAGAAGGACCCCACCCCGGTGAGCCCGGCGATCAGCAGGCCCGTCCCGATCCAGCGCGTGAAGCGCTGCCCGCCGCCGGCGTGCAGCACGGCCTCGGCCCGGGCCTGGCCCTGTGCCATGTACTGCAGCACCAGCGCGACCGCGGTCACGAGGCCGGCGATGAAGCCGCCGCCCGGCAGCGCGTGGCCGCGCCAGAAGATGTAGACGCTGGCCACCAGGGCCATCGGCAGCACCAGGCGCGCGCCCACGCGCAGCAGCAGCGGCTCGCGCGCGAAGCTCCACGGGTGCCCGGCCGCGTCGGCCCCGGGCCGGCGCGCGCGCAGCCCCTCCAGCAGCGCGAGCACGCCCACGCCGGCGATGCCCAGCACGGTGATCTCGCCGAAGGTGTCGTAGCCGCGGAAGTCCACCAGGATCACGTTCACCGCATTCGTGCCGCCGCCGGCCGGTACCGACTGCTCCAGGAAGTACCACGAGATCGAGTCGTGGTCTGAGGTCAGCATCAGCCAGGTCAGCCAGGCGATGCCGCCACCGCCGGCCAGTGCGAGCAGCGCGTCGCGGCCCCGGCGCGCGCCCGAGGACTCGCGCGGCGACAGCTGCGGCAGCAGCGCCAGGCCCATCAGCAGCAGCACCGTCGACACCACGTCCACCGACAGCTGCGTGAGCGCCAGGTCCGGCGCCGACAGCGCAACGAAGGTCAGCGAGGCGACCAGCCCCACGGCGCCCACGAGCACCGTGGCCGTGAAGCGCTGCCGGTGCAGCACCACCACCGCCGCGGCCACCACCAGCAGCAGCGCCCAGACTGCAACGGCCAGCCCCGAGGCCGGCAGCAGCGCGCGCGCGCCCGGTGCCGGACTGGGACCGGAGGCCACCAGGAAAGGCCAGGCGGCGAAGGCGATCGCCGCAGCCACCATCCAGGCCACATGGCGCTGCAGCGAGCCGGTCTCCAGCGCGGCGGTCAGGCGCCCGGCGATCCCGAACACCCCCGCGTGCAGCGCCCAGAACGCCGCCTTGCCCGACCAGGGACGTGGCTCGTGCCGGTGCAGCGCACCCCCCCGGCGCAGCGCGAGGTACATCGCCGCACCACCGGCCACTGCCACCGCGCTCATCGCCAGCGGCAGGTTCAGGCCGTGCCAGAGCGCCAGCTCGAGGTCCGGCGCCGGGGCCCCGAGCACCGACGAGGCGACGCTGGCGACGAGCGGGCCGGCCAGAGCCATCGGGGCCAGGCCGACGGCGATGCACACGGTCACGAGCACGATCACCGGCAGCTTCATGCCCAGCGCAGGCTCGTGCGGGTGCGGGTTCGGCCAGTCGCCGCCCGGACGCCCGAGGAAGGTGTCGTGCGCGAGCCGCAGCGAGTACGCGGCCGAGAACAGCCCGCCCAACGTCGCCAGGGCGCCCACCAGCCAGGAGGCGCCGCCCCAGAAGCCGCTGTCGCCGGCGTGCAGCGCCTCGTGCAGCATCATCTCC
>CAIRBF010000414.1 GCA_903876715.1 uncultured beta proteobacterium
GACATGGGCGTGATCGGCTGGCTCGTGGATGGCGCGGCCATCATGAACCAGGTGCCGCTGACCCGTTGCTCCTATGCGCCCTATGCGCGCGCCATGGTGCGCATCTGCCGCGAAGAAAGCTTCCATCAGCGCCAGGGTTTCGACGCGCTGCTCGTGATGATGCGCGACGGCACGCCCGAGCAGCGCGCCATGGTGCAGGACGCCACCAACCGCTGGTGGTGGCCCAGCCTGATGATGTTCGGCCCGCCCGACAGCCAGAGCGTGCACGGCACGCAGAGCATGCGCTGGGGCATCAAGCGCATCAGCAACGACGACCTGCGTCAGAAGTTCGTCGACGCCACGGCGGAGCAGGCCAAGGTGCTCGGTGTCACGCTGCCCGACCCCGAGCTGAAGTGGAACGAGAACCGGGGCCACCACGATTTCGGGCCCATCGACTGGGCCGAGTTCTGGCGCGTCGTCGGCGGCGACGGGCCCTGCAACCGCGAACGCCTGGCCGCCCGCAACAAGGCCTGGGACGACGGCGCCTGGGTGCGCGACGCCGCGCTCGCCCACGCCCGCAAGCAAGCCCTGAAGCAGGAGGCCGCATGAGCAGCACCACCCCCACCCCACAGGCCCTTGAAGCTGCCGCGCGCGAGTGGCCGCTGTGGGAGGTCTTCGTCCGCCCCAAGGCCGGCCTGGACCACAAGCACTGCGGCAGCCTGCACGCGGCCGACGCCGCGATGGCGATCCAGCTCGCTCGCGAGGTCTACACGCGGCGCCAGGAGGGCTGCAGCATCTGGGTCGTGCCCTCGGGCCAGATCACCGCGTCCGACCCCGGCGACAAGGACATGTACTTCGATCCGATGGAAGACAAGGTCTACCGCCACCCGACGTTCTACCCGCTGCCCGAGGCGGTCAATCACATGTGATGGGGCCCGCGGTGGCAGGGCAGGGACGGCTGTCCCGCCATCGCCGACCCCCGGCCCCATCAGGAGCATCCGGACATGAATGATCCGACAGCCTTTCGCGCCGACGCGGCTCAGGTCACGGCCGGGCCGCAGGCGGCGACGGCCGGCGCCACCCTGGGGCGCGCCGCGTCGATCGCACCCGGACATGCCCCCACGGTGCGCTACATGCTGCGCCTGGCCGACACCTGTCTGATCCACGCCCAGCGCCTGGGCGAGTGGTGCGGTCACGGGCCCGTCCTCGAGGAGGACATCGCGCTGACCAACCTCGCGCTCGACCTGCTCGGACAGGCGCGCGCGCTGCTGACGCACGCCGGTCAGCTCGACGGCCAGGGCCACGACGAGGACCAGCTCGCCTTCCTGCGCGAGGAACGCGACTACCTGAACCTGACGCTGGTCGAGCAGCCGATGCGGCGCGGCAGCGCGCATGCGCCGGGCGGCGACTTCGCCGACACCGTGGTGCGCAACCTGCTGCTGTCGCAGTGGCTCAAGCAGCAATGGCAGGCGCTGGCCGGCTCCTGCGATGCCGAGCTCGCTGCCATCGCCGGCAAGGCGCTGAAGGAGGCGCGCTACCACGTCGAGCACTCGGCGCAGTGGGTCGTGCGCCTGGGGGACGGCACGCCGGAGTCGGCATTGCGCATGCGCGCCGCGCTCGCCCGCATCTGGCCGTACACAAGCGAGATGTTCGTCGACGACGAGGTCGACGTCTGTGCCGAGGCCAACGGCCTGGGCCCGCGCCGCAGCTGCCTGCGCCCGGCCTGGCGCGCAGCCATCGGCGCGGTGCTGGAGCAGGCGACGCTTGCGCTGCCGGCCGACTCTGCCTTCGTCAGCACCGGCAGTCGGGGCGTGCACAGCGAGCACATGGGGTTCATCCTGGCCGAGATGCAGCACCTGCAGCGAGCCTACCCGGGTGGCACGTGGTGAACGAAGGGGATTGGCTGCGCCTTTGGAGGGACGTCAGCCCCTCCCCCGCCAGGGGGAAGGGGGGGCATGAGCTCGAGGCGGGCACTTCGGTTGCGGCGCACGATCCAGCGGCCCCACAGGCGCGGCAGGCAGGTCATGACGCGTCCCCGGCGCAGTGCCATGAGCCGGCGGACGGACCCGACCGCGTGCAGGCAGCCTGGTCGGTGCTCGACACCGTGCCCGACCCGGAAGTCCCCGCGCTCTCGATCAGAGACCTCGGCATCGTGCGCGGCGTGGTCTGCACCGGGGCCGGCACCGAGGTCGTGCTCACGCCCACTTACTCGGGCTGCCCGGCGACCGAGGTCATTGCCGACAGCGTGCGCGACGCGCTCGGGCAGGCCGGCTTCGGACCGGTGCAGGTGACGCTGCGGCGCGCCCCGGCGTGGACCACCGACTGGATCAGCGCCGAAGGCCGGCGCAAGCTGCGTGAGTACGGCATCGCGCCGCCGGGCCCGGTGGAGCCCGATGTCGATGGCGCGGCGGTGCCGATCCGCATCCGCCCCCGCAGCGTGGATTGCCCGCGCTGCGGCAGCGCGCAGACCGAGCGTCTGGCAGCCTTCGGCTCCACCGCGTGCAAGGCGCTGTACCGCTGCCTGTCCTGCCGCGAGCCCTTCGAGCACTTCAAGCCCCTGTGACTCCACGCGCCGGGAGCGCCTTCGCGCCTCCACGCGCTTCCAAGCCGACCCGATACCCCCACCCCGGAATGACGCGATGAGCGGACTGCACTTCCACCCCCTGACTGTGCGCGAGGTGCGCGCAGAGGCTGACGACGCCGTCGTCGTCACCTTCGACGTGCCCCCGGCGCTGGCCGAGGGCTTCTGCTTCGAGCCCGGGCAGTACCTCACCTTGCGGCGCACGCTCGGCGGGCAGGACGTGCGGCGCTCCTATTCGATCTGCGCCGCCGCCGGTGAGCCGCTGCGCGTGGGCGTGCGCCAGGTGCCGGGCGGGGTTTTCTCGACCTGGCTGCACGACACCCTGAAGGCTGGCGAGACGCTGGAAGTGATGGAGCCGCAGGGCCGCTTCGGCGCCGCGCTGGCCGGCTTGAAGGACGGCGTCGCACCGGTGCACGTGCTCGCGGTGGCCGGCGGCAGCGGCATCACGCCCATCCTGTCGATCGTGCGCACCTTGCTCGAGCAGGTGCCACGGGCGAGTTGCACGCTGCTGTATGGCAACCGCACCGCCACCTCGACGATGTTCAAGGAGGAACTCGAGGACCTGAAGAACCGCCACCTGACACGGCTGGCGATCCACCCGGTGTTCTCGCGCGAGCAGGTCGACTCGCCGCTGTACGCCGGTCGCCTGGACCGCGAGCGCGTCGGCCTGTTTCTGCGCACGCTCGTCGACCCGCGACGTGTGGAACATGCCTTCGTCTGCGGCCCGCACGCGCTCAACGACGAGGCCGAGGCGGCGTTGCTTGCCGCCGGCGTGCCTGCGGCGCGCATCCACGTCGAGCGCTTCGGCATCCCGCCCGAGCAGCAGCCCACTGGCGGCGCGCACGCGCGCCGGGTGGGCGATGCCGAGGGCGCGCGCGTGACGGTGGTGCGTGACGGGCTCGCGCGCGAGGTCGTCTTCGGCCAGGGTGACCCGAGCATCCTGGACGCCGCCGCGCGTGCCGGCATGGACGTGCCCTACTCCTGCAAGTCGGGGGTGTGCGCCACCTGCCGTGCCAAGGTGCTGGAGGGGCGGGTGCGGATGGACCGCAACTTCGCACTCGAGCAGGCCGACCTGGACGCCGGCTTTGTGCTGACCTGCCAGGCGCACCCCTTGACCGAGCGCGTCGTCGTTTCCTTCGACGAGCGCTGAGAGCGCTGAACGTCTTGCACCCCATGCCAGCCTTGCACTCCAAGACACCCCGTCTCGTCATTGCAAATCCTCGCCATGGCCCGAGCTGTGGCTGTGGTTTGCGCCTGGATCCGGGTCGTTTTGGCGCGCTTTTCGGGCAAGGCGGAAATACGCTCAGCCTCTGAGCAGTTCGCGCCACCGCCATGGCTCGTCCTCGCGCCGCTGGCTACGAAGGCCACCGGGACCAGATCCGCGCCGCCGCGGCGGCCCTGTTCGCGCGCCTGGGTTACACCGCGGCGACGATGAGCGACGTGGCTGCGGCCAGCGGCGTGTCCAAGGCCACGCTTTACCACTACTTCAGCGACAAGCACGCGCTGCTCGAGGACATCGTCAGCAGCCACGTGGCCCGGCTGGAACAACTGATCGAGCAGCCGCTGCCGCCGCCTCCGAGCCACCTGCTGCTGCCGGCCGATGCAAGGCTGCGTGATCTCGTCGCCCGCTTCATGCAGGCCTACCAGGGCGCGCAGAACGAGCACCGCGTACTGACCGAGGACGTGAAGTTCCTCGAACCACAGGCCCGCGAGGCGGTGCTGGAGGGCCAACGCCGTGTCGTCACGGCCTTCGCCCAGGGCATTGCAGCCTGCCGGCCGGACCTCGACCCGGCGCTGCACAAGCCGCTGGCGATGCTGGTGTTCGGCATGATCAACTGGACCTTCACTTGGCTGAAGCCCGGCGGCGCGCTGACGCACGCGGCCCTGGGGGAGATCGCGGCCGACCTGCTGCTTGGCGGCCTGCCGGCGGTCCACGCTGCGGCCGCTGCCCGTGGGCTCAGCGGCTGAGCAGCCGGTTCACGAGCTCGGCGCTGGTGGAGGACTGTGTCTTGCGCATCAGCCGCGAGCGGTAGACCTCGACCGTGCGCGGGCTGATGCCGAGCTGGCGGCCGATGAGCTTGCTCGTGAGTCCCTGGGCCAGCAGCGCGGCGATCTCGCGCTCGCGCGGCGTGAAGTCCAGCTTGAGCACCCGGCGCGACGAGAGGTCCTCGAAGGCCCAGATGCCCGCGGCATGCGGCGCCGACGTGTCGAGCGCCCGGCCGCTGACATGGCACCAGAAGAGCTCGCCGTCGAGCCGGCGCATCACGCGCTCGTCGGCGTAGCGGCCCTCGCCATCCAGGCTGGCCTCGATGCGCTCGCCGGTTCGCTCGAACTCGGCCGTGCTCGGGTAGAGCAGGGCGAAGGAGGCCCCGACCAGCGCCTGATGCGTGGCACGGAACATCGCCAGCAACTGCCGGTTGCAGTCGACGATGGTGCGCTCGCGCGACAGCACGAGCCCGATGGGCGCGAGCTCGAAGGCGGTGCGGTAGTCGGGTGCTGGCGCCGCCCCCGCCACCGAGCGGTCTCTCACAGCAGCGCGTAGGTCGTTGTCGCGTGTGCGGCCAGGCGGCCGTCGGCGGTGCAGATCTCGACCTCGCCGAAAGCCAGCGACCGGCCGCGTCGCAGCACCGTGCACACCACGTGCAGTTCGCCTGCGTCGGCAGGCACGGGACGCAGGAAGCTTGTCTGCAACTGCACCGTCGTCATCGGCCGGAAGGCGCCTAGCGCCGCGCTCAGGGCCAGCACCATCGCGGTGTCGGCGGCTGCCAGTATGGCCTGACCGCACAGCACGCCGCCGCCGTGCACCAGCGCCGGCCCCACCGGCATGCGCAGCGTCGTGCGCTCGTTGCCGGTGGCGACGACCTCCAGTCCGAGGGCGCGCACCCAGGGCGCGCCCACCTGCTCGAGCAGCGCGTTCAGCGCCTCGACCGACATCGGGACGGGGGAGGGCGTCGGGCTCATCGGGGACTCCAGTCAGGGCAGGAACGGCGTTGGACCGTCCATACGAAATTCTACGTAAAGCCTACTTAAGGTCTTACGTAGTACGCTTGACAGGTCTGTCCTGACTCCCGGCTTCGACCTCACCGAGGACCCTCGCATGAACAAGATCTACCCCAGTGCCGCGGCTGCGCTGCAAGGCATCGTCCGTGACGGCCAGCTGCTCGCCGTCGGCGGCTTCGGACTGTGCGGCATTCCCGAGGCGCTGATCGCCGCGCTGCGTGACAGCGGTGTCAAGGACCTGACCGTGATCTCCAACAATGCCGGCGTGGACGGCTTCGGCCTGGGCCAGTTGCTGCAGACGCGCCAGATCCGCAAGATGATCTCGAGCTACGTGGGTGAGAACAAGGAGTTCGAGCGCCAGTACCTGGCCGGTGAGCTCGAGCTCGAGTTCACGCCGCAGGGCACGCTGGCCGAGCGCCTTCGCGCCGGCGGCGCCGGCATCCCGGCCTTCTTCACGCGCACCGGCGTGGGCACGCTCGTGGCCGAAGGCAAGGAGACGCGCGAGTTCGACGGCCAGACCTACGTGATGGAGCGCGCGCTCGCTCCCGACGTCTCGCTGTCCAAGGCCTGGAAGGCCGACCGCGCGGGCAACCTCGTCTACCGCCGCACCGCTCGCAACTTCAACCCCGCGGCGGCGATGGCCGGGCGCATCAGCGTGGTCGAGGTCGAGGAGATCGTCGAGACCGGCACGCTCGACCCTGACGCGATCCACCTGCCCGGCATCTACGTTCACCGCCTTGTGCTGAACGCCACGCCCGAGAAGCGCATCGAGAAGCGCACCGTGCGCGAGAAGACCGCGGCCTGAACCCACCGGCCCCGACACACCAAGGAGTCTCACGCCATGCCCTGGACCCACGACGAGATGGCGGCGCGCGCCGCCAAGGAACTGCAGGACGGCTTCTACGTCAACCTCGGCATCGGCCTGCCGACGCTGGTGGCCAATTTCGTGCCCGCCGACATCGAGGTCTGGCTGCAGAGCGAGAACGGCATGCTCGGCATCGGCCCGTTCCCGACCGAGGACGAGATCGACGCCGACCTGATCAACGCCGGCAAGCAGACCGTGACGACGATCGCCGGCTCGAGCATCTTCGGCAGCCACGACAGCTTCGCGATGATCCGCGGCGGCAAGATCAACCTGTCGATCCTGGGGGCGATGCAGGTCAGCGAGCACGGCGACCTGGCCAACTGGATGATCCCGGGCAAGATGGTCAAGGGCATGGGTGGCGCGATGGACCTGGTGGCCGGCGTACGCAGCGTGGTCGTGCTGATGGAGCACGTGGCGCGGCGCAAGGACGGCGGCTTCGACCTGAAGATCCTGCCCAAGTGCACCCTGCCGCTGACCGGCGTGGGAGTGGTCGACCGCATCATCACGGACCTGGCGGTGCTGGACGTCACGCCTCACGGCCTGAAGGTCGTCGAGATGGCGCCGGGCGTGACGCGCGAGGAGTTGCAGTCCAAGACGGGCGTGGCGCTGCAGTAAGCTCGCGGCTCCCTGTTTCGGGAGCCTCGCTTGAAGACTTCTCTGCTTGTCCTGCGGCCAAGGGCCGCGCTCTCGGCCTTCGCGGCCATCTTGTCGTTGGCCGGAGGGCCGGCCGGTGCGCAGGTTCCGGCGCCCGCCGCGGTGTCCGCACCGCTGCTGCCAGAGGGCGCCTCCGGTGTGCAGGCCAAGCCGGGCTGGTCGGCCCAGCGTTTCATGGTTGCGGCGGCCAATCCGCTGGCCACCGATGCGGGCTACCGGATCCTGCAGGCGGGCGGCAGTGCAGTGGACGCCGCCGTGGCCGTGCAGATGGTGCTGGCATTGGTGGAGCCGCAGTCCAGTGGCATCGGCGGTGGCGCCTTCCTGCTGCACTGGGATGGCCGGCAACTGCAGGCGCTCGACGGGCGCGAGACCGCGCCCGTGGCTGCGGACGAGCGGCTGTTCCTGGGTGCAGACGGCAAGCCGCTGCCCTTTGCGCAGGCCGTGGTCGGCGGCCGTTCCGTGGGCGTGCCGGGTGCGGTCAGGTTGATGCATGAGGCGCACCGCCATCAAGGCCGCCTGCCATGGGCGCGCCTGTTCGAGCGCGCGATCGAGCTCGCCGAGCAGGGCTTCCCGGTCAGCCCGCGCATGCACGCTCTGCTGAGGACCGAGACCGCGCTGCGCCAGCAGCCGCAGGCTGCTGCCTACTTCTACCGCGCCGACGGCGAGCCTCACCCCGTGGGCCATCTGCTGAAGAACCCGGCGCTGGCATCGGTGCTGCGGCAGATCGCCGAGCGTGGCAGCGCCGCCTTCTACCAGGGGGCGGTCGCCGAGGACATCGTGCGCCGCGTGCGTGAGCATCCCGTCAACCCCGGGCTGATGACGCTGGTCGACCTGTCTGGCTACACCGTGCAGACACGCGCGCCTTTGTGCACCCCCTGGCGGGCCTGGCGCGTCTGCGGCTTCCCGCCGCCGTCTTCGGGTCACGTGGCGGTGATGCAGATCCTGGGCATGGTCGACCAGCCCGGCCCGGTGGGGCCCCAGGCCCTGGCCGACGGTCGACCTGGCGCTGACTTCCTGCACCGCTACGCCGAGGTCTCGCGCCTGGCTTATGCCGACCGCGCGCTTTACCTCGGCGACCCGGCTTTCGTCGCCGCGCCCGGCGGGCGCTGGGAGTCGCTGCTCGACCCTGCCTACCTGCGCGAGCGCGCCACGCTCGTCGGCGCGCGCAGCATGGGCAACGCATCCCCCGGGCAGCCGCCCGGCGTGCAGCGCATCGCCCTGGCGCCGCAGCCCTTCCAGCCCGAAGCCGGCACCAGTCATGTCAGCGTCATCGACGGCGATGGGCGAGCGCTGGCGTTGACCACCACGATCGAGGCCGCCTGGGGCGCGCGCCTGATGTCCGACGGCGGCACCGGCCTGGCCGGCGGCTTCCTGCTGAACAACCAGCTCACCGACTTTTCCTTCCTGCCCGCCGACGCCCAGGGCCGGCCCATCGCCAACCGGGTGCAGCCCGGCAAGCGGCCACGCTCGAGCATGAGCCCGACGCTGGTCTTCGACGCCGAGGGTGGGGCTCTGCGCATGACGCTGGGTTCGCCCGGCGGCGCCACCATCATCCACTTCGTCGCCAAGACCCTGCTGGGCACGCTGGCCTTCGGTCTGGACGCGCAGCGCGCGATCGACCTGCCGAACTTCGGCAACCTCAACGGCCCGACGCTGCTGGAGCGCGGCCGCTTCGACGCCGCCACGGCGCAGGCTCTGCAGGACCGCGGGCACACCGTGCAGCAGATCGAGATGACCAGCGGGCTGCAGGCCATCGAGCGCCGGGGCGGCGGCTGGTTCGGCGGCGCTGACCCCCGCCGCGAAGGCGTGGCCATGGGCGACTGACGTGGTCAAGCATTTGCCGGCTCAGACAAGCGGTCCACTGCAGGATCTGGCCTGAGGTGCCGCGCGGGCGCGGGCGCGGGCGCTGCGGGCGCTGCGCCTTGCGCAGCGTGCTTCAGCCCGGGCGCCGTGTCCCGCGCATCGCCAGCGCCGCCTCGCGCACCAGTTCCGGCCCGCGGTAGATGAAGCCGGTGTAGACCTGCACCAGGTCGGCCCCGGCCTCGAGCTTGGCCACCGCGTCGGCCCCGCTGGCGACACCGCCCACACCGATGATGGGGTAGCCCGCCCCGAGCGCGGCGCGCAGCGCGCGAATCACCCGGTTGCTGGCTTCGAACACGGGCGGCCCCGACAGTCCCCCGGCCTCGGCCGCGTGGGGCAGGCCTTGCACCGCGTCGCGAGCGAGCGTGGTGTTGGTGGCGATCACGCCGTCGATCCCTTGCCTTTGCAGCGTTGCGGCGATCAAGCCGACCTGCTCGGCGTCGAGATCGGGCGCGATCTTGACGAACAGCGGCACGCGCCGCCCGTGCTGGTCAGCCAGTGCGGCCCGACGCTGCTGCAGCGCCGCCAGCAGTGCGTCCAGCGCCTCGTCGGACTGCAGCGCGCGCAGGTTCTTGGTGTTCGGGCTGGAGATGTTGACCGTGACGTAGTCGGCGTGCGGGTAGACGCCTTCGAGCGCGGCGAGGTAGTCGTCGGCGGCGCGTTCGATCGGCGTGGCGGCGTTCTTGCCGATGTTCAGGCCCAGCACCCCGCCGGCGGCGCGGAAGCTGCGCGCGCGCCGCACGTTGGCGACGAAGGCGGCGAGCCCCTCGTTGTTGAAGCCGAGCCGGTTGATCAGCGCCTGACGCTGCGGCAGGCGGAAGATGCGCGGCTTGGGGTTGCCCGGCTGCGCCTTGGGCGTCACCGTGCCGACCTCGACGAAGCCGAAGCCCATGGCGCCCAGGCCGTCGATGCAGCGCCCGTTCTTGTCCAGTCCGGCGGCCAGGCCGATGCGGTTGCGCAGCCGCAGGCCCGCCACCGTGACGGGGTCGTCGACGGCCGCCTGTGCCCACAGGCATTGCGCCGGGGTGTTCTGCAGGGCGGCGATCGTTCCCAGCGTCAGGTCGTGGGCCTGTTCGGGGTCGAGACCGAAGAGGAAGGGGCGGGTGAGCGCGTAGGGGACGACGGCCATAATGACCGTCATTGTCCTGCAGCCCTTGTCCATGACCCAAGACGAACTGAAGGCCGAAGTCGGCCGCGCCGCCCTGGCCTATGTCACTCCCGGCAGCATCCTCGGCGTGGGCACGGGTTCCACGGTGGACAAGTTCATCGACGCGCTCGCCACCTCGGGCATGCCGCTGGCGGGCGCGGTCTCGAGCTCGGAGCGCAGCACGCACCGCCTGCGCGCGCACGGGCTGCGCGTGGTCGAGGCTGCCGAGGTCGAGCGCCTGTCGGTCTACATCGACGGCGCCGACGAGATCGACGGCCGCGGCTGCATGATCAAGGGCGGCGGTGGCGCGCTGACGCGCGAAAAGATCGTCGCCGACCTGGCCGAGCGCTTCGTGTGCATTGCCGACGAGTCCAAGCGGGTGGAGGTGCTCGGGCGCTTCCCGCTGCCGGTGGAGGTGATCCCGATGGCGGCGGCGCAGGTCGCGCGTCGGTTTGCCGGTTTGGGCGGGCGCGCGGTGCCGCGTGCCGGCTTCGTCACCGACAACGGACAGCTCGTCCTGGACGTCCACGGCCTGGCGATTGCCGACCCGCTGGCGCTGGAATCCGAGGTCAATCAATGGCCTGGGGTCGTCACGGTGGGTTTGTTCGCTCGCCACCGCGCCCATACCTGCCTGTTGGGCACGAGCCTGGGCGTGCAGGCGTTCGTGTTCTGACCTGCGCCGTGCGCAGGCAGCGCCGGTGTGGCGCTTCGGCGTCCGGCGGGCTCAGGCCAGACCGAGCAGCCCAGCTTTGAGCTTGGCGTCGAAGGGGCGCTGGCCGACAAAGGAGCGCACCAGGGCGCTGTAGAAATCCTCGCCGGGCAGGACGTTGCCGCGGCGCTGCCCGTTGAGCAGCAACTGCGTGCCCTCCGTCGGGACGTAGTCGAGGTCGATGACGTCGCTCTTGCGGACCGGCCCGCCTTCATCGATCCACTGCGCGAACTGCTGGATGCGTGCTTGAAGTCGATCGAGTTCTGCGGCCTCGGTGTTGCGAGATACCCCCTTGACGAACGCCTTGCCGAATTCGGTCGCCGGCACGTCCTGCAGCATCGCCATGCGCAGGCGCTTGGGTCCCGGCAGTGTCTGTACGCCTTGTGGATCGGTCGTCTTCTGTGCCAGGTACAGCCCGGCGGCGTAGCCCTTGAACCACGCCACGGCGCGTACGCCTGTGCCGTTGAGCACGAGCTCGACTCCGGCCAGTTTGATGCGGCCGGCAAACGTGTGGCCCTCCAAGACGACCGCGGCCTGCGCTGCCCGCAGTGCCGACACACCGAACACGAGGCCGAGGCCGCCGATGATCGCGACACGTCGCTTCGAGGAAAGGGCCGGGCTGTCTTGCGTGGTGGTACTCACTGCGTTCGCGCTCACAAAACCCTCTCCAGAGCCGCCATGTCGGCCGCGTCGTTGTAGCCCTGCACCGACACCCGCACGTAGGTGCGCCCGGCGTGGCTCGTCACCGGGACCTCGATGCGGTGCGCGTCGTGCAGGCGCGCGCGCAGCGCTTCGGCGTCGGTGTCAGGCACGGGCAGCGGCACCATCTGGGCGAAATCATCGTCCGAGCCTATCACCGGCAGGCCGTGGCGTTCGGCAACGCGGTGCATCAGCGCCAGCGCCATCGCGTGGCAGCGCGCGCGCACGGCCGGCCAGGCCTGCCGGCGCTGGAAGGCGATGGCCGCCGGCACGCTCAGCCAGGCCGCGATGTCGCGCGTGCCCTGCCACTGCAGGCGGCGTTCGAGCACGGTCGAGCCGGTGTAGGCGTCGAAGCCGGTGTGGCCCTGCACGCTGGCCAGGTAGCCCCAGCTCGTGACGGTGGCGTGCAGCGTCTCGTGGTGCGCGGACCGGGCGTGCAGGAAGGCGCTGCCCTTGGGCGCGCACAGCCACTTGTGGCAGTTGCCGGTGTAGAAGTCGGCTCCCACGGCTGTCAGCGACAGCGGCACCTGGCCCGGCGCGTGCGCCCCGTCCACCAGCGTCAGCAGGCCCCGCTCGCGTGCAGCGGCGCACAGCGCCGCCACCGGAAAGATCAGCGCCGTGGTCGAGGTCAGGTGGCTCGCGAAGACGAGCCGCGTGCGCGGCGTGACCGCCGCCATCACGCGCTCGACGAAGCGCTCGCGCTCGAAGGGCAGGGGGATCTCCACGCGCCGGTAGACGGCCCCGGTGCGCGCGCACTCGCGCTCCCACGTGGCTTCGCAGGCGCCGTACTCGTGGTCGGTGGCCAGCACCTCGTCGCCGGGCCGCAAGGCCAGCGAGCGGGCGACGATGTTTACGCCTGTCGTCGCGTTGGGCACGAAGACCAGGTCCTCGGCGCGCGCGTCGAGGAACTCGGCCAGTGCGGCACGGGCCTGCGCGAGCAGCGCGCCC
>CAIRBF010000415.1 GCA_903876715.1 uncultured beta proteobacterium
CTCGGCGCGCGCAGCTGACACCCCGGAGATCCCATGACCCCCCCTCTCGAACCCCTGGACTGGTCGACCGAAGGCATCGTGCATCGGCGCGAGCGCCACTTCGCCGCGTCGCAGCGCGCCTTCGTGCCCTACCGCAAGCCGTTGATCTTCCAGCGCGGGCACATGCAGCACCTCTGGGACGAGACCGGACGGCGCTACGTCGACCTGCTGGGCATGAACGTGTGCGTCTCGGTGGGCCATGCCCACCCGGTGGTCAACGCCGCCGTGCGCGATCAGATCGAGCAGCTGCAGCACTGCACGACGATGTTCTACCACCCGGTGCCGGCGCAATTCGCGCAGGAGCTGGTGGCGCGCATGCCGGCCGGGCACGACTGGGTGGTGCACTTCACCACCAGCGGCGCCGAGGCGGTGGACCTGGCGCTCGTCATGGCGCAGACCCACACCGGCCACATCGACATGCTGGCGCTGCGCAACGCCTATCACGGCGCGACCATCGGCGCACAGTCGCTCACCGGCATCAGCGGCTTCCGCCACCAGGTGCCGCTGCTCGGCGGCATCCACCACGTGATGAACCCCGACCCCTACCGCGGCGTCTTCGGCAACGAGGTCGACGCCTACCTGGCGGAGTTCGACCGCACCGTCCAACACTCCACCAGCGGCCGGCTCGCCGGCTTCATCGCCGAGCCGGTGCAGGGCTACGGCGGCATCGTCGAGTGCCTGCCCGGTTACCTGAAGGGCGCCGTCGAGCGGGTGCGCGCGCGCGGCGGCGTCTTCATCTCCGACGAGGTGCAGGCCGGCTTCGGCCGCACGGGCGACCACTTCTGGGGCTTCGAGGCGCACGGCGTCGTGCCCGAGATCGTGGTCATGGCCAAGGGCATCGGCAACGGCTTCCCGCTGGGTGCCGTCGTCGCGCAGCGCCATGTGGCCGAGTCGCTGGCAAGCAAGTATTTCTTCAACACCTACGGCGCAAGCCCGATGGCCTGCGCCGCCGGTCGGGCCGTGCTGCAGGTGATCGAGGCCGACGGCCTGCAGGCCAACGCCCGCCAGGTGGGCGCCGCGCTGCGCGCCGTGCTCGAGCGCCTGAAGGCGCGCCACGAGATCGTCGGCGACGTGCGTGGACGCGGGCTGATGCTGGCCATCGAACTCGTGACCGATCGCCGCACCAAGGCTGCGGCCACGCAGGAAACGGCGGAGATCTTCGAGCGCACGCGCGAGCACGGCCTGGTGGTCAGCAAATCGGGCGCCGACCGCAACATCCTGCGCATGGTGCCGCCGCTGTGCCTGCAGATGGCCGACCTGCCCGAGGTCGAGGCCGCGCTCGAGGCGAGCTTTGCGGGGTATTGAGCCGCTTCCGACGCCGGCACACGAGAGGGCCTCGCCTCGCGCCCAGCGGCCGCAAGGCGCCCGGGCGGCACAGGTCTCGAGCGCAGCAGCATGAACGGCACCACCCCCCTCTACGTCCATCACACCGTCACCTGTGCCCCACGCGCCTGGGGCACGGTGGCGCAAGAACTCGGCGCCATCGACTGGGCCCGTCACGGCGGCGCGCTCTACGGCCTGTGGCGCTCGCAGATCGGGCGCCCGCGAGACGAACTCACCATGCTCAGCACCTGGCCGGCCGGTGCCGACCCGGGCGCGGCCGACCGCCTGATCGAAGGGCTGCCCGAGGTGCGCTCGGTCGCCTGCGAGGCCCTGCGACCCACACTGCGGCCGGACACGCCCGCGGCACCGCGGCGCCAGGGCAATTACGCCTTCCGCTGGTTCGAGCTGGACGTGCGGCACTGGCCGGAGTTCGAGGGGCTGTGCGCTGCCGCCTGGCCTGGCTTCGAGGCGGCCTACGACTCGCAGGTGATCGGGCTGTGGCGCTGCGTGCGCGATGCGCCGGGCCGAACGCGCGCCCTGCTGCTGACGCGGCGACCGAACTTGGCGATGTGGGAACGCTCGAAAATTCCCGAGGGCGAGGCGGAGGGCGAGGTGCGTCGCCAGCTCAGCCGACGCTACGACCTCTGCGACGACACCTGGGTGCACACGACGACGCTGCTGACGGCCGACGACCGGGCCGACGAGGTGCGCTGGACCTGAGGCAGCCGCGCCGGCGCACAGGCCATGGAACGGGACTTGTCGGCGCCGGGCCTGGCCCCGGCCAGGGCGCCGGTTGCGCGCAGCCGGACCGCGCAGCACCTGGAGGGGACCGGCCCCGGCTTGAGCGCGCACGCTTCGCGGCCGACAACATCTGCTTCGCAACTCCCTGTACGACCGGGTCTGGCCCCCGCACGGTGCTGGCCGAGATGACCGCCAGCGACTCCGGGATCGGCTACCGGATGCAGACCGCGGGCTCGCAGCAGCGCCTGCCGCTGGCCTTCGCGGGGCTGGTCGTCATCGGCTTGATGGCGATGCTCATGTACGAGTCGTTCTCCAGGATCGAGAAGCGCACCACGGGCTGGGCGCACCGTGGCTCATAGGCGATCTGAGTCGAGGCACCACGTGGACGACACCCAGGCCGCGCGCTGGCTGCGCCGCGCCCATGCCGTGGCGCGCGCAGCGATGGACGCCGGGCACCACCCCTTCGGCGCGCTGCTCGTGGGACCGGACGGCGAGACCGTGCTGCTCGAGCAGGGCAACGTCGACAACGCCGAGTCCGTGCTCGCGCGCGAGGCCGCGCGCCGCTTCGATGCCGCCACGCCGAGAACCCGACGCTGGACCCGCCCTGCCGCGAGGTCTTCGCGCGCGTCCAGAAGGCGGTGCCGGTCATCGGCCCAGTGAGCGAGGTCGAGGAGGAGATCGCGGCGCTGCACCGGGGGTTCTGGCAGCGCTGAGCGCCCTCGCCTCGCTTGCCAGGTGCGCCAGCGATTCAGGCAGCAGGCTTCAGCGCTGCGCTGCCGCGTCGATGATTTCCTTGGCGTCCTCGGGTTCCAGCACCCCGCGCTGGCGGGCCCAGTCTGCAGCGGCCGCGACGCGCTGGCGATAGACCTCGGCCGTGGGGTACAGCGCCGCGAGCTTCTCCGGCGAAAACGGCGATTCGCTGCCCAGGAGGAAGCAGAAATTCGCCCCTTGCCCGGCGAACTTGTTGGACCCCTGGTACTCGGCCAGTGGGGCCTCGATGGCCGGCAGGCGCACGCCGCCGACGGCATTGCCATGCTGGTCCCGCTGGATGTTGCCGTCGCGCAGCGCCATCCGCTCCACGACGGCGGGAGGCGTGCGGTCGCGCACCCAACGGTCCAGCGCGCCATGCGCGGCATTGAGTGCGTAGCGGTGCGGGAACGTCGTGATCTTGTTCACGCAGGTGATGGACAGGGCTGGGAAAGGCGTGTCCTTGAAATCGCGATCGGCGGTGGTGCGGCTTCGGCTGTCCTGGCTGGAGTGACCCGCCCCGGCGACCTCCCACAGCCTGAAGCGTGCGTCGTCAGGTCGACGTGCCGCCGCCGTGCCCGGGACGTCGGTTTCCGTGTTGATGTTCAGCACCGGCACACTCGGGTCGCGCAGCACCTGCTGCGGCGCATCGCGCGCGAACACCGGTGCGCACTGGTTGAGCGGCGTCCAGTTCCCGGTTCGCGAGGCCACCAGATAGCCATCGAAGACCGGTGACGCGTCAGCCCGTCGCATCGCGGGCAGGACGGTATTGATGTAGGTCACCAGGTAGTTGGCGGTCTGCGAGTACCCGGAGGCCATCAGCCTTTGAACCTGGTAGCCGGCCAGTGGGCCGGTGGGACTGCGAAGGAGCGCTCCCGCCTGGCTGACGATGTCCCACGCAAGACCGTCCTCGCTGTCCTTGAACGAGGTGAGGCCAAGGCCCTGAGGTTCGCAAAGCCCGGGCCGCGGGTTCGGGAACGAAAGGTCCTGATAGCGCTTCGGCGAATTCTTGAGATCGAACTGCGATGCGATGGTGCGCGCGGCCACCGGCTTGACGGTCAGGCCGACATAGATGTCGCCGCGTCGCAGCAAGTGCTCGAGGGACAGGGCTCCCAGGACGTCCTGGTCGTAGCGCGCCGTCGGGTTGAGCAACTCGAGCCACACCGTGCCGCTGAAGCGTGCCGGGTCCGAGGGCATGCGGACGATGAAGCGCGTCGTGTACTTGACGGCAGGCGATGCGACCGAGGCCAGTCCATCGGGGCCGTGGGCGTACACATTCGCCATGCCCGACTGCAGGAACTCGCGCTCAACATGACCGGCCGCAGCGATCTGGCCGGCCCGGGACCCAAAGGGCCGCGACGTCGGCGACACGGGGATCTCGCTGAACGCCGGCAGCGGCAGGGCTTGCGCGCCAACGGCTGATGCGAACCCGCAGGTTACCGCGACGACACAGGCTGACGCCCGCATCGAAGTCCTGATCCGACCCGAAGGGACAGCCGCGGAATACGCCAGCGCAGCCCCGCTCCCAGGCTCTTGCTTCGCTGCACCTGAACCGACCATCCTTCTCATGAAGCCCTCCAGTTGATCTGTCGCAAATGCTGCCCGGAGTGAGCCCTCCGCGCCGCGAGGGCGCAAGGCCGCTCCCGTGGCGGGTCCGCCTCATGATTCTTGGTGAATTGCCGCCCGAGGGCAAGCGGGCCGCGCCAGCGGCCCGCCGGACCGACGTTGCGGTGCACGCCAGTCACGAGCAGCTGCAAGACCTCGACGCAGAACCATGCGCCGGACGGACCCGGCCCCAGCGCGAGCCCCCACCGGCCTCGGCGCCTGCCCTCAACGCTCAGCGCAGCGCCAGCCAGATCTCGTTGCGCCGCAGGAACCACGGCGTGAACGGTGCGTTGTAGCGCGCCAGTACCGGCTCGCCCTGGGTGGCCACGCCTTCCCGGGCCAGCGCCGCCCTGAGCAAGCCCAGGTGCTCGTCGTCGTTGGCCTGGGACCAGCTGCCCGAGTAGCGGATCACCGCCCACTGGGTGGCCGGCACCAGGCGCAGCCGCACCCGTGGGTCCAGCGGCTCCGGCGCCGACTCCAGCGTCACGCCCTTGGGCAGCACGAACTGGACGAGCGTGCCCCCATCAGCCGCCGCGGACTGCGTCACCGGCGCCGTCATCTCCATCTTCACCGGCACGGGCGTCTGCGTCACCGGCGCCGTCATCTCGAACTTCGTCTGCCCCTTGTTCTTGCCGAAGATGTAGCCGGCCAGGATGGGGAATGCCTGACTGCCGGCCTCCTGAGGGCCGGCCTTCAGCACTACTTCGGCCACCACATAAGGGGCGTACTGGCGCAGCTCCACGGGACCGAAGCTGCGCAGCACGGTGTAGTCAGGCTCCTCGATGGCGTGGCTCATCGGGGAAAAGGTGGCGAGCAAGAACCACAGCAGGGGCAGCAGCAGCCCGGCGCGGTGGTCTCGAAGCGGGGAAACCGGGGAAATGGCATGCATGGGTCCAGGGTAGTGCGCTTTTCGTCACTGCGGGCAGGCGCCGGCGAAGTCCGACGCCGGCCCGGGCCTTGTCCAGGGTCACCCCCAACGCCTGCAGGGCACCGAACCCGACAGGCGCCGGCAGCATCATCGCGTGTGCCTGGGGCGATCAGCTGAGGATTGCCCGGCCGAGGCACCGATACTCCAGGGTCATCCGCATTCCCTGCCGCAGGCGCCGCCAGCGCATGCGGACCCGCCCACATGGCTTGGACCGGCCGACTCCAGCTCAGCTACCGCGTCGATGGCGGCCGCACGACGGCGCACGACCTGCACGAGGGCCCGCTGCGCGTGCTGCAGCGCCTGTACCCCGAGGGCGACGCCATCTGCCACCACGTGCTGGTGCACCCGCCCGGCGGCATTGCCGGCGGTGACGTGCTCGACATCGACGCCACGCTCGCGCCGGGCTCGCACGCCGTCGTCACCACCCCCGGGGCGACACGCTTTTACCGCAGCGCCGGCGCGAGCGCGGTGCAGCGCGCCCGGCTGCGGCTGCAGGCCGGGGCGCGGCTGGAGTGGCTGCCGCTGGAGACGCTGGCCTACGACGGCTGCATCGCCGAGAACCACCTGCGGCTCGAGCTCGATCCCGGCGCCCAGGCCATGGGCTGGGATGTGCTGGCCCTGGGGCTGCCCGCGGCCGACGCGCCATTTGCACGCGGCAGCTACCTGCAGCACCTGGAATGGCCCGGGCACTGGCTGGAACGCGCGCGCATCGCCGCCGACGACCGGCTGCTGCTCGACTCGCCGCTGGGCTGGGCCGGGCGGCGCGTGCTCGCCACGCTGTGGTTCGCCGGCCTGCCACCGCGCGACACGGCGATCCACGAGGCCCTGCTCGACGGCGCGCGCGCCGTCATCGACGCCGCGCCATC
>CAIRBF010000416.1 GCA_903876715.1 uncultured beta proteobacterium
CAGGAGACCTTCAACGCCTACAACTCCTTCATCCTGCTGGCGGTGCCCTTCTTCCTGCTGACCGCCAACCTGATGAACACCGGCGGCATCACCGACCGGCTGGTGCGGCTGTCGCGCGCGCTGGTCGGCCGCATGCCCGGCAGCCTGGCGCAGGTCAACATCGTGCTGTCGATCTTCTTCGCCGGCATCTCGGGCTCGTCGACGGCCGACGCGGCGAGCCAGGGCAAGATCTTCATCGAGGCGCAGACCAAGGAAGGCTACGACCTCAGTTTCTCCGTGGCCATCACCGCGGTGTCTGCGGTGATGGCGGTGATCATCCCGCCGTCCATCCTGATGATCGTCTGGGGCGGGGTGCTGACCACCTCCATCGGCGCGCTCTTCCTGGCCGGCATCGTGCCCGGGCTGCTGATCGGGCTGGTGCAGATGGCCACGGTGCATGTCTACGCCAAGCGTCGCGGCTACCCCACTTACGTCGGCAGCACGCTCAAGGAGATGGCGGTGGCCTTCATGGTCGCCCTGCCGGCGCTGATGACGCCGGTCATCATCATCGGCGGCAAGATCTTCGGCTGGTTCACGGCCACCGAGTCGGCCTGCATCGCCGTGCTGTACGCGGCCGTGCTGTCGATCTTCGTCTACCGCGAGATGAGCTTCGACGGCCTGCGCACCGCGCTCGTCGACACCGGCAAGCTCGCCGGCGTGACGCTGTTCTGCGTCGGCACCGCCAGCGCTTTCGGCTGGATGATGGCCTACTACCAGATCCCGCAGGCCTTGCTGGGCAACGTGCTGAGCTGGGGCATGGGGCCGGTGCAGGCGGGCTTGTTCATCGCCGCGGTCTTCCTGGTGGTGGGCTGCTTCCTCGACGCGATCCCGGCCATCATCATCGTCGGCGCCATCCTGCAGCCCGTGGCCAAGGCGGCCGGCCTGGACCCGGTGCACTTCGCGATGATCGGTATCGTGTCGCTCGCCTTCGGCCTGGTGACGCCGCCCTACGGCCTGTGCCTGATGATCTCCTGCTCCATCGCCGGGGTCCGCCTGGGCTACGTCCTGAAGGACGTGATGATCATGCTGATGCCGATGCTGGCGGTGCTGATCCTGGTCATCGTCTGGCCGCAGGTTTCGCTGTTCCTGCCCGGCTTGATCTCGCCGGACTTCCTGCGCTAGCGGGGCGGGCCGCGGCGACGGCCGGCCCGCCGCGTGGTCCGCATCACGGCAGCCAGCGCCGCACCGCCTGCAGCAGCGCTGCCCGCACCCGCGCCTGGCGTGCCGGGTCGGCTTCGCCGCAGGCCAGGCGGCACATCCAGTCGGTGGGCGACTCGAAGTCGCAGTGCGTGGCGCCTTCGATCACGGTGTCGGCCAGCAGCGCGGGCAGCGCCGTGCCCCAGGGTGCCGAGACGGCCTGCGCATTGCAGTTCGAGGGGGGCGCGCGCAGCAGCAGGGCCTCGGTTTTCAGGGTGCGCGCGTGCTCCAGACCGAGCGCCGTGTTGCCCCCGTCTGCGGCCGCCCGTTCAACGCGGTCGAAGGCATCGAGCCCGACATAGCCCACCACGCCCGGCGTCCCGGCGGCCAGCAGGCTCGACAGCGCCCCGGCCGAGAACCCCACGAGCACGACCCGGTCCACCGGGCCGCCCCAGGCTGCCGACGCCGCCCCAGGCGCGGAGGCGCCGGCGCGCAGCATCGCCACCAGCTCCGCCAGCCCCTGGGCGTTGCGGCGGAAGTCGAAGGTGTAGGGCAGGTCGGGCGTCAGCGCGAGGACGCCGGCGCCAGCCAGAGCCGCTGCGTGGCCGCCCAAGGTCGTGCGGCTGCGCGTGAACCCGTGCGACAGCACGACGGCACCGCGGGGCGTCCCGGCGGGCCGGTACACATCGACGGCCACGCTGCGGCCGGCCAGCGTCAGTGCCAGCGTCCGGGGCGTCAGGGCGGCTGCCGTGTCGGCGCCGCCAGCCGGCACACCGGCCGGCACCTGCGCGCTCGCCGCGGCGGCGAAGGCGGCGACGCACCCGGCGATGACGCAGGCTCGCCGCCAGGCCCGCCGGCCCCACGGCCACCGCGCGCGGCAGGGCGCTCCGTCCGCGCGCTGGCGCGCAGCCTGGGGATCGGTAGGTCGCAGGCGCATGAACCAGCAAGCATAGCCGCGTCGCGCGACACCAGCCTTCCCGCGCGCACAGGCCGGCACTGCGGTCCGGCGCCGGCCCCTTGCCCCGACCATGCGGCCCGGGCCGGGCGACGGCTCAGGGCTTCTTCAGGGCCGCGCAGGCATCACGCCGCGGCGCAGCCATGGCCATCCCGCCTTGCTCCTGGGCACGCTTGCTCATCAGCTCCCGGTGCTGCTCCAGGTAGGCGCGACAGTCCTCGTAGGTCTTGAACTCCCGCAGGCGCTTGCGGTGTTCGTCGCGCTCCTGCTTGCTCATCATCGACCAGCCCGGCGTGTAGTCTTTGCCGTAGCGTGGCGCCGGTGTCGACTTCTGGGCGGACGCCGGCCCCATGCCGTGCCCCCCGCTGCTCCCCGGCTGTGCCAGGACCGGCCCCGACACCAGCAGCAGCGACAGCAGCGCCGCGCCGATTCCCGTGGTCTCGAACATGATCCTCCCTCCCGCCCTCAGGCACACGAAACGGAGGATGCGCCGCGGCGCCCATGGCGGGGCTGCGCATGCTCAGCATCGGGCGCGCAAGCAGGACTCGGCCGCCCTAGAGACCGCCGGGCCGTCGCCAGGTTGCCGGCCCCCCCTCCCAGGCCCTCAGGCCACCTGCAGCGGCAGCGGCACGTCGTCGATGTGGCGCTGCATCTCCTGCACCAGGCGCATCGTCAGGTCGGCGCGCACGGCGGTGTGGGCCGGGTCGGCCCAGAGGTTGTGCAGCTCGAGCGGGTCCTCGGCCAGGTCGTAGAGCTCGCCCCAGGGCTCGTCGGCGCGCACCGACAGGCGCCAGCGCCCGGTGACGAGCGTGCGCACGCGCAAGGGGAAGGGCGCGCCGGGGTAGCGGTGATGCGCTTCCTCCTCGACGAGCACGGCGTCCCGGTCGCCCGGGCCGGAGGGCGACCGCAGGTCGTGCCCCTGCAGGCCGTGCGCCGGGCGCAGGCCGCAGCGCGCCAGCACGGTGGTGGCCAGGTCGAGCGTGCTGCACAGGCGCCGATCGCGCCCGCCCGGCGGCTCCTGCGGGTCGGCCCAGAGCAAGGGCACCCGCAGCAGGCCCTGGTAGTGCAGCGGGCCCTTGTTCAGCAGGCCATGGTCGCCCATGAAGTCGCCGTGGTCGGAGGTGAAGACGACCACCGTGTTGCGGTCCAGTCCCGACTCGCGCAGATGCGCGAGCAGCCTTCCGACCGCTTCGTCGATGAAGGCGATGGCGCCATGGTTGAGCGCGATGGCGACCCGTGCCTCCATGGGCGTCACGGCGATCGCGCGGCTCGTGCCCGCGGGGCGCAGCCCCGATTCCCGCTCGGCGTGGAGCGCGCGCTTGAGCGGCACATCGGCCGGGGTCGCCGCGCCGCAGTGCCGGGGCAGCACCACGTCGGCCGGATCGAACATATCCCAGTAGCGGCCGGGCGGGTTGAACGGGTGGTGCGGATCGGGGAAGGAGCAATGGACGAAGAAGGGCTGCCCGCCCTGGCTGCCCCGCTGGTGCGCGCGCAGCCACTCGATCGTGCGCAGCGCGACGTAGCGGGTCGGGTGCAGTTCCTGCGGCAGCCGGGTGCGCCAGGCGTCGAGCACGGCCGGCACCTCGGCGGGCAGCGCGTTGGCGCGGCCGCACAGGCGCGCCGGGTCCGCGCCCTGGGTGCGCAGCCAGCGCTCGTAGTCGCCGCCCACCTGGTCGCCGTGCTCGAGGCACAGCTGCGCGTGCTCGAAGCCGTAGTACGGCAGGCGCAGACGGTGCGCCGGGTCGGCCCAGCGCGCCACCGACTCCTGGCGGTAGGCCTCGCCGTCGCGCAGGTCGCCCGAGGCCTGGGCCTGCGGGCTGTCCGGCCGGCCGCGCCATGCCGCCGGCCGGGCGGTCATCGGCTGCAGGTGCGCCTTGCCGATGAGCGCGGTGCGCCAGCCGGCCTCGCGCAGCTGGTCGACGAAGGTCCGTGCCTGCAGCGGCAGCGGCACCCCGTTCATCCGCACCCCCGCGGCCGAGGGCATGCGGCCGGTCATCATTGCCGCCCGGTTCGGCATGCACACCGGCGAGGCGACATGGCAGCGCTCGAACATCACGCCGCGCTGCGCCAGGCTGTCGAGGTGCGGCGTGACCAGCAGCCGGTCCCCGGCGCAGCCGAGGTGGTCGGCGCGGTGCTGGTCGGTCGTGATCAGCAGGATGTTGGGCCGGCCCGCGCCGGCCGCGGGACCGCGGTGAGCCGCAGCGTCGGTCCCGCCGGCGCTCATTGCCCGTCCAGCCGGATCTGCGTGGCCAGCACGCGGTAGCGGGCGATGTCCTCGGCCACCTGCGCCGCCAGGGCGGCGCTCGTGCCGACCTCCACCGCCATGCCCTGCTGGGCGATGCGCTGGCGCACCGCGGGGGTGTCGAGCGCCGCGCGGACCTCCCGGTTCAGCGTCGCGATCACGGCCGGCGGCGTCTGCGCCGGGGCGAACAGGCCGAACCAGCTCTTCACCGCGAAGCCGGGCAGGGTGTCTGCCATCGTCGGCACGTCCGGCAGCACCGGCGAGCGCACCGACTGCGGCACGGCGATCGCCACCAGCCGGCCCGAGCGGATGTGGGGCAGCGCCGGGGAGATGCCGGCGATCATGGCCTCGATCTGGCCACCGACGAGGTCCTGGACGGCGGCCGGCCCGCCCTTGTAGGGCACGTGCACGGCGCTGAAGCCCGAGGCGCGGGCCAGCTGCTCCATGATGACGTGGTTGGGCGTGGCCGCCCCGGCCGACCCGTAGCGGACCTTGCCCGGCTGGGACTTCGCATAGGCCAGGAATTCCTGGAAGTTGCGCACCGGCACCCCGGCGTGGACAACGAGCACGAACTCGTTGAAGCCGAGCGAGGCCACGGGCGCGAAGTCGCGCTGCGGGTCGTAGGGCATGCGGGGCTGGACGACGAAGCTCATCGCC
>CAIRBF010000417.1 GCA_903876715.1 uncultured beta proteobacterium
GGCGGGGCAGCATCCAGACGAAGCCCCGCCCCCATTCGGGCTGAGCCCGTCGAAGCCACACCCCCGTTCGGGCTGAGCTTGTCGAAGCCCCTCCCCCCCCGTTCGGGCTGAGCCCGTCAAAGCCACACCACCGTTCGGGCTGAGCTTGTCGAAGCCCCTCCCCCCCGTTCGGGCTGAGCCCGTCAAAGCCACACCACCGTTCGGGCTGAGCTTGTCGAAGCCCTTGCGCGGGACACCCTCCACGGCACCGCAGACGCACGCACCGCCCCGTCAACAAAGCACGGCCCCCACGGTGCGTTTTGTCAACACTCTTTTAAGCCTGACTCCTGGCCCGAATCAGGCGTGTTACTGCGCTAGCATCTCGGGTTCAGCCCTGAATGAACGGGCGGGTGCGGTTGAGCATGCTCACACCGCACTGCGGTAGCCCGCGCGCTCGAAATCAGGCTCCGCTCCCGGCAACCGCGCCTTCGGCATGAACCGGCCCGATAACCGTGGTGGTTCTCCCAACGCAACCTCCTTTACCTTCGGCATGAATTCGCAGGACAAGACCCTCGCCATCATCGGTCTCGGCTACGTCGGCCTGCCCCTGGCGGTGGAGTTCGGCAAGCTCCGCCCCGTCATCGGCTTCGACATCAACCCCGCGCGCATCGCGGAGTTGCGCGCCGGGCAGGACCACACGCTCGAGTGCAGCCCGCAGGAACTGGTCGAAGCCCGGCACCTGCGCTACAGCGCCGACGCGCAGGACCTGCGCCAGGCCCAGGTCTACATCGTCACCGTCCCCACCCCGGTGGACCGCGCCAACCGGCCCGACATGACCCCGCTGGTCAAGGCCAGCACCACCGTGGGCAAGGTGCTCAAGCCCGGCGACATCGTCATCTACGAGTCCACCGTCTACCCCGGCGCGACCGAGGAAGTCTGCGTGCCCGTGCTCGAGCAGCACTCGGGCCTGAAGTTCAACCGCGATTTCTTCTGCGGCTACAGTCCCGAGCGCATCAACCCCGGCGACAAGGAACACCGACTGCCCTCGATCAAGAAGGTCACCAGCGGCAGCACCCCCGCCGTGGCTGCCGAGGTGGACGCGCTGTACCGCCAGGTCGTCACCGCCGGCACCCACCTGGCCAGCAGCATCAAGGTGGCCGAGGCCGCCAAGGTCATCGAGAACACCCAGCGCGACGTCAACATCGCGCTGATGAACGAGCTCAGCCTGATCTTCCGCAAGCTCGACATCGACACGCTCGAGGTGCTGCAGGCCGCCGGCACGAAGTGGAACTTCCTGCCCTTCCGCCCCGGGCTGGTGGGCGGGCACTGCATCGGCGTGGACCCCTACTACCTGACACACAAGGCGCAGGAGGTGGGTCACCACCCCGAGGTCATCCTCGCCGGGCGGCGCATCAACGACGGCATGGCCGCGCACGTGGCCGACCAGACCGTCAAGCTGATGCTGCGCAAGGGTCACCCCGTGCTAGGCAGCAAAGTGCTGGTGCTGGGCCTGACCTTCAAGGAGAACTGCCCCGACCTGCGCAACACCAAGGTGGTGGACATCGTCTCCGGCCTGCGCGGTTACCACGCGCAGGTGGATGTCTACGACCCCTGGATCGACCGCGACGAGGCCCTGCACGAGTACGGCCTGCAATGCCTGCCCGCCCTGCCCGCCCCGGCCCAGGGCGCCGGCTATGACGCCATCGTGCTGGCCGTGGGCCACCACGAGTTCGTCGCCCTTGGCGAGACCGGCATCAAGGCCCTGGGCCGGCCCGGCGCCGTGGTCTACGACGTCAAGAGCATCCTGCCGCTGGGGGCAGCGGACGGAAGGCTGTAAATGCGCCTGTCGCAAGACCAAGTCAACACCATCCGCACCCGCATCCATGAGGTGATGGGTGAGGGCTCTCGGATCTGGCTGTTCGGCTCGCGCGTGGACGACACGCGTCGCGGCGGCGACGTGGACCTGTATGTCATGCCCAGCCGCCCGGTCGCGCTCGAGCAGGAACTGCGCTGCCGCGGTGCCCTGGCAGACGCCCTGGATCTCGGCGTCGACCTCGTCATCGCACGCCCAGGCGAAGAGCGCCCCATCGAACGCATCGCGCGCCGGACCGGCACACCGCTATGACCGAAAACCAGCGCCTGCTCCTGGCAAAGCTGCGGCACTTGTCGCGCATGAGTGCGTACCTCGCGTTTTCCCACGGTCAAGTCACACGTTTGCAGGTCAAGCCCGACTGGGCAGAGCTCACGGCCGAAGAGCACGAGTCCCTGGCCGCCTTCAGGGTGCGGTTCAGCGAGTTCCAGGAGCACCTGGGCAAGGCGATGCGCAGTGTGGCGATCGAGGAGGAAGTCGATGTCGACCGCTTCGGCTCCGTCCTCGCATTCATGGAACGGCTGCGGGTGATCGACAGCGTCGACCAGTGGAAGCTGATCCGCGAGCTGCGCAATGCCGTGAACCACGAGTACGAGGACAACGAACACCGCCTGCGCGAGTTCTTCACCGCCATGGCGGCCCAGACCCACGTGCTCCAGGGCTTCCTGGAGCGCCTCGTGGCCTTCAGCCGGCAGGCGTATCCCCAGGCCTTCGGCGAACTGACATGACCAAGACCCTCCTCACCGGCGCGGCCGGCTTCATCGGCATGCACACCGCGCTGCGTCTGCTGGCGCGCGGCGAGCAGGTCGTCGGCGTCGACAACCTCAACGACTACTACGACGTCAGCCTCAAGCACGCCCGGCTGGCGCGGCTCACGCCGCAGCCCGGCTTCAGCTTCCACCAGCTCAGTGTGGAAGACCGTGACGGCATGGCGCGGCTGTTCGAGCAGGAAGAGCCCGACCGCGTCATCCACCTCGCGGCGCAGGCCGGAGTGCGCTACTCGCTCACCAACCCCCACGCCTACATCGACGCCAACCTGCAGGGCTTCCTCAACATCCTCGAGGGCTGCCGCCACCATGGCGTCCAGCACCTCACCTACGCCAGCAGCTCCAGCGTCTACGGCGGCAACACCGCGCTGCCGTTCAGCGAGCACCACAACATCGACCACCCCGTCAGCCTCTACGCCGCCACCAAGAAGGCTAACGAGCTGATGGCCCACACCTACAGCCACCTCTTCGGCCTGCCGACCACGGGGCTGCGCTTCTTCACCGTCTACGGCCCCTGGGGCCGGCCGGACATGGCGCTGTTCCTCTTCACCCGCGCCATCCTCGAGGGCCGGCCCATCGACGTCTTCAACCACGGCCAGATGGTGCGCGACTTCACCTTCGTCGACGACATCGTCGAAGGCGTGATCCGCGTGCACGACAAGCCCGCCGCGCCCAACCCCGGCTTCGACCCCGCCGCGCCCGACCCCGCCACCAGCAACGCGCCCTACCGCGTCTTCAACATCGGCAACAGCCAGCCCACGCCGCTGATGGACTACATCGCCGCGCTCGAGACCGCGCTCGGCCGTGAGGCCGTCAAGAACTACCTGCCCATGCAGGCCGGCGACGTGCCCGCCACCAGCGCCGACACCACCGAACTCGACGCCTGGGTCGGCTTCAAGCCCGCCACCCCGGTGCGCGAGGGGGTGGCGCGGTTCGTCAAGTGGTACCGGGGGTTCTACAGGGTTTGAGACCAATTTGCGTACACACTTTGGCCTGATCCCGGGAGGACTACATGGGCGTGCGCATCGGTATACGCGAACTGCGAGAGAAGCTCGCCGAGTACTCGGAATCCTCCGTGCCGATCGAAGTCACGCGCCATGGCCAGACCGTGGGCTTCTACATACCGGTGCCGCGACGGCCCAGCCAGTCCGAACGCGACGCGCTGCTGGAAGCAGGTCGCCGCCTGCAGGGCGAGCTGGCCAAGCTCGGAATCACGGAAGACGAGTTGATGGCCGACTTCCAAGCTTGGCGCCGACGCCACGCTGACCAAGATCTGTCATTCGCCCTCAAGGCGCCGAACGCAGCCACACGCACCGCCCTGCGCGAGGCTGACAACATCATCCAGAGCCGCCGCGCCCGTCCGGCGCGTTGACACCCATCACCCCCATGAAAATCACCATCGCCGGCACCGGCTACGTCGGCCTGTCCAATGCTGTGCTCCTGGCGCAGCACCACGAGGTGGTGGCGCTGGACATCGTGCCGGCCAAGGTGGAGATGATCAACGCCCGGCGCAGCCCGATCGACGACGCCGACATCGCGGAGTTCCTCGCGCACCAACCGCTGAACCTGCGCGCCACGCTCGACAAGCACGAGGCCTATGCCGGGGCGGATTTCGTGGTCATCGCCACGCCCACCGACTACGACCCCCAGACCAACCACTTCGACACCCGCAGCGTCGAGGCCGTGGCGCGCGAGGCGCATGCCCTCAACCCGCGGGCCACGCTGGTGATCAAGTCCACCGTGCCCGTGGGCTTCACGGCCGGGCTGAAGGCGCAGATGGAGGCGCAGGCCGGCGGCCGCACCGACGGCAACCCCGACGGCAACCCCGGCGTCAACCCCGGCGTCAACCCCGGCGTCAACCCCGGCGGCAGCACGGACGGCAACCCGGGCAGCCACGACGTCCCGCTCATCTTCTCCCCCGAGTTCCTGCGCGAGGGCAAGGCCCTGCACGACAACCTGCACCCCTCGCGCATCGTCGTGGGCGAGCGCTCGGCGCGAGCCCAGACCTTCGCCCGCCTGCTGCAGGAAGGGGCCGTCAAGCGCGACATCCCCACGCTCTTCACCGGCAGCACCGAGGCCGAGGCGATCAAGCTCTTCGCCAACACCTACCTCGCCATGCGCGTGGCCTTCTTCAACGAGCTCGACACCTACGCCGCCGTCCACGGGCTGGACCCGCGCGAGATCATCAACGGCGTCGGCCTCGACCCCCGCATCGGCAGCCACTACAACAACCCGAGCTTCGGCTACGGCGGCTACTGCCTGCCCAAGGACACCAAGCAGATGCTCGCCAACTACAGCAGCATCCCGCAGAACCTGATCGGCGCCATCGTCAGCGCCAACACCACGCGCAAGGACTTCATCGCCGACGACATCCTCGCCCGCCGCCCGCGCGTGGTGGGCGTCCACCGCCTGGTCATGAAGGCCGGCTCGGACAACTGGCGTCAGAGCAGCATCCAGGGTGTGATGAAACGCCTGAAAGCCAAGGGCGTGGAGGTCATCGTCCACGAGCCGGCGCTGAAGGAGGCCCGGTTCTTCAACAGCCGCGTCGTCAACGACCTCGCCGCCTTCAAGGCCGAGTCCGACCTGATCATCGCCAACCGCCGCACGGCAGACCTGGCCGACGTGGAAGACAAGGTCTACACACGCGACCTCTTCGGCGGCGACGCGTGAAGCCGCTGCAGGCTCATGCCCTACTCGGTTTTCGTCACGCGACTGAAGAGCGTGGGAATATCCGTTCGAACTGAAACGCATTTGCCGTTCCGCACGGCTCAGCCTCGGGTAGGATCCACCCCCTCCGTTGAACAGTCACATGTCAACCGGGCGATGAGAGTGCGTTGAACGCATGGGCCAAGGCGGCCTGGGCCCTTCGACAAGCTCAGGGCGAACGGCGGAGTGGGCTCAGGGCGTACGGCGGAGTGGGCGCAGGGCGATCGGCGGAGCGAGCTCAGGACGATCGGCGGAGCGGGCTCTGGAAGATCGGCGGAGCGGGCTCAGGGCGATCGGTAGAGTGGGTTTTGGGCCACGCAACCACTCGTCCGTTCGGGCTGAGCTTGTCGAAGCCCCCGTACAACGCAGCGCCCGCCTTCGCCCAACCACGGTTTTCGCGCACCGCGGCGTGCAGCGAAATGGCGGTAGCGTGCCTGAACGGCACCCAACCTCACCCGGCAGCCCGCAGCCATCACCGGCCGCCACGGCGCCACCGCGCCACGGCGCACCCCACGGGCTGAGGACACCGACGCCCAGCCTCTCTCACCTTCGAGAGATCTGACCACCCAGACGATTTGCGGTAGTTTAACCAGTTTTATCTCCCTTACTTTTAATTTAAACAGTTTTTTATAAAACACAGAGAGCGCCGCGCCCACAAAACCACAGCGCCTGCCTCGCGCAAACCGACCCGAGACGCCCCCCGCATGACAAACCACCCTGTCCCCGCGCCTGCCCGCTACACCGCCATGGCGCTGGTCCTGGCCCTGGCCGGCGTACTGGGCAGCCAGCAGCCCTTGCAGGCTCAGACCACCGGTGGCGCCAATGCCGCCGGCGCCGGCATGGGTGGAGCAGGCATCGTCAGTGGCGGCTTCGGCGCCCCCGGTGGCGCCCCGTCGGGAGGCTTCGGCGGCGGGGCCGCCGGCAGCGCGGGTCTCGGCGGCGGAACGGCAGGCCCTGGCGGGGCCACTGCCGGCACCGGCTTCGGCGCGCCGAACACCGCAGCGCCCGGCACAGGCGCCCAGCCCGGCGCCGCCGCGCTTCCCGGCGGGGTGTCCCC
>CAIRBF010000418.1 GCA_903876715.1 uncultured beta proteobacterium
TCCTCGACGTCAACGACGAGTTCGGCACCACCATCGTGCTGATCGAGCACGACATGGGCGTGGTCATGGACATCTCCGACCGGGTCGTCGTACTCGACTACGGCAAGAAGATCGGCGACGGCACGCCCGACGAGGTGCGCACCAACCCCGAGGTGATCAACGCCTACCTGGGCACGAGCCACTGAGGCGGGGCGGAGCAGACCATGGGATTCTTCCTCGAAACGCTGATCGGCGGCCTGATGACGGGCATGCTGTACTCGCTTGTGGCACTGGGCTTCGTGCTGATCTTCAAGGCCAGCGGTGTCTTCAACTTCGCCCAGGGCGCGATGGTGCTTTTCGCCGCGCTGGCGATGGCCCGCTTCTCGGAGTGGTTCCCGCTGTGGTTCGGCTTCGAGGGCAAGGTGCTGGCCAACGTGCTGGCCTTCGCTGTGGCGATGGTGCTGATGGTCGCGGTGGCCTGGCTGATCGAGCGGCTCGTGCTCGGCAAGCTCGTCAACCAGGAAGGCATCACGCTGCTGATGGCCACGCTGGGCATCACCTACTTCCTTGACGGCTTCGGCCAGACCCTGTTCGGCAGCGAGATCTACAAGATAGACGTCGGCCTGCCCAAGGACCCGATGTTCCTGCTCGAGAGCGTGTTCCAGGGCGGAGTGCTCGTCAACAAGGAAGACCTCTACGCCGCGGCCATCGCCGCCGGCCTGGTCATCGTGATGTCGCTGTTCTTCCAGTACACCTCCACCGGCCGGGCCCTGCGTGCGGTCGCCGACGACCACCAGGCCGCGCAGTCCATCGGCATCCCGCTGAGGCGCATTTGGGTCATCGTCTGGAGCGTGGCCGGCTTCGTGGCCCTGGTGGCCGGGGTGATCTGGGGCAGCAAGCTCGGGGTGCAGTTCTCGCTGTCGCTGGTGGCACTGAAGGCGCTGCCGGTGGTGATCCTCGGCGGCCTGACCTCGGTGCCTGGCGCCATCATCGGCGGCCTAGTCATCGGTGTGGGCGAGAAGGTCTCCGAGGTCTACCTCGGCCCCCTGCTCGGCGGCGGCATCGAGATCTGGTTCGGCTACGTGCTCGTGCTCTTCGTCCTGCTCGTGCGGCCGCAAGGCCTGTTCGGGGAGAAGATCATCGACCGCGTGTGAGGAGACAGCAACGATGACACCGTGTATCGAACCCAGCCGCATGCGCGGATCCGGCTCCGCCGGTCCGCAGCATGAGCCCCCTCGGGGGGCAGCGACCAGAGGGAGCGTGGGGGCATGATCTACCGCGAAAACGGCCAGTTCAAGACCAGCTACGCCGCTGACCAGCAGATCTTCCCGATCTTCCAGGACCGCCTGGCCATCGGCCTGCTGCTGGCAGCGGCGGTGTTCGTCGTGCCAGCGCTGGCTGACGAATACGCTTTCCGGGCCATCCTGATCCCCTTCCTCATCCTGTCGCTGGCAGCGCTCGGGCTGAATATCCTGGTGGGCTACTGCGGACAGGTCTCGCTGGGCACGGGCGCCTTCATGGCGGTGGGCGCTTACGCAGCCTACAACTTCATGGTGCGCATCGAGGGCATGCCGCTGCTGGTGGCGCTGTTGCTGGGCGGGGGCTGCGCGACCGTGGTCGGGGTGGTGTTCGGCATCCCGTCGCTGCGCATCAAGGGCCTGTACCTGGCCGTGGCGACCCTGGCAGCGCAGTTCTTCGTCGACTGGACGTTCCTGCGCATCTCCTGGTTCACGAACAACAGCACGTCGGGGTCGGTCTCGGTGTCGAACCTCAACGTCTTCGGCGTAGGGATCGACACCCCGCTCGAGAAATACCTGCTGTGTCTGGTCATCGTCGCCATCTTCGCCCTGCTGGCCAAGAACCTGGTGCGCAGCCATATCGGGCGGGAGTGGATGGCCATCCGCGACATGGACGTGGCTGCGGCCGTGATCGGCATCCGCCCGGTCTACGCCAAGCTCACGGCCTTCGCCGTCAGCTCCTTCATCGTCGGGGTGGCCGGCGCGCTCTGGGCCTTCGTCCACCTGGGCTCCTGGGAGCCGGCGGCGTTCTCGATCGACCGCAGCTTCCAGTTGCTGTTCATGGTCATCATCGGCGGGCTGGGCTCCATCATGGGCAGTTTCTTCGGCGCCGCCTTCATCGTCGTGCTCCCGATCTTCCTGAACCAGTTCCTGCCTGCGGTCGGCAGCCTGTTCGGCGTGGAGATCAGCACGGCCATGGTGGCCCATTCTGAGCTGATGATCTTCGGTGCGCTGATCGTCTTCTTCCTCATCGTCGAGCCTCACGGGCTGGCACGCCTGTGGTCGACGGCGAAGGAGAAGATGAGGCTGTGGCCCTTCCCGCATTGACGCCCACGCACGGTTTGATGCCAAGGCCGACGGGCCTGACGACCCCAAGGGCACTGACGAGTGCCGCCTGATTTCCAACCCCCTGGAGGCAACGATGAATTTCAGATCGATCGCAATGGCCGCAGCGCTGGCAGCGGCGGGCACCAGCGCCCTGCTGGCCAGCGGCGCCGCGCTGGCTCAGGCCAAGGTCCAGTTCTTCCCCAGCCTGACCGGCCGTACCGGTCCGGTGGCGCCGAACGCAACACCGTTCGCCAATGGATACGCCGACTACATGAAGCTGGTCAACGTCCGTGGCGGCATCAACGGCGTCCAGACGCTGGTCGAAGAGTGCGAAACCGCCTACGCCACCGACCGCGGCGTCGAATGCTACGAGCGCCTGAAAGGCAAGCACGGTGGGGCCACGGTGTTCCAGCCGTTGTCCACAGGCATCACTTTTGCCCTGACCGAGAAGATCCCGGCCGACAAGATTCCGATGATCACCTCGGGCTACGGCCGCAGCGACAGTGCCGACGGCAATGTCTTCAAGTGGAACTTCCCCCTGATCGGCCACTACTGGGTGGCCGGCGACGTGGTGCTGCAGCACATCGCGAAGGTGGAAGGCGGCTGGGACAAGCTGCGTGGCAAGAAGATCGCGGTTGTCTACCATGACAGCCCGTTCGGCAAGGAGGTGCTGCCGATCATCACCGAGCGCAGCAAGATGCACGGATTCGAGATGCAGCTTCTGCCGGTGCCGGCCCCTGGCGTCGAACAGAAGGCCATCTGGCTTCAGGTGCGGCAGCAGCGCCCTGACTACGTCGTCATGCAGACCTGGGGCGTCATGACCCCGACGGCGATCAAGGAGGCGGTGGCCACCGGCTACCCGCGCGAGAAGATGTTCGGCACGTGGTGGTCGGGCGCCGAACCCGACCTGCGCGACATCGGTGCGGCGGCCAAGGGCTACAACGCCGTGATGATGCAGCATGGCGCCGAGTTGCAATCTCAGGTCGTCAAGGAGATCCTGGACAAGGTCCACGCCAAGGGCCAGGGCACGGGACCGAAGGAGGAGGTCGGCCAGGTGCTGTACATGCGCGGTGTCGTCGGCGCCATGCTGGCGGTCGAAGGCGTGCGAGCTGCCCAGGAGCGTTTCGGCAAGGGCAAGGTCGTGACCGGCGAGCAGGCGCGCTGGGGCTACGAGAACCTCAACCTGACGCAAGCCAAGCTGGACGCGCTCGGATTCAAGGGCGTGATGCGGCCGGTCTCCACCAGCTGCGCCGATCACATGGGCTCGGCCTGGGCGCGGGTCCACACCTGGGATGGCGGCAAATTCACGTGGGCGTCCGACTGGCTGCAGGCCGATGAGCAGATCATCAAGCCGATGGTCCGCGCCTCGGCCGACCGTTATGCAACCGAGAAGAAGCTCACCCGGCGCACCCCCCAGGACTGCCAGTCCTGATCAGGCCCAGCACCTCAGCCGCAAAGGCCCCGCAAGGGGCCCTTGTCCTAGCGCCGCGCGCGACGCTAGGACAAGGCACACCCAGGCACGCCCATGAGCAACACCCTCCTCAACGTCAACGGCATCGAGGTCATCTACAACCACGTCATCCTGGTGCTCAAGGGCGTCTCGCTGCAGGTGCCCGAGGGCCGGGTCGTGGCCCTGCTCGGCGGCAACGGGGCGGGCAAGACCACGACGCTGCGCGCAGTGAGCAACCTGCTTGCGGGCGAGCGCGGCGAGGTCACCAAGGGCTCGATCGAGCTGCGCGGCGAGCGCATCGAGAAGCTGTCGACATCCGAGATGGTCGAGCGCGGTGTGATCCAGGTCATGGAGGGCAGGCACTGCTTCGCCCACCTGACGATCGAGGAGAACCTGCTGACCGGCGCCTACACGCGCAAGGACGGCAAGGCCGCGGTCGCGCAGACGCTGGAGAAGGTCTACAACTACTTTCCGCGGCTGAAGACGCGGCGCGGCTCGCAGGCCGCCTACACCTCTGGCGGCGAGCAGCAGATGTGTGCGATCGGCCGCGCGCTGATGGCCAACCCGAAGATGGTGCTGCTCGACGAACCCTCGATGGGCCTGGCGCCGCAGATCGTGGAAGAGGTCTTCGAGATCGTGAAGGATCTCAACA
>CAIRBF010000419.1 GCA_903876715.1 uncultured beta proteobacterium
CGAATCCGATGGCTTTCAATCCTTCGGCAGAGGCCGTGCGCAGATGCGGATACACCCCACCCTGCACGATGCCGAACAGCGCATTCGGGTTGCCCAGCCGCTCGAACTCGGCCCGGCTGCGGCCCGCCCAGCGCAGGCTCAGCTCCATCGATGCACGCGCGTCGCGCTCGCTGGTCGGCACGCCCTTCGTCTCGTAAGGCGTGCACTCGTCGAGCTGCATCACGATGTCGGAGTTCAGCACCGTCTGGATCTGCATGCTGACCTCGGGCGTGAGGAAGAGCTTGTCGCCGTTGACCGGCGAGGCGAAGCGCACGCCCTCCTCGGTGATCTTGCGCATCTCGCCCAGCGACCAGACCTGGAAGCCGCCGGAATCGGTCAGGATGGGACGCTCCCAGCGCTCGAAGCGGTGCAGCCCGCCGAAGCGGCGAAGCACGTCCAGGCCCGGGCGCAGCCACAGGTGGAAGGTGTTGCCCAGGATGATCTGCGCGCCCATCTCCCGCAGCGAGCGCGGCATCACGCCCTTGACCGTGCCGTAGGTGCCCACGGGCATGAAGATCGGCGTCTCGACGACGCCGTGGTTCAGGCGCAGTCGGGCACGGCGCGCATGGCCCTCGGTGCGCAGGAGTTCGAAGTGCAGCATCGACAGGATTGTCGGGGCGCCGCCGGCCCGTTGCACATCGGGGGCGCCAGCGCGCGCCACCTTGATCGCCTTGACACGTATCAAATAAGAATGCTTCTCATTTGCTATAGTGCCATGCATGTCGCTTCAAGCATGCCTCCGGCGGGAACGCTGCACGCAGCCTCACCCGAGCCGGTTCGCGCCCCGCCGACACCGACATCCTTGTAAAGGAAGCCCCCGATGTCTCACCCGACCCCTGCGCCGACCATGAACCGTTCCACCGCGGTCGCCTCCCACCCGGGCCTCGGACGGGTCACCGGGCTGCTGCGCCGCCTGGCGCTGCCCGCCGCGGCACTGCTGCTGGCCGGCGCGGCGCAGGCGCAAAGCGCCGTGCTCAGCATCTACTCGGCCCGCCACTACCCCACCGACGAAGCCCTTTACGAGGGCTTCACCCAGGCCACCGGCATCCGCCTGCAGCGCGTGGACGCCGACGACGCCGGCATCCTGGCGCGGCTGCGCACCGAGGGCCAGGCTTCGCCGGCGGACGTGGTGCTGCTGGTGGACGCGGCGCGCCTGTGGCGCGCCGAGGCTGACGGGCTGTTCCTGCCGGTGAAGTCCGCGGTGCTGGAGCAGGCCATCCCGGCGCAGCTGCGCGCCAAGCCCACGGGCGACGGCCGCACCGCCTGGTTCGGCCTGTCCACGCGTGCCCGGGTCGTGGTCTACGACAAGGTCGCCGTGCAGCGCGCCGACGTCGACGCCTACGAGAAGCTGGCCGACCCGAAGCACAAGGGCCGGCTGTGCGTGCGCTCGGGTTCGCACCCGTACAACCTGAGCCTGTTCGGCGCCATGGTCGAGCACATCGGGGCCGAACGCACCGAGGCCTGGCTCAAGGGCCTGGTGGCCAACCTGGCGCGCGCGCCCAAGGGCGGCGACACCGACCAGATCCGCGCCGTGGCCGCGGGCGAATGCACCGTCGCGCTGTCCAACACCTACTACCTCGCGCGCATCCTGCGCTCCAACCGCCCGGAGGACCGCGCCGTGGCCGAGCGCATCGGCATCGTGTTCCCTAACCAGTCGAGCTGGGGCACGCACGTCAATGTCGCAGGCGGCGCGGTGGCGCGGCACTCGAAGAACGTGCCCGCAGCGGTGAAGTTCCTGGAGTACCTGGCCAGCCCCGAGGCGCAGCGGCACTTTGCGAACGGCAACAACGAGTGGCCTGCGGCCCAGGGCCTGAGCTTCGACAACCCGGCGCTGAAGGCCATGAGCGGCGGCAGTTTCAAGAGCGAGCTCGTGCCGGTCAGCGCCGTGGGCATGAACCAGGCGCGGGTGCAGCAGATGCTCGACCGGGTCGGATTCAAGTGACCGCAGGCGGGCGACGCAGCGCGTCTGCGCCAGCGCCCGCTCGCCTGCTGCGACGGCAAACGACGGAAGACGCCCAACGGGACGTCTTTTGCTATCGATGCCATAAACACGATTGGCTATCTTTATTTCCAGCCGCTTCCTAGACTGCTGTGCATCGACACACCACTCCCCAGGAGAGCCGCATGAGCACCCCCTTCCACGATCCCGCCTCGGTCACGATCAAGAACCTCGAGGCCGCCTTCGCCGGCGAGTCGATGGCGCACATCAAGTACCGCTACTTCGCCAAGCTGTGCCGCGCCACCGGTGACGAGGCCACGGCCCGCGTCTTCGAGCAGACGGCCGAACAGGAGCTGTTGCACGCCTTCGGCCATGCCGACCTGCTGTTCCCGGCCGCGCGCGTGACGCCGGCCAAGGCGCTCGAACTCGCCATCCAGGGCGAAACCTACGAGTACACCGAGATGTACCCCTCGTTCCGCCACGCCGCCGTGGCCGAGGGCCGGGACGCCGCGGTGCAGGAGATCGACGCGCAGATCGCCGAGTCGCGCGAGCACGCGCAGCGGTTCCAGGCCGTGCTGGAGAAAGCGGCCAAGCGCTTCGCGGCGCTGGCCAAGGTCGAGGAGCGGCACGCGAATCACTACAAGGCCACGCTGGACAAGATCACGGCCTGAGCCTCGCCTGGCGCGCGCCGGGCGACCCGCCGTCCGGCGTCATACGATTGAGCATCCCTGACACCGAAGGAAGATCCCATGAAGACCTATCAATGCATCGTCTGCGGCTTCATCTACGACGAAACCGCCGGTCGCCCCGAGGACGGCATCGCCCCCGGCACGCTGTGGGCCGACGTGCCCGCCGACTGGGCCTGCCCCGAGTGCGGCGTGAGCAAGGCCGACTTCGAGATGGTCGAGCTCTGAGCGGCGCGGCGTGATGAGCACGAGCCCGCCCGTCGTCATCGTCGGCTCCGGCCTGGCCGGCTGGAACACCGCGCGCGAGTTCCGCCGCCACGACAAGGAGACCCCGCTGGTCGTCGTCAGCCGCGACGGCGCGGGCTTCTACTCCAAGCCCATGCTGTCCAACGCCCTGGCGGCCAACAAGTCGGCGCAGGCGCTGCTGATGAAGCCCGCCGACAAGATGGCCGCCGAGGTCGGCGCCACGGTGCTGGCGCAGGCCGAAGTCGCCACGATCGACACCGGCGCGCGCACGCTCACGCTGGCCGACGGCCGCACGCAGGCCTGGCGTGATCTGGTGCTGGCCCTGGGCGCCGACCCGATCCGCCTGCCGCTGGCAGGCAACGCCGCCGACACCGTGCGCTCGGTCAATGACCTCGACGACTACGCCCGCTTCGCCGCCGCATTGGACGGCGTGCGCAGCGTCGCGCTGCTGGGCGGCGGGCTGATCGGCTGCGAGTTCGCCAACGACCTGCTGGCGCGCGGCATCCGCGCCGTCGTGCTGGACCTGGCCGACCGGCCGCTGGCGCGCCTGCTGCCCGAGGCCGGCAGCACCTTCCTGCGCGCGCGGCTCGAGGCGGCCGGCGTCGGCTTCCGGATGGGCGTGTCGGTGCAGCGCGTGGACGCCGCACCGGAGGCCGACGCGGCGGAACGGCTGCGCCTGACGCTCAGCGACGGCAGTACGCTAGGCGCCGACCTGGTGCTGTCGGCCGTCGGCCTGGCGCCGCGCACCGCGCTGGCGCGCGCGGCGGGCCTGGCGGTGAACCGCGGCGTCGCCGTCGACCGGCTGCTCGCCACCTCGGCACTTCACGTGCACGCGGTCGGCGACTGCGCCGAGGTCGAAGGCCTCAACCTGCCCTATGTGATGCCGCTGATGGCGCAGGCCCGCGCCCTCGGCGCCACGCTGGCCGGCACGCCCACGCCGGTGGCCTACCCGGCCATGCCGGTGACGGTCAAGACCCCCGCCTGCCCGACGGTGGTCTGCCCGCCGCTGCAGGGCGCCGCCGGGGCCTGGCAGGTAGCGGGGGACGATGCCGGCGTCGAGGCCGTGTTCCGCGACAGCACAGGCCGTGCGCTCGGCTTCGCACTGCTCGGCCAGGCGACTCCGCGCAAGCAGGCGCTCGCGGGCGAGGTGCCCGCATGGTTGGGTTGAGGGCACGGGTTCTGATGCCGCGCCCGGCCGCAGGCGGTGCGGCGCAGCGTCGGGGAGAACCGCGATCTTGCGCCGTCACCTCCTCCCCGCCCGGGAGACATCCGCCCCTCACGATGCGCCGGTCCCCTTCCTTGACCAAGGGTTCCGCCTGCCCGGCGCACTGCCGATCGGGCCGGGCTGCTGTCGCGCAGAGGCCGCGCGCCCTGCTGGCCCGGACCTTGCGTGGTACCTGACCCCAGACCCACGCTGGCAGGCAACGACATGGACACCCCGCACCCCGAGCCCTCCGCCGAGGTCTACCCCGGCGACGTCAAGCCCGGCACGCACCGCATCGTCGTCGTCGGCGGCGGGGCCGGCGGGCTGGAGCTGGTCACGCGCCTGGGCGACCTTCTCGGCTGCCGCGGCCGCGCCCACGTCACGCTGATCGAGAAGGCGCGCACCCACTTCTGGAAGCCGCACCTGCACGAGATCGCCGCCGGCAGCGCCGACCTGCACGAGCACGCCACCAGCTACCTGGCCCAGGCGCGCTGGCACGGCTTCCGCTACCGCCTGGGCGCGATGGAGGGCCTGGACCGCGAACGCCGGCTCGTCCACGTGGCGCCGGCGGTCGACGAGGACGGCCGCCGGATCACTCCGCCCTACACGCGCGGCTACGACACGCTGGTGATCGCGGTCGGCAGCCAGACACACGACTTCGGCACGCCGGGCGTGGCCGAGCACGCGATCGCGCTCGAGACGCCGGAGCAGGCGCAGCGCTTCCAGCGGCGGCTGGTGGACGCCTGCATCCGCGCTCACGTGCAGGCCGCGCCGCTGCAGCCGCACCAGCTGCAGGTGGCAATCATCGGCGCCGGCGCCACGGGCGTGGAGCTGGCCGCCGAGCTGCGCAAGGCCACGCGCACGCTGGTCTCCTACGGGCTCGAGCGCATCGACCCCGAGCGCGACATCCGGCTGCATCTGATCGAGGCCGGGCCGCGCATCCTGCCGGCGCTGCCCGAGCGTGTCGCCGCCGCCGCCCACCGCCTGCTGCAGGGCCTGGGCGTGCAGGTGCACACTGGCGCGCGCGTCACCGCGGTGCGCGAACGTGCGATCGAGTTCGCCGACGGCAGCAGCATCCCGGCCGAGCTCGTGGTGTGGGCCGCGGGCGTGAAGGCGCCCCCTTTCCTGAAAGACCTGGCGGGCCTGGAGACCAACCGCTTGAACCAGCTCGTCGTCACGCCCACGCTGCAGACCACGCGCGACGAGCACATCTTCGCCATCGGCGACTGCGCCGCCGCTCCCTGGCTGGGCCACGAAGGCCGCACGGTCCCGCCACGCGCGCAGGCCGCGCATCAGCAGGCCTCGCACCTGATCCGCCAACTGCAGCGCCGCCTGCGCGGCCAGCCGCTGCAGCCCTGGCGTTACCGCGACTTCGGCTCACTGGTGTCGCTGGGCGAATACTCCACCGTGGGCAACCTGATGGGTGGGCTGGTCGGCGGCAACCTCTGGGTCGAGGGCCTGTTCGCACGCACCATGTACCTGTCGCTGTACAAGATGCACGAGCTGGCGCTGCACGGACTGTGGAAGACAGCCCTGGGCTCGACCTCGCGCCTGCTGACGCGGCGCACCGAGCCGCGGGTCAAGCTGCACTGAGCCTGGATCCGCGCCGGGAGGGCCGTCATCAGCCCGGCCGCCGGCGCGCTCAGCGCCTGCCCAGGCCCATCCGCGCCATGATGCCGTCGCGCCGCACGAGGGCGTGGTACAGCGCGGCGCCGATGTGCAGCGCGATCGCGAGCAGCAGCAGCTTCGAGGCGACGCCGTGCACCGCCCGCGGTGTCAGGCCGTCGAAGCTGGCCGGCAGCGCCCCCTGGCCCAGGAAGACCACCTGCGGCAGCCCGGTGGTCAGCGACAGGGCGATACCGCTGGCGGCCATCAGGAACACCAGCCCGTACAGCAGCGCGTGTGCCGGCCCGGCCAGGCGGTCGGCCCAGGCGATACCGGTGCACAGGGCCGGCGGGTGGGCGGTGCGCAGGCGCACGACAAGACGCGCGAGCATCAGCAGCGCGACCAGGCCGCCGGCGATCATGTGTCCGCGCAAGGCGGTGATCTTCTCGGGGTCGGTGTTGGGCAGCTTCTCCAGCACCAGGCTGCCCATGGCCAGGGCCACCATCAGCATCAGGGCCAGCAGCCAGTGCAGCACCACGAGGGCGGGGTGGTATCGGGAGACGGTCATGCGGGATGAGTCCGTGGGAAAGGTCCGGCGCGTTCAGGCGGCAGCGCCGCCGAACTCCTCGAAGGCCTGCAGCG
>CAIRBF010000420.1 GCA_903876715.1 uncultured beta proteobacterium
CCAGCCGTTGAGCGCGATCTGGCCCTCGGTGGTCGGCAGCGGCCGCGCGCCATGCAGCCGCGATCGCGCCGGCATGACGCCCCAGCCGACGACCAGCGCACCCGCCAGGCCCAGCCCGGATAGCAGGAAGGTTCTTTTCTTCATCGGTGTCAGAAGCTCGAGCCGGGTTCCTTCAGAAATGCCTCTTCCTGCGGCGTGGATGGCCGGCCGAGGATGGCGTTCCTGTGAGGGTAGCGTCCGAAGCGGGCAATGATGTCCTTGTGCCGGAGTTCGGCTTTCAGGTTGTCGGTCAGCCCGGAAGCCGTGAACAGTTGCTCGGCCAAGCCATGGATGACGACGGACTCGCTGTGCATGTACGGCATGTAGAGGAAGGCACGGTGGTGGAGCGGGAGCGCTTGATCAGCACCGAGGGACACCGCCTCCTGCGCCAGTGCCAGTGCCAACGGGTCTGCGGCGAAGGCCGCAGGCGTGCCCCGGTGGATGTTGCGCGAGAACTGGTCCAGAACGATCACTTCCGCAAGCCGCCCCTCGGGGCTTGCACGCCAGGGGTACAGCTCGCAAGCCTTGGCGGACTCCAGTGTTCGGCCGAAGCGGTCGCGGATCGCCGCGTCGAGCGCCGGATCGACCCGCCACCACTGCGCGGGCTGAAGTTCATGGAACCAGAAGGCGATGACTTGCTGATGCATCGGGTCAAGGCTGGGGGGTACCGTGGATGGGTGGTGGATCTCAGGCGCCGAAAAGCCCGACCGACAGGCCAGGGCCTGCCCGACACTCTCGTCAATGATGTTACGGCATCGATGCGTCATGCCGGCCGCTGCGCAAGGCGCGGCGACGAGGCCGCTGCCTACAAGCCCTTATCCAGCGCGACCGCCGAGATGCGGTCGACGCCAGTCGCGGCATCAGCACCTCAGGCGTCGTCAGGCCTGCGGACCATGAGGGACACGAGCTCACCGTTCACGTGTTCTGCTCCGATCTCCCGCCAGCCCAATCGCGCGTACAGGCGCTGCTGATCGGGGGTGTAGAGGTAGAGCGCGCTCGCCCCGTGTCCAAAGGCATGGGCCGTCAAGGCCGTCGTGACGCGGGAACCCAGGCCCTGGCGCCGGTGCTCTTCGAGCACGAAGATCTCGCCCAGCCAGTGCTTTTTGTCGGCGTGGTGCGCAAGCTCGTCGAGCTTGAGCGATCCCGTCGCCGCCACTGCGTCGTGGTCGTCGATCGCGACCACCGTGTGCGGGAACACCGACGCAGACGCGCCGCTCTCCAGCCGCGCACGGATCGCGCGCCGATCAGACCAAGGGGGCAGCTCGCCCCAGGCGGAGTGAAGAGTCTCCGCGAGGGTATCGATCAGGTGTCGATGCTGCGCGAGCTTCTCTATCCGCATGCTGTGGGGCCGGCAGCCGTGCAGTGGACCCGACCGGCCCCTGTACGACGCTCAGATCGCATCAGTCTCGTAGGTGGCTTGAGTTCGTGGAACCAGAATGAAAGAATTTCTTGATGCATGAGGTCAGCCGTCGGTGACGGCCTCGCATGCCATTGCGACAGCAACCGCGAAGGGCGCCGGTGCGAGACCGGGAGTCAGCGACGCTACGGCTGACACCACCTCTCCTGTCGGGGTTGGGGTCTGGGAACAGGGCTGCGACCGTCAGGCCGCCGCCTCCACCGGCCGCTGCGCGAAGCGCATCGAGAAGTCCACCGCCTTCACGTCCTTGATCAGCGCGCCCACCGAAATGCGGTCCACGCCGGTCTCGGCGCAGGCGCGCAGGGTCTCGAAAGTCACGCCGCCGGAGATCTCGAGGCTGCAGCGGCCGCCGGCCATGCGCACGGCCTCGCGGATGGTCTCCAGCGGCATGTTGTCCAGCAGCACCATCGTCACGCCCGCGTCCAGCGCTTCTTTCAACTGGCGCAGCGTCTCCACCTCCACCTGTATGAAGCTCGCACGCGGGCCCACCGCCTGCGCGGCGCGGAAGGCGGCCGTCAGGCTGCCGGCGGCGGCGATGTGGTTCTCCTTGATCAGGATCGCGTCGTACAGGCCCATGCGGTGGTTCTTGCCGCCGCCGCAGCGCACCGCGTATTTCTCGGCCAGGCGCAGCCCCGGCAGCGTCTTGCGCGTGTCGAGGATGGCAGCGTGCGTACCCTGCACCTCGGCCACGTGGCGCGCCGTCTTGGTGGCCACCGCGCTCAGCGTCTGCAGGAAGTTCAGGCAGGTGCGCTCGGCGGTGAGCAGCTCGCGCGCGGAGCCGCGGATCTCGACGATCTTCTGCCCCGGCGTGCAGCGCTGACCGTCGCGCACGTGCCAGGTGGCCTGCGCGGTGGGCGAGAGCTGGCGCAGCACCTCGGTCACCCAGGGCTCGCCGCAGATCACGGCCGCCTCGCGGCAGACGATGGTGGCCAGGGCCTGGCGTTCGGCCGGCACGAGCGCGGCGGTCAGGTCGCCGCTGCCCACGTCCTCGTCGAGAGCGCGCTTCACGTCGGCGGCTACCGCCTCGGGCGGGGGGGCTTGCAGCGCGGGCGCAGCCGCGCTGTCGGCGTGGGAGGGGCTCATGGACGAAGGGGCCTCAGATCGAATAGGTCTCGTAGGTGGCTGGGTGGAAGATCTCCTCCACCGCCAGACGGCGCGACGACAAGCCCTGAGCGTGGTGGTGGCGCAGGAAGGTCTCGAGCGTGGCGCGGTTGCGCGCCACGCCGTAGGACCAGAAGTCCTCGCCCAGGGTCTCGCGCGCGGCCTTCAACTGCTCTTCCACGAAAGGCAGCGTCACCTTGGTGGCCGAGGTGTCTGACAGCGCCTCCAGCGCCGCCGCCTTGGCCTGCGTGAAAGCCTTGAACACGGCGCCCGGCAGCCAGGGGTGCTGCTCGGCCAGCGTCTTGCGCACACCCACCACATGCATGATCGGGAAGATGCCGGTGCGGCGGTAGTAGTCCTTGGCCACTGCCGTCGGGTCGTCGAACAGCCAGCCCACGTTCGGGTTCGCCAGCGCCTGCGGGCCCGGCGGGCGCGGGGCCATGAAGCCATCGATCTCGCCGCGGTCCAGCAGTTCGGTGATGGTGGTACCTTCGGGCGCGTTCTCCAGCCGCACGCCGGGCGGCAGCTTCAGCGCGATCTTCTCCGGACGGCCCGGGGTCTCGATGCCGCCGCGCACCCAGGTCACGTCCTCGGGCGCGACGCCGAAATCGTCGTGCAGGAGCGCGCGCGCCCAGACGTTGGCGCTGAGCTGGTACTCGGGCAGGCCCACGCGCCGGCCCTTCAGGTCCTCGGGGCGGCGGATGCGGTCCTTGCGCACGTAGATCGAGGTGTGGCGGAAGGCGCGCGACAGGAACACCGGCACCGCCACGTAGGGACAGTCACCCTGCGCCGTCTTGACCGTGTAGCTCGAGAACGAGAGCTCGCAGATGTCGAACTCGCGCCCGCGCATGGCGCGGAAGAACATCTCCTCGGGGTACAGGGTCATGTAGACCGGATCGACGCCGTCGATCTGCACCCGGCCGTCGAGCAGAGCGCGGGTGCGATCGTAGTCGCCCATGGCGACGGAAAGCTGGAGCTTGGCCATGCGTGTGCTCTGGTTCAGGCCTTGACGGCGTAGGAGGGCTCGAAGGTGCCCGCCGCGGCGGGCTCGCCCCAGACCGGCGCCACCGGGTGCTCGCGCCAGTCCGCGCTCTTGGGCACGATGGCCTGAAAGGCGCAGGTGCCCGGCGGCGCAGCCAGGGCGCCGGTGCCCACGGCAGGGCCGCCGGCCCCAAAGGCGCTCGCGGCCTCGAGCATCTTCTTGCGGAATTCGACGATCGCCAGGTCGCTCGCCCCCAGGCGCTCGCGGCTGCGGTCGGCGACCGGGCCCATGCTGACCCACATCGCCAGGTCCTGGTTCGGAAAGCCGCTGATGCCGGTGAAGTTGCCCGCCTTCATCGCTGCGCGGTCCTGCCAGAAGCGGTTGTCGTGCGTACGCAGCGGTCGGTAGCGCTCGTCCAGGTCGACCCCCACCGTCTGCCGCAGGAAGCGGCGCCAGGTCTCGGTCTCGGGCGTGCGCGAGGGGTGGCCCCAGGCGATGAAGTAGAACGCTGTGTTCGTGTCGTCCATCGGCACGTTCACGTTCGCCACGTTGTACTGGTCGTTCGGCGGGATCAGCACCGTGTACGGCGCCACGAACACCGAGGAGCGCACGTAATCATGCGTGGCGGCGTTCTGGATCGGGCGCCGGATGGCGGCGTAGCGGAAGCCCCATTCGGCGGCCATCACCTGCAGCCGCGGCGCCTTGTCCGTCGACGGGCGCAGCCACAACTGCGCGGTGGCCTTGGCCCCATCCACCCGCGCCGGCACGAAGTCCGAGGAATGCAGGCTGGAGCTGTGCGCGGAATCGATGGCGCCCTCCAGCACCTGGGCCCAGTTGCAAGGCAGCAGCACCTTGGCAATGCTGACGCGCGCATCGGCCCTGGGCGCCCAGGGTGGTGGCACGAAGGGCGGCACCGCGTCGGCGGCGCCGAACCACGCCCACACCATGCCGCCCCACTCCTGCACCGGGTAGGCACGGTGCTGCACGCGCTCGGACAGGGCGCTGGCGGCCGGCTCCGAGACCATCTCGAGCACGCGGCCCTCGACGTCGAACTTCCAGCCGTGGTACAGGCAGCGCAGACCGCCTTCCTCGTTGCGGCCGTAGACGAGCGAGGCACGGCGGTGCGGGCACTGCTCCTCCAGCACACCGAGCCGGCCGTCGCTGTCACGAAAAACGACGAGGTCCTCGCCATAGACGCGTGCGTGCACCGGTGCACCATCGGGCTCGGCGACCTCCTCGAGGAGGCACACCGGCGTCCAGTGCCGACGCATGAGCTGACCCATCGTCGCGTCGCCGGTAACACGGCACAGCAAGTCGTTGTCCTGCGCGCTGATCATCGCTGCCGCGTCCTCACTCGGCCTTCAGGCTGGCCACCCGCGCCGCGCGCGCCATGGCCTCGTTCTCGCGCTCGATCACCCGTCCGTACTCGGCCGGGCCGGCGCCCAAGCCGTCGATAGCCTGGGCCTGGAAGACGCGCACCACCTCGGGGTGCTTGACCACCTCGGCGATCTCGCGGCTGAGGCGGTCGATGGCGGCCTGGGGCGTGCCCGCCGCGGCCATCGCGCCGATGACGACGGCGAAATCGAAGCCGGGAATCGTTTCGGCGATGGTCGGGATCTCGGGCGCCTGGCTGGAGCGAGTGGCGGCATTGCTCGCCAGCACCCGCGCCTGCCCGCCTTTCACGAAACCGGCCATCGACGGCAGCGCTGCGACCGAGAACTCGACCTGCCCGCCGATCAGTGCCGGCGTCGACTGGCCCGAGCCCCGGTAGGGCACATGGCGGATGTCGAGGTTGAGCGCAGCCTTCAGCGCCTCCATCGTCAGGTGGTGGGTGCTGCCGATGCCCGAGGAGCCATAGGCGAACTCGCCCGGCTTGGACCGCGCCAGGGCGACGAACTCCTGGAAGGTGTTGACCCCGGTCTTCGGGTGCGCGACGACGAACAGCGGCGAGCGCGCGATCAGTGCCGCCGGCAGGATGTCCACGCCATAGCGGTAGGGCATGGACTTGTTCACCAGCGGCGTGATCGACAGCATGGAGCCGTCGGACACGATGTAGGCGTGCCCGTCGCCAGGGCTGCTCTGCTGCAGCGCCTGCCAGGCGACCACCCCGTTGCCGCCCGGCTTGTTCTCGACCACGACGTTCTGGCCCAGGCGCTCGGTCAGACGCTGCGCGACCACGCGCGCCACGGTGTCGGGCAGGCCGCCCGGCGCATAGGGCACGATGAACTTCACCGGCTTGCTCGGCCATGGGGCCTGAGCCTGGGCCAGGCCTGTGACCGAGGCGAGGAAGGCGCCGGCGGCGCAAGCTAGGGCGATCAGGTTTCTGCGTTGCATGAGGGATCCTCGGGTGTGAAACAGGGGCCGGGGCTGCGGCCGTCGGCGCAGCAGCGCCCAGGCAGGCTTGCTCGATAATGGGCCAGCGCGTATGTCCTGGTGTCGAGGCGGGAAACCCGTGACTGTAGCGAACCGCCGTCCAGGCCTGCTCCCCCACGACCCCCATGTCCACGCAGAACACTCCCCTGATCGTGCGCGTCGCACGCGCGGAACGCGCGGCCCGTGACATCCGCCTGTTCGAGTTGCGGACGCCCGACGGCGCCGAACTGCCCCCCTTCACTGCGGGCGCGCACCTGCGCGTCAAGACGCCCTCGGGCGAGCAGCGCCACTACTCGTTGTGCAACGACCCGTCCGAACGCGAGCGCTACTGCATCGCCGTCAAGCGTGAAGCCACGGGACGCGGCGGCTCCCGCAGCCTGGTCGACGAGGTGCGCGAGGGCGATCTGCTCGAGATCGGCGCGCCACAGAACCAGTTCGAACTCGACGCGCGCGCGCGCAGCCTGCTCCTGGTGGCGGGCGGCATCGGCCTGACACCGCTGATGGCGATGGCGCGCGCCTTGCGGGCCGAGGGCACACGGAGGTTCCGCCTGGTGGTGCTGACGCGCGACGAAGCGTCCACGCCCTTCCTCGACGAGTTGCGCGGCCCCGAATTCGCGCATCACGTCACGCTGCACCACGACGGCGCAGACCCGGCACGCAGCTTCGATCTCTGGCCGCTGCTCGAGAAGCCCGGCAGCGTCACGGGTTTGCATGTCTACTGCTGCGGCCCCAAGCCGCTGATGGACGCGGTGCGCGACATGACGGGGCACTGGAGCTCGGCGGCCGTGCACTTCGAAAGCTTCGGTGCGGACACCGCCGCGCACGCCGAGGACACTGCCTTCGAGGTGGCGCTGGCGCGCAGCAGCCTGCGCCTGACCGTGCCACCGGGGCGCACGCTGCTGCAGGCCCTGCGCGAGCACGGCCTGAACGTGCCCAGCTCCTGCGAGAGCGGCACCTGCGGCTCCTGCCGCACCGGGCTGCTCGGCGGCGAGGCCGACCACCGCGACCTGGTGCTGCTGGACGAGCAGAAGGCGTCCCAGATCATGGTCTGCGTGTCGCGCGCGCGGCGCGGCCCGCTGGTTCTGGACCTGTGAGCACGGCATCCGCGCCCGCGATCGTCGCGCGCCCTCTGCGACTGGGCGTCATCGGCCTCGGCCGGGCCTTCACGCTGATGCTGACGACTTTCGAGCAGGACCCGCGCGTGCGCCTGGTGGCGGCCCACGACCCGCGCCCCGGGGCGCGCGCCGCCTTCGCGGCGCACTTCGGCGGCCGCGCCCACGACAACGCCGAGGCCGTCTGCGCCGACCCCGCGGTCGAGTGGGTCTACATCGCCACGCCGCACCAGATGCACGCCGAACACACGGTGCTGGCCGCGCGCCACGGCAAGCACGTACTGGTCGAGAAGCCGATGGCGCTGAGCCTGGAGGACTGCACGCGCATGATCGAGGCCTGCGAGCGCGCCGGCACGCACCTCATCGTCGGTCACAGCCACAGCTTCAACGCCCCGGTGCTGCGCGCGCGCAACCAGATCGACAGCGGGCGCTTCGGCGCCGTGCGCATGGTGCACGCGATGCAGTACACCGACTTCCTCTACCGCCCACGGCGGCCCGAGGAACTGGACACCTCGCGCGGCGGCGGGGTGGCCTTCAGTCAGGCCGCGCACCAGGTCGACATCGCACGCCTGCTGGCCGGGGGGCGGGTGGAGCGCGTGCGCGCCTACACCGGCCGCTGGGATCCGCAGCGCCCCACCGAGGGAGCCTACAGCGCCCTGCTCGGCTTTGCCGGCGGCGCCTTCGCCAGCCTGACCTACAACGGCTACGGGCACTACGACACCGATGCCTTGATGGAGGGCGTGGGCGAGATGGGCCGGCCCAAACCCGCCGGCGCACACCAGCGCACGCGCGCGCGGTTGCAGTCCGTGCTCGAGACGGCAGGACCTGACGGCGCAGCTGCCGCCGAAGCAGCCGAAGCCGCCCTGAAGGCCGAGCGCAACTTCGGCGGCAGCCTGCACGAGCCGGCACCCGCCGGCGCGCCGGACGCCTGCCAGCACTTCGGCCCGGTCATCGTCAGCTGCGAGCGCGCCGACCTGCGGCTGACGCCCCGCGGCGTCGAGGTGATCGACGTCAGCGGCACCCGCTTCGAGCCGGCGCCGGTACCCGCTGTCCCCCGCGCCGAGGTGATCGACGAACTCTGGGCCGTCGGGCGCGAAGGCGCGCCGCCCGCGCACGGCGGCGCGTGGTCGCGCGCGACGCTGGCGGTGTGCCTGGCGCTGCTGGAATCGCAGCGCCTGGGCGCCGACGTCGAACCCGCGTACCAGGTCGGCTGGGGCTGAAGGCCGGTGCGCGGCCGGCTGCGGCGCCGGCTCCGCCACACGGGCAGGCCCACCCGTGACCTAGAATGTAGGTGTTCGGGCCATCCAGTCGCCCGGACAGCGCCGAACCCGGTGCACTCCCCTGACCCTCGCGCCTTCGGACTGGTGGGGCCCACGTGCAACACACGCCGGGCTCACGGCAGGCAGCGAACCACGGCCCCTCCACACGGGCCTTCCCGCGAATGAACTTCACTGAACTCGGCCTCGCCGAGCCGCTCCTGCGCGCCGTGCGCGACCAGGGCTACGACACCCCCACCCCGATCCAGGCCCAGGCCATCCCGGCCGTGCTCAAAGGCGGCGACCTGATGGCCGGCGCGCAGACGGGCACCGGCAAAACCGCCGGCTTCACACTGCCGATGCTGCACCGCCTCGCTGCCCAAGGCAGCAAGCGCGACCCCCGCGGCCGCATCGCCATCCGCGCGCTCATCCTTACCCCCACCCGCGAGCTCGCCGCGCAGGTCGAGGAGAGCGTGCGCACCTACGGCAAGTACCTGCCGCTGACGAGCATGGTGATGTTCGGCGGCGTGGGCATGCAGCCTCAGGTCGACCGACTGCGCAAGGGGGTGGACATCCTCGTGGCCACCCCCGGGCGCCTGCTCGACCACCACCAGCAGGGCACGCTGGACCTGAAGCACGTGGAGATCTTCGTCCTCGACGAGGCCGACCGCATGCTCGACATGGGCTTCATCCACGACATCAAGAAGGTGCTGGCCATCCTGCCGGTGCAGAAGCAGAGCCTGCTGTTCTCGGCCACCTTCAGCGACGAGATCAAGGCCCTGGCCGACCGGCTGCTGAACCAGCCGGCGCTGATCGAGGTGGCGCGCCGCAACGCCACCGCCGACACGATCGCGCAGAAGGTCCACCCCGTGGGCCGCGAGCGCAAGAAGGAATTGCTCGCGCACCTGATCAAGGGTGGCGACTGGCACCAGGTGCTGGTGTTCACGCGCATGAAGCACGGCGCGAACCGGCTCACCGAATACCTGAACGACCACGGGATCAGCGCCATGGCGATCCACGGCAACAAGAGCCAGGGCGCGCGCACCAAGGCGCTGGCGGACTTCAAGAGCGGCGATCTGCAGGTGCTGGTGGCCACCGACATCGCCGCCCGCGGCATCGACATCGACCAGTTGCCGCACGTCGTCAACTTCGAGATGCCCAACGTGCCCGAGGACTATGTGCACCGCATCGGCCGCACCGGTCGTGCAGGCGCGACCGGCGAAGCCGTGTCGCTGGTCTGCGTCGACGAGGACATCTTCCTGCGCGACATCGAGAAGTTGATCAAGCGCAGCATCCCGCGCGAGACGGTCCCCGGCTTCGAGCCGCCGGCCGGCGAAAAGGCCGAGCCCATCGTCCTCGGCCGCATGACGATCGGCGTGGGCGGCACGCGGCGGGGCGGCGGCGGTGGCGGCCATTCAGGGCGTGGCCCGGGCGGTGGTCAAGGCGCGCCACGGGGTGCCGGCCAGGGCCAGGGACGATCGGGGGGCGCCCCCGGGCGGGCCCCGGCGCAGGCCAACGGCCGGCAAGGTGCTCCCTCGGGAGGAGGCCGCCCTGCAGCGCCGGCAGGCGGCCGGCCGGCGCCGAGCGGCAGCTTCAGACCACGCGGACGCTGATCTCACCCAGGCCGTCGATGCCGCCGCGCATCGTCTGGCCTCGTTGCACCGCACCCACGCCCTCGGGCGTGCCGGTGTAGACCAGGTCGCCGGGCACGAGCTCGAAGTACTGCGACAGGCAGGACACCGTCTCGGCCACCGACCAGATCAGGTGCGCCACCGAGCTGCGCTGGCGGTCGGCACCGTCGACCTGCAGCCAGATCGCGGCCTGGTGGATGCCGGGCACCGTGGCGGCCGGGTGCAACGGTCCGATCGGCGCGGAGTGGTCGAAGGCCTTGGCCAGGTCCCAGGGCCGCCCCTTGTCACGCAGTTGGAACTGCAGGTCGCGCCGCGTCATGTCCAGGCCCACGGCATAGCCGTAGACGTGCTCGAGCGCGTGCTCCACCGCGATGTTGCGCCCGCCGCGGCCGATGGCCAGCACGAGCTCGATCTCGTGGTGCACGTTGCTGGTGCCGGGCGGATAGGGGAAGTCGGCCGTCTGCCCCGGCGCGGCGACGACGATGGCGTCGGCCGGCTTGCAGAAGAAGAACGGCGGCTCGCGGTCGGGGTCGAAGCCCATCTCGCGCGCGTGCGCAGCGTAGTTTCGGCCGACACAGTAGATCCGGCGCACGGGAAAGACGTCGGTGGTGCCGGCAACGGGCACGGTGACGGGCGGGGCGGGCGGGACAGCGTGGCTCATGGCGCTCCAGAAGGTATGGTGTCGGCGCGGCAGACGGCCGCTCCGCAGTGTTGACGTGCGAGGTTGTCAGCACGCTGAATTTCAGAATAATGACTGTAGCAGCCGCCCCGCGACGCGGCAAACCGAGCGTCATGACCGAACAGCCCGCCCCTCCCGAGTTCGCCCGACAGCCTGGCCATCTGGTGCGCCGCCTGCAGCAGATCGCCGTTGCGTTGTTCATGCAGGAGGCGCAGGCGCTGGACCTGACACCGGTGCAGTTCGCCGCGCTCGCCGCGGCGAAGCAGCAGCCCGGCATGGACCAGCGCACGCTGGCGCGCGCCATCAGCTTCGACACCTCGACCACCGGCGGCGTGATCGACCGTCTCGAGGCCCGTGGCCTGCTGCGCCGCCAGCCCGCTCCCGAGGACCGGCGCGTGCGCCGCATCCACCTGACACCCGAGGGCGAAGCCGTGCTCGAGCAGGCGGTGCCGGGCATGCTGAAGGCGCAGGAACGCATCCTCGAACCGCTGGCCGCGCAGGATCGCGAACGCTTCATGCGCCTGCTGGGCCGGCTCGTCACCCGGCACGACAGCCCCACGGCTTGAACGCCCTCCGGAGGCCCTATGCGCATCACCTTCCTCGGCGGCGCCGACACCGTCACCGGCTCGCGGCACCTGGTGGAACTGGGGGGCCGGCGCGTGCTGCTGGACTGCGGCATGTTCCAGGGCTACAAGGTCTTCCGCGAGCGCAACTGGGCCCCGCCCGAGCCCACGCTGCACGGCCTGGATGCGGTGGTGCTCAGCCATGCCCATCTGGACCACTGTGGCTGGCTGCCAGTGCTGATGCGCCACTGCGCGCCCGCCAATGTGGTCGCCTCGCAGGCCACGCGCGACCTGGCCGAGGTGATGCTGCTGGACAGCGCGCACCTGCAGGAGGAGGACGCCCGGCGTGCCAACCGCCTGGGCTATTCGCGCCACGCGAAGGCACTGCCGCTGTACACGACGGCCGAGGCCGGGCGCGCGATCGGGCATATCCGGGCGCTGCAGCCGGGCCTGGCCCACGCGCTGGACGGCACGGAGCTGCCAACCGGCCCGCGAGCGCGCCGCCCGCAGGCCGGCGAGGATCCCGTGCGCATCGAGCTCACGCCAGCCGGCCACCTGCTCGGCGCCTGCTCGGTGACGTTGCGCGCCGGGCGCGAGACGCTCGTGTACTCGGGCGACCTCGGCCGCAGCGCCGACCTGCTGATGCCGCCGCCGCGCCGCATCACGCGCGCCGACGTGCTGATCGTCGAATCGACCTATGGCAACCGCCGGCATCCCGCCGAAGACCCGGCGAGGCGCCTGGGCGAGATCATCCTCTCGACCATCGACCACGGCGGCAGCGTGCTGCTGCCGAGCTTCGCGGTCGGCCGGGCGCAGGCCCTGTTGCTGGTGCTGCAGCGGCTGAAGGCCGCCGGCACGCTGCCGCAGAAGTTGCCGATCTTCCTGGACAGTCCGATGGCGACCCAGGCCACCGCGCTGTACCGACGCCACCGCGACCTGCTGCGCGTGGACGGTGGCGAGATCGAAAACCTGCTCGACGGCGTGCGCGTGGTCACGACGCCGCTGGAGTCCTCACGCCTGTCGCGGCTGCGCTACCCGGCGGTCATCATCTCGGCCAGCGGCATGGCCACGGGCGGGCGCGTGCTGCACCACCTGAAGGCCCTGGCGCCGGACGCGCGCCATCACATCGTCTTCGCCGGCTTCCAGGTGGCCGGCAGCCGCGGCGCCCATCTGGTGGCCGGCGCCACCGCGGTCAAGATCCACGGCGAATACGTGCCGGTGCGCGCAGCTGTCTCCCACATGGAGGGTTTCTCGGGCCACGCTGACAGTGACGAGCTGATGGCCTGGCTGCGCGGCTTTCGCGCGCCGCCGCGCCAGACCTTCGTCGTCCACGGCGACCCCGAGGCGAGCGACGCGCTGCGCGTGCGCATCCAGGACGAGCTCGGCTGGGCCGTGCGCGTGCCGGCGCAAGGGGCGGCGTTCGAGGTCTGAAGACCTGCGCTCAGACGCAGGGTCGGATCAGGCGAAGGTCCGCTCGCGCAGCCACTTGGTGGCCACCCACTTCTCGCCCGAGAGCACCGGCGTGCCGCCATGCAGCGTGCGGGTGGCCGCGTGCGGGCGGTCGTAGCTGAAGAAGACGGCACCGCCGCGCATCGGGCCGACGCTGAGACCCGCGTCGGGGAAGATCGTGTCGCCGCCGCGCGCGGGGGTGTTCAGGTACATGACGAGCGTGCCCACGCGCTGACCGCCGCGCTCGAGGATGCGCGGCGTGCCGGGCTTGGCCGGGTCGAAGTAATCGTGGTGCGGCTCGTACTGCGCGCCCGGGCGGTAGCGCAGGATCTGCAGGCCCTCGCCGCGCTCGACCGGCCAGTTCACGAGCGCGGCAATGCGGCGCTCGATGCGGTCGATCAGCGGCGTCTCGCCGCGCTCGAAGAACATGCCGTCGCTGGTGCGCGCAGTGTTGACCTCGCTGCCGCCGGTGGACGTGTCCACCGTCTCCGAGCGCGCCAGGCGCGGGCGCGCGAGCGCGATCAGCGCGTCGCACTCGTCGCCGGTCAGCAACCCACCGAACAGCACCACGCGCGGCAGGCGCAGGCTCATCAGCACCTGCACCGGGTGGCCGTCGGCCAGGATCACGGTGGCGCCCTCTTGCAGTGTGGGCTCGGGCACCGCGGTCGCCGCCTCCGCCATACCGGCTTCAGGCTGGCCCGGCTGAAATGCCGGCGACACCGCCGTTCCCGCACGCAGCGCCTGCAGGTGCTCACGCAGCGTCTGCTCCAGGGCCTGGACCGCCACGTCTTCGTGCCAACCGCTGGCCACCATGGCCTTGACCACGTCCTCGGGCATGCAGCCGGCCTGGGCCTGGGCGACGATCCATTGGCGCAGTTCCTCGGTGACGGCCTGGGTGACGACAGCATTCATGGCGAGCCCCTTTGCGGTAAGGTGATGTACGGTCTGCGAACCTCAATCCTCAGCCAGCCGGCGCCGGAATACCAGCCGGTCTTCGGCCGAGGCGGCAGGGTCCAGGGCATAGCCCTCGGCCGAGAAGCTGCGCAGCGCCTGCGGCGAGCGCGCGCGCTTCTCGATGACCCAGCGGCACATCAGCCCGCGCGCGCGCTTGGCAAAGAAGCTGATGATCTTGTAGCGCCCGCCCTTCCAGTCCTCGAACTGGCAGTCGATGACGCGTGAGCGCAGCGCCGGGCGCAGCGCGGCCTTGGAATACTCCTGCGAGGCGAGGTTGACGATCACCGGGTTCGACTCGCCGGCCTGGCGTTCGTTAAGCCAGGTGGCCACGGTGTCGCCCCAGAAGCCGTAGAGGTCGCGCCCGCGCGCGTTGGGCAGCGCCGTGCCCATCTCGAGCCGGTAGGGTTGCAGCCGGTCCAGCGGACGCAGCGCGCCGTACAGGCCCGACAAGATGACCACATGCTCCTGCGCCCAGGTCAGATCGGCAGACTTCAGCGTGTGGGCGTCCAGCCCCTCGTAGACGTCGCCGTTGAAGGCCAGCACTGCGGGCTTGCTGTTGTCGGCCGTGGCCTCGCGCTGCCAAGCGGCATAGCGGCCCACATTCAGCGTGGCCAGCGCGTCCGACAGCTCCATCAGCGTGGCCACCTCGGCCGGCGTCTTGTACCGCAGCAACTCGATCAGCTCGGCGGCGCGGTCGGTGAACAGGGGCTTGGTCGCCTTCTTCGCCAAGGCGGCTGGCACCGGGGTCTCGTAGTCGAGCGTCTTGGCAGGGGACAACAGGAAGAGCATGGCGGCGGCCTGAGGCGGCTGTGGCGGGGTGAACAACAGGGATTGTGGCGGGATCGCGAAGGTGACGGGGTGAGGCGCCTTTGCGCCGGTCGTCGGCGATCTCAATGGAAGTCCCGGCTGCGCGTGGCCAATCCGGCCAGCAGCGGCGTGTGGTCGACGAGACGGCGCGCGACGAGATGGCGAACCTCGCGCCCGGGCTCGCCCTGGCACTGCCAGATGCCGAAGACGGTGAGCAGGCGACTGGCCAGCAGGGCCTGGCGCTGCGCCTGCGCGACGGCGGGCCAGACGATGACGTTGACATGGCCGGTCTCGTCCTCGAGCGTGACGAAGACCACGCCCTTGGCGGTGCCCGGGCGCTGGCGGTGCGTGACGATGCCGCTGGCCCGCGCCAGGCGCCCGTGCGGATAGCCCTGCAGCACCGCCGCCGGCAGCACTTGGCAGGCGGCGAGGGCCTCGCGCAACAGCGCCACCGGGTGCGACTTCAGCGACAGGCCGGTGGCGCGGTAGTCGGACAGCGTCTCCTGCGCCAGCAGCGGCGCGGCCAGCTCGGCTGCGGTCTCGTGCGTGCGGGTGGCGCGCAGCAGCGCCGTGGCGCGCGTGTCGACCCCGGCCACCGCCCAGGCGGCCTGGTGCCGGTGCCCACTGATCGAGGCCAGAGCGTCGGCCTGCGCCAGCAGTTGCAGCGCGCCTGCATCCAGGCCTGCGCGGCGCGCCAGGTCCTCCGGGCTCGCGAAGGGCTGGAAGCCAGGCTCCCCGGGCCGGGCGCCCCGCGCGGCAACGATGCGCCGCGCGGCGTCCTCCGCCAGCCCGGCGATGCGGCTGAAGCCCAGGCGCACGGGGTACGGCGGCGACCCCGCGCCGGGTGGGAGCCCATGCCGTTCCTGCCTATTCTGCTTTTTCCGCCTTTCCTGCGCCGCCACACCGACCTCACCGACCACGCCGATCTCACACGCCTGCCCTGCCTCAAGCGCCTCACGCGCCTCATCGGCCTCGCCAGCCTGCACCGCCAACGTCGTCTCCCAGTCGCTCGCATGCACGTCCACCGGCCACACCTCGACGCCATGCGCGCGGGCGTCGCGCACCAGTTGCGCGGGGGCATAGAAGCCCATGGGCTGGCTGTTCAGCAGCGCGGCGAGAAAGGCGTCGGGGTGGTGGCACTTGATCCACGCGCTCGCGTAGACCAGCAGCGCGAAGCTCGCCGCGTGGCTCTCGGGGAAGCCGTACTCGCCGAAGCCCTCGATCTGGCGGAAGATGGACTCGGCGTAGTCGCGCGTGTAGCCCTTGGCCACCATGCGCCCGACCAGGCGCTCGTGGAAGGGCCCGAGCCCGCCGCGGCGCTTCCAGGCCGCCATCGCGCGGCGCAGCTGGTCGGCCTCGCCGGGGGTGAAGTCGGCCGCCAGGATGGCCAGCTGCATCACCTGCTCCTGGAAGATCGGCACGCCCAGCGTGCGCTGCAGCGCCTGGCGCACCTCGTCGCTCGGGTAGGTGACGGGCTCCTCGCCGTTGCGCCGACGCAGGTAGGGGTGGACCAAGCCGCCCTGGATGGGTCCCGGGCGCACGATCGCGACCTCGATCACCAGGTCGTAGAAGCAGCGCGGCGCCAGCCGCGGCAGCATGCTCATCTGCGCCCGGCTCTCGACCTGGAAGGTGCCCACGCTGTCGCCGCGCGACAGCATCGCGTAGACGGCGGGGTCTTCGGCGGGGATGTCCTGCAGGCGGAAGGTCGGGGCTGCGTCGTGCGCCGCCGGATCGGCCGCGCCGGCGCCCGGGCGGACAGGGGGCGACGGTCTCTGCCCGCGCTTCCAGGTCACGAGATCCAGCGCCCGGCGCAGCGCGCTCAGCATGCCCAGCGCGAGGATGTCGACCTTGATCAGGCCCAGGGCGTCGAGATCGTCCTTGTCCCACTGGATGACGCTGCGGCCTTCCATGGCCGCGTTCTCCACCGGCACGAGCTGCGCCAGGTCGTCGCGCGCGATGACGAAGCCGCCGGGGTGCTGGCTCAGGTGGCGCGGGAAACCCAGCAGCTGTTGCGTCAGCGCCAGCCAGCGCCGGCACACCGGGGACTCGGGGTCGAAGCCGTGCTCGCGCAGGCGCTCGGGGTCCACGTCCTTGCCGTCCCACCACTGCAGGCCCTTGGAGACGGCGTCGATGCGGTCGGCGTCGATGCCCAGCGCACGCCCGACGTCGCGCAGCGCCGAGCGCGGCCGGTAGCTGATGACCACCGCCGCGAGCGCGGCGCGGTGGCGGCCGTAGCGGCGGTACAGGTACTGGATCACCTCCTCGCGGCGCTGGTGCTCGAAGTCGACGTCGATGTCGGGCGGCTCGTTGCGCTCGGCGCTGATGAAGCGCTCGAACAGCACGCTCATGCGCGCGGGATCGACCTCGGTGATGTGCAGGCAGTAGCACACCGCCGAGTTGGCGGCGCTGCCGCGGCCCTGGCACAGGATGCCGCGGTCGCGCGCCCAGGTGACGATGTCGGCCACGGTCAGGAAGTAGGGCTCGTACTTCAACTGCGCGATCAGCGCGAGCTCGTGCTCGATCGTCGCGCGCACCGCCGGCGGCACCCCACCCGGGAAGCGCCGCGCCGCGCCCTGCTCGGTGAGCGCGCGCAGCCAGCTCGGGGGCGTGTGGCCGTCGGGCACGATCTCCTGCGGGTACTCGTAGCGCAGCTCGTCGAGCGAGAAGGCGCACTGCCCGGCCAGCGCCACGGTGGCGGCGAGCCACTCGGGACGGTACAGCGCCGCCAGGCGCGCGCGCGGGCGCAGGTGGGCCTCGGCGTTGGGCTCGAGGGCGCGGCCGCAGGTGGCCACGGGGCGCCGCAGCCGCGTGGCGGTCAGCACGTCCTGCAGCGGCTTGCGCGAGCGCGCGTGCATCAGCACCGCGCCGGCGGCCACCACCGTCAGGCCGGTGGCCTGCGAGACGCGCTCGACGGTGTCGGCCAGTTCGTCGTCGTGCGGACCGTGCAGCAGTTCCAGCGCGATGAAGGCGCGCTGCGGGCCGAACCAGGTCTTCAGCCACATCGCGTGCGCGAACACGGTCTCGAAGGGCTGCAGCGGCTGCGGCAGCAGCAGCGCGGCGCAGCCGGGCAGGCCGGCCAGCATCGGTGCCTTGGGCGTGCGGCCCTCGACATCGGCCGCCAGCGCGAGATACCGACCTTTGGGCGCGCGGCGGCGGGCCAGCGTCACCCAGTGCGAGAGGTTGCCGTAACCGCGGCGCGACTGCGCCAGCACCACCAGGCGCGGCGGGGCGTCGAAGGCATCAGGGCCTGCCGCGTGCGCCACAGCGTGGCCCGCGAGATCCGCGCCCTCGACAGCACCGACCGGCCCGCCGTCAATGTCGCCGTCAATGTCGCTGTCAATGTCGCTGTCAATGTCGCTGTCAATGTCGCCGTCAACGTCGCTGCCGACGTCACTGTCGCAGCCCCCATCCCCAACCCCGACCCCGATGCCAACCCGGCCGCCCGCACCCGGCGGCGACAGCGCGATCTCGGTGCCGACGACCAGGTGCAGCCCGCATTGCCGCGCAGCACCGTGCGCGCGCAC
>CAIRBF010000421.1 GCA_903876715.1 uncultured beta proteobacterium
ATGCCCGACGTCGTCGAGAAGATGGCCTCCTTCGGCGCCCGACCGGCAGGCGGCGCACCCGACCTGCTGTCCAAGGTCAACGCCGAAGACCTGACACGCCTGACCCGCACGATCCGCGAGCTCAACATCACCGCCGACTGACGGTATGTCAGCGCATACTGCGCCTGCGTGACACCTGTGGACGAGCCGAGGGCCCGGTGCGCGCACAGAACGTGATCGTGGTCGGCGCCGGAGTGATCGGCGTCACCACGGCTCACGCCCTGCGTGCCGAAGGTCACCATGTGACGCTGCTGGAGGCCGCGCCGACGGCCGCCAGCGGCACCAGCCACGCCAACGGCGGCTTCCTGTCAGCGGCATTCTGCGCACCCTGGGCGATGCCAGGGCTGCCGCGCCAGGCTCTCGCAGCCTTGTTCGATCGCACGGCGCCCTTTCGCTGGCGCCCGGATGGCAGCCTGGCCCAGCTGCGCTGGCTGCGCGAGTTGCTGGCGAACTGCCGCGCGGACCGATTCGCAGCACATCGGCAGCGAATGGTGAGGCTGGCCCTGTGCAGCCTGGCCGAGCTGCGCGCGGTGGCGGCCGAGACCGGCGTGGCTTTCGACCTGCGCGAGGCGGGTGTGCTGCTTCTGCTGCGGGAGGCGCCGCCCGACCAGGTGATCCAGCAGCGCCTGGCGTCGCTGCGCGCACTCGGGTTCGATGCGCAGTGGTGCGATCCGGCGCAGGTGCTGGCACTCGAGCCCGCGCTGGCGCGCCAAGGGCGCCCAGCCTGGGGGCTGCTCGTTCGCGACGACGCCTGCGGCGACTGCGAAAGCTTCGTGCAGGGCCTGCTGGCCTGGAACCAGGCGCGCGGCCTGCGCTTCGTGCCCGGGTCGCCCGTGGAGGCCCTGGAGCTCGACCACGGTGGCCAGCGCCTGCGGGCCGTGCGCACCCCGGGGCAACGTTGGGAGGCCGATGCCTTCGTCTTTGCCGCTGGTGTCGATACCGTCCGCATGCTGCACCCGCACCTGCGGCTGCCGGTCGTCCCGGTCAAGGGCTACAGCGTCAGCGCCGATCTGGCGGAGCAGGACCACGGCCTCGGACACCCGGCGCCGCAGCGCGCCGTGATCGACGACGCCACCAAGCTTGCCATCGCGCCCCTGGGGAACAGCGTCCGCCTGGCGGGCATGGCCGAGGTGGTGGGCCATGACCGGCGCGTGGACCGCTCGCGCTGCCATCAGCTGGTGGCGCAGTACGAGGCGCTCTACGGCCCGTTGCCGCGCCGCGAGCATCGGCTTTGGGCCGGCCTGCGCCCGATGACCGCCGACGGCACACCGATCATCGGCGCCACACGCATCGAAGGCCTCTACCTCAACACCGGCCACGGCACCTACGGCTGGACCCTGGCCTGCGGCAGCGCGCGCCTGCTCGCCGACACCCTGGCCGGGAGACCCGGCGCGCTGGCGCCGGCCGACTATGCGCTCGACCCCGCGCTGCGCAGCCGACAGTGATGTACGCCCAGGGCCCCCGCGTCCCCCGCCCGGCCGTCGGCCGGCCTGCGCCTGCTTTACCCCTTCCACGCAAGGAGCCACCCGCATGCCCATCGTTCGTGTCGAGATGCTCGCCGGCCGCAGCCCCGAGCTCAAACAAAGACTGGCCGCCGAGATGACGGCCCTGGTCTCGCGCCTGTGCCAGAGCGACCCGGCGCACATCTACGTGATGTTCAACGACGTGCAGCCCCAGGACTGGGCGGTGGCCGGAAAGGTCTTCGCCCCGCCCGGTGCGGATGCAGCAGCCGCAGGCGCCGGTGCCGACCACCGGCCCGGATCATGACGGCGCCCACCGCAGCCCAGGGCGGGCATCCTGGCGCACAGCGCCCGGACGATGCGGCAGGCCCCAAGCGACTGCGCATCCTGCTGGTCGGCGCCGGGGGAGTGATCGGCCGCTGGGTGCATGGCGCCCTGCGAGACCGGCACGAGGTCATCTCGGCCGGCCTGGAGCCGGCGCAAGAGCCGCAGCAGCTTCAACTGGACCTGACCGACACGGCAGCGCTGGTGCAGGCATTGCACGCGCTGGGACCGCTCGATGCCGTGATCTCGACGGCCGGGCGAGCCCGCTTCGGGCCCCTGGCCCTGGCGCAGCCGGCCGGCATCGACGCCTCGGTGTACGGACTGGGCCTGCACGACAAGCTGATGGGCCAGGTGAACCTGGCGCTGGCCGCCCGTGCGGTGCTGCGCCCGGGCGGCTCGATCACGCTCACCTCCGGCACCACCAGCACAGAGCCCGTGATCGGCGGCGCCGGCCTGAGCCTGGTGAACGGCGCGCTCGAGAGCTGGGCGCGGGCTGCCGCCACGGAACTGCCGCAGGGTTGGCGACTGAACGTGGTGAGCCCCAGCCTGGTCGAGGGCACGCCCGAGGCGGCCTGCGCGGCCTTCCCCGGCTTCGAGCTGGTGAGCGGTCACCGCGTGGCGCTGGCCTATGTGCGCTGCCTGATGAGCGGCATCACCGGCCAGGTGCTGCGGATCTGAGACCCTGAGCCTGGCGCCGCGATCCGCAGAATTTGTCTCAGTGACTTCCCTAGGTTGAGGTTCACCCAGTGAAATTCCTCCTCGCGAGGGCCGCGCGCGATTCCTAGAGTGCATCGGTCTCGTGTCGGGCCAGCGCCGGATCGGGACGACGTCGCCGCCGCCCCTGACGGGCCTGGCCTCCGCCCTCAGGCACCCGTACCCAGAAGGACTCCCCGATGACCTCCACGCTACGCCGCAGGCTCCTGGCGCTCACCGCCCTGGCCTCAGGCCTTCTCCTCAGCGCCACCCCGGGCTGGGCCCAGGCCTACCCGGAACGCCCCATCACCGTCGTCGTCTCCTACCCGCCCGGCGGCGACACCGACGCCATGGCCCGCCTGTACGCCGAGAAGCTCTCGCAGCGCCTGCGCCAGACCG
>CAIRBF010000422.1 GCA_903876715.1 uncultured beta proteobacterium
CCACTGGCCCGGCGCCGGGTCGGCCCCGGGCGCGGCCACGGGCGCGACGCGCGGCGCGGGCGCCTGGGCGTGGGCGGGCCATGGCAGTGTGACGATGGCGGCGGCGGCCCACAGGGCCAGGCAGGTTCGGTTCATCTTTGATCTCCTTGACAGCATCCCCGTGGGCCGAGCGTCCCCCGACCTGTCCGCCCGAGGGTGCGCACTGCTCGGAAAGACCCCGTTCGCGCTGTGCGTGTACCCGTTCCGGCCGAGCTCGAAACCGTACGAGCCAGGCTTGAAACCGTTCGGGCTGAGCTTGAAGCCGTTCGAGCTGAGCTTGACACCGTTCGGGCTGAGCTTGACACCGTTCGGGCTGAGCTTGTCGAAGCCCCTCGAGCGCCCTTCGACAGGCCTGCCCTGAGCCCCGTCGAAGGGCTCGGTGCGAACAGAGGTGGTGAGCGGACGGCGCGACCTGTTGCTCATGCTCGCGGATTTCAACCCAGGGCTGTGGCGCCGCGCCAGCGGGAACACCCGCACCTCACCCCGCCTCGACGATGGGCTGCGACAGGATCCACAGGCTGAAGGCGGTGTAGGCGATCATCAGCACGATCAACGGCCCCTGGCTGCGCAGCGCGCGCGCGCCGTAGGCGCGCTGGGCCTCGATGTGGGCCACGACCACGGCGATCACGTGCCCGACCACGATGGAGGCCACCGCCACCGCCCAGACGGTGCGCATCTCGATGATGCCGATGTCGATCTCGCGCCCGCGGGTGCCGAACAGGTCCCAGCCCCGGCCGAAGGGGTCCGACAGGGCCGGCAGCGCGGCCTGGCCCTGGATCAGCAGGTAGGACAGGTAGTGCGCCAGGTGGTAGGCCAGCGCGATCGGCACCAGGCTGAGCGCGAAGCGCCGCGCCACGCGCCCAGCCGGCTCCCCGGCCAGGGGCGCCGCCAGCGCGCAGAAGGCGAGGTAGATCCCGGCCCAGGCCAGCGGCGCGAGCAGCAGGCCCGCGGTCTTGACCAGGCTGCCTGCGGCGGCGTAGCCGATGACGTGCACGACGCCGGCGGTGTAGAGCACGGCCAGCGCCTGGGCCGTGAAGGCCTCCCAGGCGGGGGTTTCCTTCAGGCCGTCGAAGCCCACCGTGGCGAGCATGACGATGACGAAGGCCGTCTCCGAGCGCGAGGGCAGGCGCGCCTGCAGCAGCGCGGCGCCAGGCCAGCGCACCACCAGCGCCCAGCCCGCCGCGCGGCGGTGCACCTGCAGCGGCGCCAGGCGGCCGAGCAACCCGAAGAAGCGGTCGAAGGGGTCGCAGCGCCGGCGCCAGGCCGCCCGGCCCATCAGCGCCATGCCGGCCCAGGCCAGGGCCGACCACGCGAGCACCAGCGCGGCCAGCGCGCGCGGGTGGGCGCTGCTGCCCCAGACCAGCTCGGTCCAGGCGAAGGCGAGGAACAGCGCCACCGCCGGCACGCAGCCGCCGGCGAAGGCGCGCCGCAGCGGGGGACGCCAGCGCGGCGTGCTTGGCGCGGGCCGCGCAACGCCCGCCGCCCGCGAAGCTTGTGACGCGTGCGCGGTGTGTGCGGCCTGCCCGGCCTGGGGTGCCAGTGCACGCCGTGCGGCGACCCCGCGCGCCAGCGCCTGCCACGGGTCCAGCGCGCGCCACAGCCCGGCCACCAGCGCGCAGGCGAAGGCCAGGCCCACCCACCACAGCACCCACACCGCCACCGGCAGCAGGTTGGCGTCCCAGTCGCCGATGGGGCCGAACAGGCCCGCGGCCAGCAGCAGGGCCAGCGCCGCGACGCCCAGCGCGCGCAGCAGCCCCGCCACGGCGCGCGCGAGCGCGGCGCCGGCCGCAACCTCCAGCGTGACCGCCAGCGCACGCAGCGGCTGCCGCGCCAGCGCCACGACGACGAAGGACAGCGCCACCGCCGCCGCCGCCCCGGCCAGGTAGTGCCACAGCGGCAATGGCAGGTCGTAGCGCGGCGCCAGCGCGTGCGCCAGTGCCGCAACGGGGGCGGCTGCAGCCAGGGCTGCGGCCAGCGCGGCGGCCACCCTCATCGCGGCAGCACCTCCAGGTACAGCAGTGCCGTGTGGCGGCCGTCGGCGCGGTGCGTCTCCACCGCAAAGCGCCCGGCCGCGCGCGCCGTGAAGGCCAGCTCAGCCACCTTGCCCGGCCCGGCCTCGGCGGCCAGGCGGTAGCCGTGCAGGTGCAGCACCGTCGGCCGCGCCGCCGACCAGCGCAGCACCACGGCCTCGCCCTGCGCCAGCCGCAGCGTAGGCGCGGCCGAGCCGGTGCGCACCAGGCCGGGGGCGGAGACGCGGTCGCCGTCCAGGGTGAGTTCGATCAGGCGCGGTGGCGGTGAGGTAGCTTGGGCGCGCGCGAGGAAGCTGCCGAAGAACACACTCAGTGCGACCCATGCCCAGACGCGAAGGGTTCGACACACCGCGACGCGCCGGTTGGGTCGGGCCGATCCGGTGGGGGATTGAGGGACGAGCATGGTCGTATCGAGATACACCAGCCTATCCCACATCGGCCGTGCGCGCCATCGGGCCGGGTCGGGGCCGCATCCCGACTGTCAGGTCCCGGATGAGTGGCCTTTACCAGCGAAGGTATGGTCGCCTTCCACCAGCGCACGCGCGAATCGAACTATGTGCTCTGGCAGAAGCAACTCAACCAGGGCAGCAACACCGAGACGCTGACGCTGCCCAGCTTCACTGGGCCGGACAAGACGCCGTTCAAGGCGCCGGGCGGCATCAGTGTGCAAATCCCCGAGGGGGATTTCAAGAGTCAGGTCAGCGCGCTGACCACGCAGCCCGGCATGGCGTACCTCACCGAGCTGACCGCGCGCAGCGACGTGAACTGGCAGCCGGTGAAGCTGGCCTTCGACCAGTGGAACTACAAGCAGGAGGGCCTGACGCCCGCGGGCGCGGCGCTGCTGGCGGTGGCGGTGGCCTGGGCGCTGCCGGCCGGAGCGGGCGCCAACCTGATCGGCGCCAAGGCGGGCACGCCTGCCATGATGGCCAATGCGGCCTTCACCAGCCTGGCGGCGCAGGCGTCGATCGCCTTCGTCAACAACAAGGGCGACGTGGGCAAGACCCTGAAGGAGCTGGGCTCGAGCCAGACCGTCAAGGCCACGATCGCCGCGGCGCTGACGGCGGGCGTGCTTGACAAGCTGGGTGCCACGGGCACGATGAAGGAACTGTCCGGCAAGACGGGCTTCTCGGAGAAGCTCACCTACAACCTGATCAACGCCA
>CAIRBF010000423.1 GCA_903876715.1 uncultured beta proteobacterium
CGGCTGCAGCCTGGCGACAAGATGGCCGGCCGCCACGGCAACAAGGGCGTGGTGTCCAAGATCGTTCCGGTCGAGGACATGCCCTACATGGCCGACGGCACACCCATGGACATCGTGCTCAACCCGCTGGGTGTTCCCTCGCGGATGAACGTTGGCCAGGTTCTGGAGGTGCACCTGGGCTGGGCGGGCAAGGGCATCGGCCAGCGCATCGGCGACATGCTCCAGACCCAGTCCCGGGTGGCCGAGCTGCGCGCCTTCCTCGAGGATCTGTACAACCGCTCCGGCGGCAAGAGCGAGCGTATCGACGATCTCGGCGACGCCGAGGTGCTGGAGATGGCGGGCAACCTGGCAAAGGGCGTGCCCTTCGCCACCCCGGTGTTCGACGGCGCGTCCGAGGACGAGATTCGCGCGATGCTGCAGATCGCATACCCCGAGGAGATTGCGCGCGTCAAGGGCCTGACCGCCACGCGCACGCAGGCCACGCTGCATGACGGCCGCACCGGCGAGGCCTTCGAGCGCCCGGTGACCGTGGGCTACATGCACGTGCTGAAGTTGCACCACCTGGTGGACGACAAGATGCACGCGCGCTCCACGGGGCCGTACAGCCTCGTCACGCAGCAGCCGCTGGGCGGCAAGGCCCAATTCGGTGGTCAGCGCTTCGGCGAGATGGAGGTCTGGGCCCTCGAGGCCTATGGCGCCAGCTATGTGCTGCAGGAGATGCTGACGGTGAAGTCCGACGATGTCAACGGCCGTACCAAGGTCTACGAGAACATCGTCAAGGGCGAGCACGCCATCGACGCCGGCATGCCGGAGTCGTTCAACGTGCTGGTCAAGGAAATCCGGTCGCTGGGTATCGACATCGAGCTGGAGAAGAACTGACGTGGCCCTGCGCCCGTCACTTCACTCTTCCACCGCGCTCTACGACTCCAAGGAGAAAGCATGAAAGGCTTGTTGGACCTTTTCAAGCAGTTCACCCCCGATGAGCATTTCGATGCCATCAAGATCGGTCTGGCTTCGCCCGAGAAGATCCGTTCGTGGTCTTTCGGCGAGGTGAAGAAGCCCGAGACGATCAACTACCGCACCTTCAAGCCCGAGCGAGACGGGCTGTTCTGCGCCAAGATCTTCGGGCCGATCAAGGACTACGAGTGCTTGTGCGGCAAGTACAAGCGCCTGAAGCACCGCGGCGTGATCTGCGAGAAGTGCGGCGTCGAGGTCACGCAGACCAAAGTGCGCCGCGAACGCATGGGCCACATCGACCTGGCGGCCCCTTGCGCGCACATCTGGTTCCTCAAGAGCCTGCCGTCGCGCCTGGGTCTGGTGCTTGACATGACGCTGCGCGACATTGAGCGTGTGCTGTACTTCGAGGCCTACGTCGTCGTCGATCCGGGCATGACGCCGCTGAAGAAGTTCGCGATCATGACCGAGGACGAATTCGAGGCCAAGCTCACGGAGTACGGTGACGAGTTCACGGCGCTGATGGGCGCCGAAGGAGTCAAGCGGCTGCTCGAGGAGATGGACATCGATGCGGAGATCGAGAAGATCCGCAACGACATGACCGGCTCCGAGCTGAAGATCAAGAAGAACGCAAAGCGCCTGAAGGTGCTGGAGGCCTTCAAGAAATCGGGCATCAAGCCGCAGTGGATGGTGATGGACGTGCTGCCGGTGCTGCCGCCGGACCTGCGCCCGCTCGTGCCCTTGGATGGGGGACGTTTCGCCACCTCCGACCTCAACGACCTGTACCGCCGCGTCATCAACCGCAACAATCGTCTGGCGCGTCTGCTCGAGCTGAAGGCGCCCGAGATCATCGTGCGCAACGAGAAGCGCATGCTGCAGGAGGCGGTGGATTCGCTGCTGGACAACGGCCGTCGTGGCAAGGCGATGACGGGCGCGAACAAGCGCGCCCTGAAGTCGCTGGCCGACATGATCAAGGGCAAGGGTGGCCGCTTCCGCCAGAACCTGCTGGGCAAGCGTGTCGACTACTCCGGCCGCTCGGTCATCACGGTGGGCCCGACGCTGAAGCTGCACCAGTGCGGCCTGCCCAAGCTGATGGCGCTGGAGTTGTTCAAGCCCTTCATCTTCAGCCGGCTCGAGGCGATGGGCATCGCCAACACCATCAAGGCGGCGAAGAAGGAGGTCGAGGCCGGCACCCCCATCGTCTGGGACATCCTCGAGGAAGTGATCCGCGAGCACCCGGTGCTGCTGAACCGGGCACCGACGCTGCACCGCCTGGGCATCCAGGCCTTCGAGCCGGTGTTGATCGAAGGCAAGGCGATCCAGCTTCACCCGCTGGTTTGCTCGGCCTTCAACGCCGACTTCGACGGCGACCAGATGGCCGTGCACGTGCCGCTGTCGATCGAGGCGCAGATGGAAGCCCGCACGTTGATGTTGGCCTCCAACAACGTGCTCTTCCCGGCTTCGGGCGAGCCATCCATCGTGCCGAGCCAGGACGTCGTGCTGGGCTTGTACTACGCCACCCGCGAGCGCACCAACGGCAAGGGTGAAGGCATGATCTTCACCGACGTCGGCGAGGTGCAGCGCGCGCTGGACAACAGCCAGCTCGAGTTGACGGCGCGCATCAGTGTGCGTCTGACCGAGCAGGTGCGTCAGGCCGACGGCAGCTTCGAGCCGCACACGAGCCTGGTCGAGACCACGGCCGGGCGCGCGCTGCTTTCGGAGATCCTGCCGCGGGGCCTGCCCTTCAGCAACCTGAACAAGGCGCTGAAGAAGAAGGAGATCTCGCGCCTGATCAACACCAGCTTCCGCAAGTGCGGCCTGAAAGAGACCGTGGTCTTCGCCGACAAGCTGTTGCAGTCGGGCTTCCGCCTGGCCACGCGTGCCGGCATCTCGATCGCGATCGACGACATGCTCGTGCCCAAGGAAAAGCAGGACGTGATCGAGCGCGCCGAGAAGGAGGTCAAGGAGATCGAGCAGCAGTACGTCTCGGGTCTGGTCACCGCTGGCGAGCGCTACAACAAGGTCGTCGACATCTGGGGCAAGGCCGGTGACGACATCGGCAAGAAGATGATGGAGCAGCTGCGCGTGGAGAAGGTCGTCGACCGCCACGGCAAGACCGTCGACCAGGAGTCCTTCAACTCGATCTACATGATGGCGGACTCCGGTGCGCGCGGCTCGGCCGCGCAGATCCGCCAGCTCGCCGGCATGCGCGGTCTGATGGCCAAGCCCGATGGCTCGATCATCGAGACCCCGATCACGGCCAACTTCCGTGAGGGCCTGAACGTTCTCCAATACTTCATCTCGACCCACGGCGCGCGCAAGGGCCTGGCCGACACCGCGCTGAAGACGGCGAACTCGGGCTACCTGACGCGGCGCTTGGTCGACGTAACCCAGGATCTGGTCGTGACGCAGGACGACTGCGGCACGCAGAACGGCATTGCGATGCGAGCGCTCGTCGAAGGCGGCGAGGTGATCGAGAGCCTGCGCGATCGCATCCTCGGGCGCGTGGCGGCCGTCGAGGTCATCCACCCCGAGACGCAGGAGATGCTGCTGCCCGCAGGCTCCATGCTCGACGAAGACGCGCTCGATACGCTCGAACTCGCCGGCGTTGACGAGGTCAAGGTGCGCACGCCGCTGACCTGCGACACGCGTTTCGGCCTGTGCGCCAAGTGCTACGGGCGTGACCTGGGCCGTGGTGGTCTGGTGAACGTTGGCGAGGCCGTGGGCGTGATCGCTGCGCAATCCATCGGCGAGCCGGGTACCCAGCTGACGATGCGCACCTTCCACATCGGCGGTGCGGCGTCGCGCGCGGCGGTCGCCTCCAGCGTCGACGCGAAAAGCGATGGCATCATCGGCTTCAACGCCACGATGCGCTACGTCACCAACGGCAAGGGCGAGCTCGTGGTCATCTCGCGTTCGGGCGAGATCATCGTGCTCGATCCGCACGGTCGCGAGCGTGAACG
>CAIRBF010000424.1 GCA_903876715.1 uncultured beta proteobacterium
CAGCAGGACTTCCAGTTCGCCCAGCGTGTCACCGGCGCCCGTGGCTGTGCCCTTCAGGCCCGACACCGCGGTGCCGATGGCCGTGCCGTAGGCCGTGGTCAGGTCGTTGACTGCGGTCGTCAGCTCCACATCCGTGGCGTACGTGCCGCCCAGGCCGGTGATCGTGGTGTTGACCGCGGTGATCGCGTCGCCGATCTCCTTGAGCGTGTCAAAGCTCGTCGAGGCGTCGGCCTTGATCGTGTTCACCACGCCCGTGAGCGTCGTCAGCAGCGCCTGCAGCTCGCCCAGCGTGTCGCCGGCGTCCGTGGCCGTGCCCTTCAGGCCAGACACCGCCGCGGTGATGGCCGTGCCGTAGGCCGTGGTCAGGTCGTTGACTGCGGTCGTCAGCTCCGCATCCGTGGCGTAGGTGCCTCCCAGGCCGGTGACCGTGGTGTTGATCGCGGTGATCGCGTCGCCGATCTCCTTGAGCGTGTCAAAGCTCGCCGAAGCGCCCAGCGTCATCGTGTCCACCACGCCCTTGAGCGACGTGATCAGACTCTCCAGCTCGCCCAGCGTGTCCCCCGCGCCCGTGGCGCTGCCCTTCAGGCCCGAGACCGCGGCGCCGATCGCCGTGGCGTAGTTCGTCGTCAGCGTGTCGAACGCCGTCTTCACCGCGCTGGCCACCGACCCACCGGTGCTGTCGTTCGCGTTCAGCGTCGTCAGCGCGCCCTGCAGCGCCGTGATGGCCGTGGCCACCTCACCCAGCGTGTCGAACGCCGCAACCTTGTTCGTGTTGATCGTCGCCACCAGCGCGTTCACCGCCTGGATCGCGTCCTCCAACTCGCCCAGCGTGTCGTAGCCTGCCGCCGCGTCGCCCTTGAGCGTCGCCAACGTTTGACCAATGGCCGTATCGACCTCTGAACGGGCGGCGACGAGGTCCGCCGCCACCTTTGCCACCGAGCCGACACCCGTGCCGTTCAGCACATCCAGCGCCTGGCTGATCTCGACGATGCTCTGGTAGTTGGCGGCGTCGTAGCCGCTGCCGGCCAGCTCGTCCAGCGCCGCCTTGATCTTCACAAAGGCGGGGAAGCTGATCGCGTCGACACCGGCCTTGATCGTGGCGTTCGCGGGAAGGTCCAGGTCCTGCATGACGCCGTCAACGCGCACGGCCGTCGTCACCCCAACCAGCTTCAGCGCCCCGGGCGAGGCCAGGAAGGTCTCGAGGTCGCCGCGCTGGGCGGCGGTGATCGACACGATCAGGCCGCCGCTGTCGGTCAGGCTGATGATCGACTGGGTGGTCTGGAGCTGCTGCAAGCTGAAGACCACGCCAGAGCCGACGATCCACTCCTTGCCCTCAGGAAAGGAGCCGCCGGCTTGGGCACTGATCTGCGAGGTATTGACGAAACCGGCAATCACCTTCAGCGTGCTGAACGCACTGGAGATGTGGCTGCTGGGTGTCAGGGTGACCCAGTCGTTGTCGTTGGGGTTGCTGAGAACGTTGCGCGCAGATTCCGCAAACTGGAAGGTCAGCGTGTCGCCCGAGGCTTCCAGTTCAGAGGAGTTGAAGTGCAACGTCCGCTCGTTGAACGTGCCCGCCGCCGGGTCGGTCACCTTGATGACGAACTCGTCCGCCCCAGCCGCCAAACCGCCCTTCAGGGTGATGGACGTGGCCTGCGGCGCGTTGATGGTGAAGGTGTCGGCCTCGGCCGTGGCTGCGCCGGTCACGTCGATGACCAGGTCCACGTCGCCGGCGACGGTCTTGCCGGCCAAGCCGGTCACCGTGGCGCTGGCCTGGGTGCCGGCACGCGAGAAGACGGCCGCCCCGTTCGCGAAACTCACGTTGACGGGGCCCGCGGCGTCACCGAGGAAGCTGACCGTCTCCCCAGACTCCACCAGCCCGAACTGTGCACTCTGCGCAATCTGGGTCTGAACCGAGCTGATCGCTTCGAGTCCGTCATCAGCACTGACGGCAGCGATCGCGGCCGTCGCGTTGCTGATCTCTTCCCGCGTCGCCGAGCTGAGGTTCGCGCCGGCAAACACACTGCCCAGCGTACCGTTGTCCGCCAGGTCGACCGTGCTCGAATTCAGGATCAAGCCGGCCAGGTTGGAAACGACTGTCGCACTCGCATCGGTCCCGGGATTGCTGCCGCTGGACGCCAGCGCGACGATCGTCGCCACCTGCGCCGCGGCCTTCTGGGCCTCGAAGGCATTCTCTGCCGCAATGGGGTCGCTGCTCGACTTGGCCGCCGAGATCGGGTCGAAGCTCGTCAAGGTCTGCCCCGCGGGCAGCGTCAAGCCCAGGGCCTGCGCCACCGTCTGCGCGGCCTGGGCGATCTGGGCCGACGTGGGTGCAGCGGCCGCACCCGGTGAGGCCTGGATCACGGCCTGCACCAGGGTCGTCAACGGGTTCACCGTGGTCGAGCCGGCCGGCGCCTTCAGCGCCACGGTGTTGGGCAAGCCGGTGTCGATGTTGACACCACCCACCGCGATGATCGTGCCCGAGGGCGCCGTGGACGGGATGAAGAAGTTACCGTCCTGGTCGGTCAGACCCACGAGGTAGTCCACCCCGTCGTCAGCCCGGTTGTTGCCGTTGGTGTCGATGTAGACCTTGGCGCCGCGCACATAGCCGTCAGCCAGCTTGCCCGTGACAAAACTCGCGGCGTCGTTGCCCGCCTGGTCCTGGATGGCGTTGGCCGAGTTGCCCGCGGCATCCGTGTAGGTCACGCTGATCAGCGCGCCTGCAGTCAAGGGGTTCTGCGTGGTGAGTTCAAGCACCGCGCCCCTGACGGACACACCGGTGACGGTGTTGAGCACTCCGTTGACCGTGACCACGAAGTCGGCTGTCGCCGGCTTGTTGACGCCGTCCAGCGTGCTGTCGAAGGTGAGCGTGACGACGCTGTTGCCGGCCGTCATCGACAGCAGCGCCGGCGGCGTGGTGTCTGCCTTATCGCCACCGCCTCCACCCGCTGAAGCACCCAGCACGAGCAGGCCCGCGCCCAGCGCCCAGCCCATGCCGTCCGCCACTGCGGCCGCGGCGGCTGAACCGGCAGCCGGGGCTGCGCCGCCACCCGCACCGCTCGAAGCCGGCGCCGCCGTCGTGGCTGCGACCGCCGGCGCTGCTCCCGCACCCGACCCGGACGCCTGTGCCAGCATCACCGTGCCGCTGTCGGCAGGCGCAAGGGCCTCGCCCGCCGGGCTGGACGGCGACTGCTGCTCGTCGGCGGCACGGCCGGCCTGCTCTTCTTCTTCGCGCCGCTGCCGCGCCCCCTGGGCACGGGCCTTCGCAGGCGGCTGCACCACCAGCGCGGCCGCTGCCGGAGCACCCGCAGCCGGTACGGCGGCAGGCTCGAGGAGACGCGTCATCGCAGCCTGGGCCTTGGCCATCAGGGAGGTCGTCTTGCTCTTCTCGGTCATGGTGGGTGCTCCGTTCGAAAACTGGTAGAAAACTGTTTGCAGACTCACCTTTCGGTGAGTGATTCCTGAAGGGTCTTGATCAGCGGCTTGGCCAGGTAGCGCAGCACCGTGTTCGTGCCGGTCTTGATCTCGACCGTGGCCGTCATGCCGGGCTGGATGTCCATGCGGTCATCCTTGCGCTTGCTGAAGGTGCGCCCCGAGGCCTGGAGCTGCACGCGGTAATACGGTTGTTCGCCCTGGCGCAGGTCTTCACTCAGCGTGTCGGCGCTGATGTAGGAGACCTTGCCGTCCAGGCCGCCGTAGATGCCGAAGTCGTAGGCATCGACCTTGATGGTGGCGGGCAGCCCGGACTTGAGGAAGCCGATGTCCACCGGCTTGACGCGCGCCTCGAAGATCAGGGTGTCGTCTGCGGGGACGATCTGCAGCACCTCGTCGCCGGGGCGCAGCACGGCGCCGGGCGTGGTGGCGCGCACGTTCTTGACGACGCCCTTGGCCGGGGCGTACAGCTCGGTGCGCTCGAGCTGGTCCTTGCGCTGGGCCAGGGCCTGCATCAGCGTGGCCAGGTCTTCCTCGGCCTTGGACATCTCGGCCTGCGCGTCCTGGAAGTACTTGTTGCGGCGGTTGGTGATCTGGCCGTCGATGTCGGCGATCTGTCGCTGCAGGCGCAGCACGTCGGCCATGCTCACGTCGCCCGTCTTCAGCAGCGGCTCGGTCATGCGCAGCTCACGCTCGGTGATGCGGCGCTGGGTTTCAAGCGCGGCGATCTCCTCGCGGAAGGAGGCGCGGCGCTTTGCCAGCAAGGCGACCTGGTTGGCGCGGAACTGCGGGTAGTCGGCCACGATGCGGTCGAACTCGGGCGGCCGGTTGTAGACCTCGGCACGCAGCCGCGCCACGACCGCGGACACGCCGGCGGCGCGGGCGCGCGCCTCGAGGTAGCCTGCCTTCACCTTGGCCCGGTCGATGCGCACGAGCAGTTGCCCGCGCTCCACCACATCACCGGCGCGCACGAGCATCTCCTCGACGACGCCGCCGTCGGAGGACTGCACGACCTGCGTACGGGTGGTCGGAATGACCTGCGCAGGCGCGCGCGTGACCTGGTCGACCTCTGCATAGGCCGCCCACCCTACGAATGCCGATACAGACACCAAGGTCATCCAAATGATCCGCCGCCCACCGCCTACCTCCGGCTCCGCAGCGTCAATGACTGCAATATCCGCATTTTGCCGCGTTTTTTTCAGAAACATCGTCAAACGTTTCCAACTGTGCTTACTGCTGAAACCACTGGATTCGGGATCGATCCCGGGGCTGGGCGGGTCTGGTTCTTCAGCGCCTGCTGCACGGCGTCGCGCGGGCCGTCGAGCGCGATGCGGCCGCGCTCCATGACGATGACG
>CAIRBF010000425.1 GCA_903876715.1 uncultured beta proteobacterium
CGCTCAAGGTCACGCCGACTATGCAGATGACGTACCGGCATGTCAATAGCCTTGGTGTCTGATGAGTGCGCCCTCAGCGGTCACCGACTTGTAATCGCGGCCTGCGCACGTATGCGTCCGCCTGGCGTTGCTCAGGTGAGACTGGCGTGATGCCACACCCACCGCCCATGCCCGCCCGCACGTCAACCGCTCCGGGTTTGCTGCGCGCAGCCCCCCACCCTCCACGCCCCCCCCCCCGCACGCGTGCCCCACACCCTGGCAAGCAAACGATGAAGCCCCACCCCCTCCTCCTGGCCGCCTGCGCCGCCCTCGCCGCCATGCCGGCACCGGCGCTGGACCTCGCCTCGTCGACCGCCTCCTCGGCCTCCAGCGCCGGGTCGGCCTCGCTCGGCAGTGCGTCAGATTCGCTGCAGGCCTCGGGCAACAGCTCGGCCGGGCCGCGGCAGATGGCCGAGGGCGATTACCGCATCGCCGCGGTGGCGGAGGCTGCCGACCGGCCCGGGCAGTGGCGGCTGACGCTGCAGGCGCCTGCGGGCGGCACGCCCGAGACCTGGGTGCTGCTGCTGCCGCGTGCCGTGGCCGAGCGTGAGGGCCTGGCGGGCGGGCAGACCGTGCGCGCCGCACAGCAGCCTTATGGCGTGGCGTTCGCGCGGGCGGGACAAGCGCAGCCCTTCTTCCTGGTGCTGGCGGAGGACTGGCAGCGCGAGCTGCCGGCCCGCCCGGTGCGTGCCACCGACGGCGGGTGAAGCCAGCCCTTGCGCTCCTGCGCACCGCCGCGCTCGGCGTAGCGCTCGCCGCAGCGGCGGCCGCCGCGCCCGCGGCCGTGCTGCTGCCCTACTGCGAGCCGCCGCCCGAGCGCGACGCGGCCCAGCACGACACGCTGCTGCGCTTGGCCGCCCTGGTGCGGCAGGAATTGCAGTCCGGCGGGGCGGGCGCCGCGCTGATCGCGCGCTCGGGGCTGGACCTGCGGCGCTTCGGCGCCCGCTACTCGCACGCCGGCATCAGCCTGGCCGCAGGCCCGGCGGCGCCGTGGTCGGTGCGCCAGCTGTTCTTCGACTGCGACGAGCGGCGCTCGCGCCTGTTCGACCAGGGTATCGCCGGCTTCCTGCTCGGGCAGCACGCGCCCGGGGCGGGATACGTCTCGCTGATGCTGCTGCCTGAGCGCACGGCCGCGCCGCTGGCCGCGGCCGCGCTGGACGACGGCCTGGCGCTGGCGCTGCTGGGCGCGCGCTACAGCGCCAACGCCTACCCCTGGTCCACGCGTTACCAGAACTGCAACCAGTGGGTGGCCGAGCTGATGGCGGCCGCCTGGGGCGGTCTGAGCGGCCCGGTGCAACTGCGCGAACGCGCCCAGGACTGGCTGCGCGCGGCCGCCTACCGACCGTCGCCGATGGCCCTGCGCCCGCGCGCGCTGCTGTTCGCCGCCCCCTTCGTGCCCTGGGTGCAGGTGGACGACCACCCGCAGGAGGCGCTGCGCGCGGGCGTCTTCGAGGTCAGCATGCCGGCGGCTTTGGAAGACTTGGCGCGCGCGGTCGAGCCGCAGGCCCGGCGCATCGAGCTCTGCCATGCCGGCCGCCGCATCGTCCTGCGCCGCGGCTGGACGCCGCTGCCCGAGGGCTGCGTGCCCGAGGCGGGGGACGAGGTGGTCGAGCTGGACGAGCCGCGCTGACGCCGCGCCGGGGGTACACGGTCCGCCGCCGCGCCGGGGTCTTGGTGGATGCAGCCCATGGATGCACGGACCGGGGGGCACGCGCCCCGTGATGGCGCGGCCGGTGCGGCGGCGATTCGGCGATTGCCGTAGCACCGGCAAGGGGTGGCCCGCAGGCGTGAAGATCCCGGTCTTGACGTCGACTCCCGGAGCCCGCGATGACCACCCTCCCCCGCCGCGACGTGCTGCTGATGCTGGCCCTGGCCGCGGCCGCGCCGGCCGCCCGCGCGGCCGCGGCATCCAGCCGCTGCCCGGCGCTGCTGAACCACACACTGCCGCGGCTGCAGGACGAGAAGCCGCAGTCGCTGTGCCAGTACGCGGGCAAGGTGATGCTCGTCGTCAACACCGCCAGCTACTGCGGCTTCACGCCGCAGTTCGAGGGCCTGGAGGCGCTGAACGCGGCCTACGGGGCGCGGGGGTTGGTCGTGCTGGGCTTTCCGTCCAACGACTTCCGCCAGGAGGACGCGGACGCGCGCAAGACGGCCGCCGTCTGCTTCGACACCTACGGCGTGAAGTTTCCGATGTTCAGCACCGTGCGCGTGCGCGGCCCTGAGGCGCACCCGCTGTTCGCCGCGCTGGCGCGCGCCACGGGCAACGCGCCGTCGTGGAACTTCAACAAGTACCTGGTCGGCCGCGACGGCACGCCCCTCGCCCACTTCGGCAGCACGACCGGCCCGACGAGTACGACGCTGAAGGCGGCGGTCGAGAAGGCGCTCGCCGCGCGATGAGTGGGCCGGGCCGTCCCCAGGCGCTCATCCCGGTGCGCGGAGCGCGGCGGTGCGTCCGGTGAACGCGCCCGCACGCGGCGCGCGACGCCGGCGCTGGCCGCGGGCCCTGCTCGCGCTGACCGCTGCGGTCGGCCTGCTGCTGCTCGGGCCGCTGGGCGTGCTGGCCTCGGGCACGGTCGACCTGGACACCCCCTGGTACGCCAGGAGTAGCGAGCGCACCGGCCTGGCCCCCGACCCTGCCGCAACCCGTGAGGCCGTCGTGCAGGTGTACGGCGCGCGCGCGGTGCGCTGGCGCGGCGCCTTCGCCATCCACCCGTGGATCGCCGTCAAGCGCGCCGGCGCGGAGAGTTACACCACCTACCAGGTCGTCGGCTGGCGCGCCATGCGCGGCGGCGATGCGGTCGTCGTCACCGAGGGTGCCGTGCCCGACCGGCACTGGTACGGCGCGGCCCCGCAGCTGCTGCGCGAGCACCGCGGGCCGCAGGCGCAGGCCCTGATCGATCGCATCGAGGCCGCCGTGCAGCGCTACCCCTGGCCGCGCACCTACCGCGCCTGGCCGGGGCCCAACAGCAACACCTTCGTCGCCTGGGTCGCGCGCGAGGTGCCCGAACTCGGCCTGGACCTGCCCGCGCACGCCATCGGCAAGGACTGGCTCGGGCCGTCCACCTTCGTCGCCCCCGCGCCCAGCGGCACGGGCTGGCAGGTCTCCGCCTGGGGCCTGGCCGGCGTGACGCTGGCGCGCGACGAGGGGCTGGAGCTGCAGCTGCTGGGCCTGGGCTTCGGGGTCGACCTCGACGACGCGCGGCTGCGCCTGCCCGGGCTGGGCAGCTGGCCCGGGCCGTGAGCGGCGCCGGTTCTGGCTACAGTGCGGCCATGAACACCTCCCCCCTGCCCCACGACCCGGTCCTGGTCGAAGTCACGCGCGGCGGCATCGTCGAGTCCTTCCACCGCGGCACGGTGGCCGTCGTCGATGCCGACGGCGCCGTGCACACCGCCCTCGGGGACATCGATCGCCCGATCTTCCCGCGCTCGGCCGTCAAGGTGCTGCAGGCGCTGCCGCTGGTGGAATCCGGCGCGGCCGAGCGCTTCGGCCTCGCCGACGAGGAGCTGGCGCTGGCCTGCGCATCCCACGGCGGCGAGGCGCGGCACGTGGCCGCCGCGGCTTCCATGCTGCAGAAGGCCGGCCTGGAAGAGGCAGCGCTCGAGTGCGGCGCGCACTGGCCCTACCACGACGGCGCGCTGCGGGCCCTGGCCGCCGCCGGCCGCGAGCCCGGGGCGCTGCACAACAACTGCTCGGGCAAGCACGCCGGCTTCGTCTGCCTGGGCTGCATGATGGCAGCCCAGACCGGGCGCGCCGGCGACGCACGCGCCTTCCTGCGCGGCTATGTGCAGGCGGACCATCCGGTGATGCAGGAGGTCGCCGCGGCGCAGCAGGCGGCCACCGGCTGGGATCTCGACCGCACCGCGCGCGGCACCGACGGGTGCTCGATCCCCACCTACGCCATCCCCTTGCGGCACCTGGCGCACGCCTTCGCCCGCGTGGCTACCGGCACCGGCTTGCGGCCGGGCCACGCCCGCGCCGCGCAGCGGCTGCGCGAGGCGGTGGCCCGCGCGCCGCAGATGGTCGGCGCCAGCGGGCGCTTCGACGTGCGCGTGATGGAGCACCTGGGCGCGCGCGTCTTCTGCAAGGGCGGTGCCGAGGGCGTGCACTGCGCCGCCCTGCCTGAGCTCGGCCTGGGCATCGCAATCAAGATGGACGACGGCAACAACGGTCGCGCCAGCGAGGTCGCGCTGGCGGCGCTGCTGCACGCCCTGCTGCCGCTGGCCGATGCGGATGCAGCCTTCCTCGACACCTTGACCGACGTGCCGCTGGTGAACTGGCGCGGCATCGAAGTCGGCCGCCTGCGCCGCACGGCGCCGCTGCCCGGTCCCCGCTGAGCCTCGGCGCCGCCGGGGCGCAGACCATCCCTGTCCGCCCCCCGGAAAGACGCGGCCGATCCGACAGGGTCTCTCAGGCTTGCCGGATATGACGGCAAAGTCACCTTAACATCACCCCATCGAAGATACGTCACCGGCGGTCAGAGGAGGGGCGGGATGGGCCACGTGGAGCACACGCGCGCCAGACTGCGGCGCATCGGCCTGCTGGTCGCCGCCTGGGCCGCCGGCATGCTGCCCCTGGCCTGGCCGAGCGCAACGGCGGCGGCTACGGCCGACCCGGTCTACATCGCCTTCGACGGCGCCTACAGCATCCGCACGAACACCGCGCCGCTGGCCATCGAGCGCGGCATCCGCGCCGCGCTGGAGGAAATCAACGCCCGCGGCGGCGTGCTCGGCGGCCGGCCGCTGCGGCTGCTGACCTCGGACAACCAAGGGGTCTCGGCGCGGGCGCGCGACAACTACCTCGAACACGCGGCGCGGCCGGACGTCGTCGCCGTCTTCGGCGGCAAGTTCAGCCCGGTCATCGTAGAGACTGTCCCCGAGGCGCACAAGGCCAAGGTGCCGCTGGTGAGCGTCTGGGGATCGGCCGACCAGATCACCGAGCATGGGCTGCGGCCTTCGTATGTGTTCCGGCTGTCGTTGAAGGACAGCTGGGGCGTCGAGGCCCTGATGCAGCGCGCCCGGCAGGCCCACAAGGCACAGCGTCTGTGCGCCGTGCTGCCCAACACGGCCTGGGGCCGTTCCGGTCATGCGGTGATCAGCGCGCGCGCCGCCCCGCTCGGGCTGAGCGTGGTGGCCACGCGCTGGTACAACTGGGGCGACAAGGCCTTCGCCGAGGTCGTCGACGCCTGCCGCACCGCGGCCGCGCAAGCCATGGTGCTCGTGGCCAACGAGGTCGAGGCGGCCCTGATCCTGAAGGAGATCGCGCAGCGCCCGGCCGCCGAGCGCCTGCCGGTGGTCTCGCACTGGGGTGTGACCGGCGGCGTGATCCACGAGCTCGCCGGCGAGGCGCTCGAGAAGGTGGACTTCCAGGTCATCCAGACCTTCACCTTCGTCGGCAACGAACGTCCGCGTGCGCGCCAGCTCGCCGAGTGGCTGATGAAGGAGGGCGGCTACGCGAGCCCGAAGGACATCGTCAGCCCGGTCGGCTCGGCCCATGCCTACGACATGACGCACCTGGTGGCGCGCGCGGTGGAGCAAGCGCGCAGCACGCGCGGCGAGGCCGTGCGGCAGGCCCTCGAGAGGCTGCCGCCCTTCGACGGCGCAGTGCGCCGTTACGCGCCCGCCTTCACACCCGGACGGCACGACGCGCTCGGCCCGCAGCAGGTGCTGTTCGTGCGCGTCGAGCGCGCGGGCGCCTTGACGCCGGTGCGCTAGTGGGCCCATCCGCCGGCCCGAAGAGCGCCGCCCGCGGCGGCGCCTCGCTGCGTGAGACGGTCGAGGCCGCGCTGGCGCGTATCGTGCGCCTGTATGTCGGCCTGTCGGTGGCCCTGCTGGGCCTGCTGGCCATCGGCATCAGCCACTACGACGCGGTGACCCGGCTGTCGCAGGACCGCGA
>CAIRBF010000426.1 GCA_903876715.1 uncultured beta proteobacterium
CTCATGTCCTCCGGGATCGGCCCGGGGGGCCGATCCCTCCCCCTTTACTTCGCTGCGGGGGTCGCCCTGGCCCGAGGGCTGGCGGACATCTCGGTACGCGGGGGCCGTGGGCGCGCCGAGGTGGTCGCTGCCCGGTGGGGCCCGGCGCCGTGCGTAGCGAAGTAGAGGAGGAGCCATCGGCCTGCGGCCGATGGCGGGGGACATGAGCGGAGCACGGTGCCAGGTCCCGCCGGGCTCACTACGATGCAGGCGGGCGTGGGCGACGTTCTATGGGCGATGGTCATCCTGCATGTCGTTTCTCTCGGGCCTGCGGCTCGCGGGCCCTCAGGCCAGGGCGACCCCCTCCGCTCATGTCCTCCGGGATCGGCCTGGGGGCCGATCCCTCCCCCTTGACTTCGCTGCGGGGGTCGCCCTGTCCCGAGGGCTGGCGGGAGTCCGGGCGTGCGGTCGGTTTCTGGGTGCGCCAGGCCCCGACGGGCTCGATACGGCGAGTGACATCGACTGAGGGTGCGACCCGGGCAGAGGTTCAAACCGGCGTCTTGGCCAATTCAAAGCCCTCGTCCAACCAGCCGGTGATGCCGCCTGCCATGACCTTCACCGGGCGGCCCAGCCGCGCCAGCCGCAACGCGCCGCGGGCCGCGCCATTGCAATGCGGGCCGGCGCAGTAGGTCACGAACAGGGTATCGGCCGGCCAGGCTGCCAGCTTGCTCTCGACGATCTTTCCGTGCGGCATGTTGACGGCGCCGGGTACATGGCCCTTGGCAAAAAGCGCGGGGGAGCGCACATCCAGGAGCACGAAGTCGGGGCCGCGTGCCAAGCCGTCATGCACGTCCCAACAGTCTGTCTCGAAACTGAACTCAGCGGCGAAGTGTGCTTCGGCCAAGGCAGCCGGGGCAGCGGGGATCGCGGTCACTTCAGTGGGCATCTGATGAACTCCGAGGAATGGGTGGCCCATGGTGCCGCGCGGCTTAGCGAGCCACAATTGGCGAAAATGACAGTTATCGACAAAAACGTGCCAGTCGCGAACACGACCAGTGGGCCGCTGGTGGTCGCGCCGGTCTACGACGGCCTGTGTACGTTCGAGTTCGCCATTGCCGCCGAGGTCTTCGGCTTGGCCCGCCCCGAGATGGGCGCGGGCTGGTACCGCTTCGCCAGTGCCGCAATCGAACCTGGTCCGCTGCGTGCCCACGGTGGTCTGCGCGTGACGACTGACGGAGGGCCTGAGTTGCTGGATCAGGCTGACTTGATCGTCATGGCAGGCTGGAAGGGCATCCACGTGCCGGTGCCGGAAGCGCTCGCGTCACGCCTTCATGCGGCCTGGGAACGCGGCGCGCGGCTGGCATCCATCTGCTCTGGGGCTTTCGTACTTGCAGCCACTGGCCTGCTGAACGGTCGCCGGGCTGCCACCCATTGGCGTTATGCGGATACCCTGCGTCAACGCCACCCGGCCATCGATGTGAATGCCAACGTGCTGTATGTCGAGGAGCAGCGCGTCTTCACCTCCGCAGGCAGCGCCGCCGGGATTGACCTCATGCTGCATCTGGTGCGCATCGACTTCGGCATCGAGGCTGCCAACAGCGTCGCACGGCGATTGGTCATGCCGCCGCATCGAAGCGGTGGCCAGGCTCAGTTCATCGAGCGGCCGGTGCCGGTCGATCATGCCAACCGACTCGCCGGCATGCTCGAGATGGTGCGCGCCGATCTCAGGGCACCATGGAGCGTGACGCATATGGCTCATGCCGCGGCCATGAGCCCGCGCACCTTCCTGCGACGTTTCATCGAGTCCACCTCCCAGACGCCCGGCCAATGGCTGATCGCCGAGCGCGTGGCCGAGGCGCAAAGGCTGTTGGAAGCCAGCACCCTGCCGGTAGAGCGCATCGCCACCGAAGTGGGCTTTGGTAGCGTGCAGGCCCTGCGACATCACTTCCGGGCTCGGCTGGGGCTCGCACCTCGGGAGTACCGCCGGGTGTTTGTCGGGCGGAGCTAGCCCTCGAGCAGAACCCAAGGGTCGGGCATGCGATCGGTATGCCCCGGAGTCCGATCCCTCCCCCTTGACTTCGCTGCGGGGGTCGCGCTGTCCCGAGGGCTGGCGGACGCTCGGGTCCGCGAACTTTCCTGTCGGTGCGCCAAGGCGGTCGCCGCCCGGTGGGGCCTGGCGCCGTGCGCAGCGAAGTGAAGGAGGAGCCATCGGCCAGCAGGCCGATGGCGGGGGACATGAGCGGAGCACGGTGCC
>CAIRBF010000427.1 GCA_903876715.1 uncultured beta proteobacterium
CCCGCCGCCGCGCCGCAGGCAACGCCATGACGGCGCCCTCGCTCCTCCTCCTGCGCCGGCCGCTCCGGTCCCGCGCCGCCCTCTGCGGTGTGCTCGCGGCCCTGACGCTGAGCGCGCATGCCCAGTCCGATCCTCTGCGGGACCGCTTGCGTGACCTGCTGCAGCGTCCGCGGCCTGCCGCACCGGCCGCCCCCGCCCAGCCGGTGGCTCCAGCGACGCCGGCTGCGCCCCAGGCGCCTGCCGGCGTGCAGGTGACGGCCCCGGCGCCCGATCCAGCGGCAGAGGCACCGATCCGCATCCCACCCGTGGGTCGCGTGCCCGTGGAAGACGAATTACGGCTCGGCCGGCAGGTGGCTGGCAACCTGCTCGGCGTCGCGCCGTTGGTGCGCGACGACCGCCTTCAGGCCTATGTCAATCTCGTCGGGCGCTGGATCGCCCTGCACAGCGACCGACCGGACCTGAAGTGGACCTTTGGCGTCATCGAGTCCAAGGACATCAACGCTTTTGCCGCGCCCGGCGGCTACATCTTCGTCACGCGCGGGCTGTACGCGCGGCTGCGCGACGAATCGGAACTGGCGGGCGTGCTTGCGCACGAGATCGCGCATGTGCAGGAACGGCACCACCTCAAGGTCGTGCAGAAGAGCCAGGCCGTGGACTTGGGCGCGCGACTCTTGCGCCAGCGCGTGGGGGAGGCCGGCTCGACCGTGCAGCGTCTGATCGGCAGTGGTGCCGAGATCATGGCGCGTGGGCTGGACAAGGACGCCGAGTTCGAGGCCGATCGCGTGGGCGTCGTGCTCGCGACCCGGGCAGGCTACGACCCCTGGGGGCTGCCCTCGGTGCTCCAGGGCCTGGCCACAGTGAGCGCCAAGGACAGCGCCGTGGGACTGCTCTTCAAGACCCATCCGCACCCTGATGAGCGGCTGCTGCTTCTGTCAGAGAGCATCGGCACCCGCCTCGACGACCTGCAAGGGGCCGCGCTCCCACCGGATCGGTTCCTGAGACTCGCGCCCTGAGCCGGCTCGCGGCGCCTGTCCCAAGCGGGAGACCACCCACGGCCCTCAGGCCGTACCCACGTCTGCCGTGCTGCCGCCGAAACTGTCGTGGAAGGTGAACAGCAGCGAGACGTAGAACACGGTGGAGAAGATCAGCACCGAGGGCAGCAGCAGGATGCCGGCCATTTCACGCGCCGAGAGCAGCGCGCTCAGGGTGGCGGTGACGGCGCCGAACACGGCGATCATGAGCGCCCACGACACGATGTACACCACAAAGGCCCCCTTGGCGCGCCAGATCGCCAGCGTGCTCGAGAACAGGGCCTGGCCCCAGCCCTGGCCGCCCCAGTGGACGAGTGCCGGCGCGTGCCAGAAGGGCACCGACAACAGCGCGATGGCGCCGAAGCGCACGAACGCACCCCAGGCCAGGCGCGGGTCGGCGAGCAGGTCTTCGATCTCCGCGCCCGAGGCGCCCTGGGCGAACAGGCGCTGCAGGCGCTCGAAGCGGCCGCCGTCGATCCCGTCGCTCAGCAGCATCACCACCAGCGAGGCGGCGCCGTAGGCCAGACACAAGCTCAGCAGCGCCCGACGCCGGCCTGGCGGGCCTCGCAGCGGCTGGATGAACTGACCCGGATGGATCGGCCCGCCTCGCAGCGCCGACTCGGCGGCGACCATGAAGCCCAGCGACATCAACGGCAGCCCCGCCAGCATCACCAGGGGCCCGAGCAGCGGCACCATCGACACCACCAAGGCCGCGACCAGGAAGGACACCAGCATCAGGCTGAAGGCCAGCGGGTGACGTCCGAAGAGGCGGAAGCCATCGCGCATCCAACGGGCGCCCTGCGACGGGGCGACGATCTTGAGCAGCAGTGCCATCGCCTACGCCGGAACCTGCCAGGGGTGGTCGATGCGGTTGCGCAGCACGCGTTCGAAGTGAGCGGGGTCCTTGGGCTGCAGCATCGCGGCAGCGCGCGGCAGGTGCCAGTCCCACAGACGCGACAGCCAGAAGCGGAACGCGGCAGCGCGCAGCATGGCCGGCAACAGGGTCAGTTCCGCCGGCGACAACGGTCGCGCCTGCCGGTAGGCCTCGAGGAAGGGGTGGGCGAGGGCGTCGACCAGATGACCGCTGGCGTGGTCGATGCACCATTCGTTCAGGCACACGGCCACGTCGAACAGCAGTGTGTCGGTGCCGGCGAAGTAGAAGTCGAAGAAGCCGCACAGGCGGTCCTCGCCGGCGGTCTCGTCGAACATGACGTTGTCGCGGAAGAGGTCGGCGTGGATGGGGCCGCGTGGCAGCGCTGCCGCCTCGGGCGAGGCGCCGATGCTCGCCTGGTAGGCCAGTTCCCCGCTCAGCAGCAGGGCCGTAGGTACGTCCAGGCGCGGCAGCACCTCCGGCACGGTGTTCACCCACCAGTCCAGCCCGCGCAGGTGCGGCTGGCGCCCCGGGAAGTCCGCGCCGGCGACGTGCATGTGGCCCAGCATCGCGCCGACCTGGCGCGCATGCGCCGTCCCGGGCGCCAGGCGGTGGCTGCCAGGCAGGCGCGTGACCACGGCCGCCGGCTTGCCAGCGAGCGTGTGCAGAAGCTTGCCGGCGGCGTCGGGCTGCGGCGCAGGCACGGGGATGCCGCGCTGCGCCAGGTGGCGCATCAACTCCAGGTAGTAGGGCAGTTGCGCGCGCGTCAGGCGCTCGAACAGGGTCACCACCCACTGGCCGCGCGTGGTCAGCGCGTAGTAATTCGTGTTCTCGATGCCCGAGCGTATTCCCTGCAGGTCTGTCAGATCACCCAGCCCGAGCGCCCGCAGCAGCGACGCTGCCTCGTCGAACGCGACCTCGGTATAGACCGCCATTGCGGCACCTGCCTCAAAAGCTGAACAGGCGCCAGCGGCGCTCTCCGCCGCGCGGCGTGGGGCTCCTGGAGGGGTCGATCGTGGCCGACGGTGGCGTGATCTCGTAGCTGCCGCCAACCTTCTGCTCGACGACGATGCGTTGCACCGCGCCGCGCACTCGTGTCTCCTCGATGCGGACCTGATCGTCCTGCGTCACGGTGCGCACGACCACCGGTTCGGGCGTCTGGGCGCGGGCCGGCAGGGTCGAGATGGCGGCGGCGGTCAGCATCAGGCCGGCAGCGGCCTGGATGCCGCGGCGCACAGACGCGACCAGCGGAACGAGGTTGTTAGCATCGGGCATGAACGGATTCTATTGATTCGGCGTGACGATGCCCGAATCGATGCCGGTGCCGCGGATGGCCCCATCCACCAGCACCGACCGCCAGCCCTTCGAGGACACGATGAGCGAACCCACTTTGCTGCTGGTGGATGGATCCAGCTACCTCTACCGGGCCTACCATGCCATGCCCGACCTGCGCTCGCCCGACGGCTTCCCGACCGGGGCGATCCACGGCATGGTCAACATGATGCGTCGTCTGCGCGAGCAGGTGCCGGCCGAGCACGCCGCCTGTGTTTTCGACGCCAAGGGCGATACCTTCCGCAACGCTTGGTATGCCGCCTACAAGGCGCATCGGCCGCCGATGCCCGAGCCGCTGGCACAGCAGATCGAGCCCATCCACGAAGTCGTGCGCCTGCTGGGCTGGCCGGTGCTCGAGGTGCCCGGCATCGAGGCGGACGACGCGCTCGGCACGCTCGCGCGCGTCGCGGCCGCGAGCGGCCACCGGGTCGTCGTCTCCACCGGCGACAAGGACCTGGCGCAGCTCGTCACGCCGCGCGTGACGCTGATCAACACCATGAGCGGCGAGGCCCTGGACGAGGCCGGCGTGCTGGCGAAGTTCGGCGTGCCGCCCCAGCGCATCGTCGACTACCTGTCCTTGATCGGCGACGCCGTGGACAACGTGCCCGGCATCGACAAGGTCGGGCCGAAGACGGCCGCGAAGTGGCTGGCCGACTTCGGCTCGCTCGACGGCGTGATCGCCGCCGCCGGGACGATCAAGGGCGTCGCCGGCGAGAACCTGCGCCGCGCCCTGGACTGGCTGCCGCAGGCGCGGCGGCTCGTCACCGTCGTGACCGATTGCGACCTCTGCGCCCATGTGCCGGGTTGGCCGGCACTCGAGGCGCTCGCCCTGCGCGAGCCTGATCGGGCAGGCCTGCTGGAGTTCTTCGTCCGCCACGGCTTTCGCACCTGGCGGCGCGAGCTCGAGGAGTCCCTGGGCTTGCCCGCTGTCACGGCCGGGGCCGGGGCCGACGCGCCGCCGGGGGCGGTGCCGGGCGATGCCGGCAGCGGGCCGGGCGATGCCGCCGTGGCCGCTGCCATGGCCGTGCCGCTCGCGCACGACTACGAGACCGTGCTGAGCCAGGACCGTGTCGCGCACTGGATGGCGGCCGTGCGCGCCGCGCCGCTGGCCGCGGTCGATACCGAGACCGACTCCCTTGACCCGATGCGCGCCCGCATCGTCGGCATCAGCTTGGCCGTCGAGCCGGGGCGGGCCGCCTATATCCCGGTTGCGCATGACGGCCCTGGAGCGCCAGCGCAGCTGCCGTTGGCGCTCGTTCTGGAGCACCTGAAACCCTGGCTGGAGGACGCGGACGCGGCCAAGCTTGCGCAACACGCCAAGTACGACACGCACGTCTTCGCGAACCACGGCATCGCGCTGGCCGGCGTGCGCCACGACACCATGCTCGAGAGCTACGTGCTCGAGGCCCACCGCCCCCATGGGCTGGAGAGCCTGGCCGAGCGCCACCTCGGCCGCCGCGGACTGAGCTACGAGGACCTGTGTGGCAAGGGCGCGAACCAGATTCCGTTCTCGCAGGTCGACGTCGAGCGCGCGACGCGCTACTCTGGCGAGGACAGTGAGATGGCGCTGCACGTGCACCAGGCGCTGTGGCCGCAGTTGCAGGCCGAGCCACGGCTGCGCGAGGTCTACGAGCGTATCGAGATGCCCACCAGCCGCGTGCTCGGCCGCATCGAGCGTCACGGTGTGCTGATCGACAGCGCGCTGCTGGCGCGCCAGAGCCGCGAGCTCGCCGAGCGCATGGTGGCTATCGAGCAGCAGGCCCACGAACTTGCCGGCCAGCCGTTCAACATGGGCTCGCCCAAGCAGATCGGCGAGATCCTCTTCGGCCGCCTGGGTCTGCCGGTGAAGAAGAAGACCGCCAGTGGCGCGCCCAGCACGGACGAGGAGGTGCTTCAGGAGCTGGCGGCTGACTACCCGCTGCCCGCGCGCATCCTCGAGCACCGCAGCCTGGCCAAGCTCAAGGGCACGTACACCGACAAGCTGCCGCAGATGGTGAATCCGGTCACCGGGCGCGTGCACACGAACTATGCGCAAGCCGTGGCCGTCACCGGACGGCTGTCGAGCAACGAGCCCAACCTGCAGAACATCCCCATCCGCACGCCCGAGGGCCGGCGCGTGCGCGAGGCCTTCATCGCGCCGCCGGGCCACCGCATCGTCAGCGCCGACTACTCGCAGATCGAGTTGCGCATCATGGCCCACCTCAGCGGTGACCCCGGCATGCAGCGGGCCTTCGCCGAGGGCGAGGACATCCATCGCGCCACCGCGGGCGAGGTCTTCGGCGTGCCGCCGGCGGAGGTCACGAGCGAGCAGCGCCGCTATGCCAAGACCATCAATTTCGGTCTCATCTACGGCATGGGCGCCTTCGGCCTGGCGCAGAGCCTGGGTATCGAGCAGAAGGCCGCGCGCGACTACATCGAGCGCTACTTCGCGCGCTTTGCCGGTGTGCGCAGCTACATGGAGGAGACCAAGGCGCGGGCGGCCGAACTCGGCTACGTCGAGACCGTCTTCGGCCGGCGCCTGGTGCTGCCGGAGATCCGCGGCGGCAGCGGCCCTCGGCGCGGCGGCGCAGAGCGCCAGGCGATCAATGCGCCGATGCAAGGCACGGCCGCCGATCTGATCAAGCTCGCGATGATCGCGGTGCAGGACACGCTGGACCGCGAGGCCCGCGCGACGAGGATGATCATGCAGGTGCACGACGAACTGGTGTTCGAAGTCCCCGAGGCCGAGCTGGAATGGGTGCGTGAGGCCGTGCCTCGCCTGATGGCCGGCGTGGCCGAGCTCAAGGTGCCGCTGCTCGCCGAAGTGGGCGTCGGCGCGAACTGGGAAGAGGCGCACTGAGCGCCAGGGCGGGCGCATTCCGGCGCTGGCGTCGCATGCGCGCCATCCCGACGCACGCTCAGGGTGGCGCGGTGTCTGGCGGGGATCAGGCTGCGAGGAGGCCGTGCAGGAAGCGCTCGCACGCCGCGAGTTGCTCGAGGCTGACGTACTCATCGGCCTGGTGGGCCTGGGCGATCGATCCCGGCCCGCAGATCACGGTCGGTATGCCGGCGCGTTGGAACAGGCCTGCCTCGGTGCCGAAGGCCACGAGCGCGGTCTGCGACGTGCCGGCCAGGCGCTGCGCCAGGGCCACCGCCGGGTCTCCCTGCGGCGCCTGGAAAGCCGGCATCGAGGCGAAGGCCTCGAACGCGAAGCCGGCCGAGGGCTCCACTGCCCGCATCGGCGTCTCCAACTGCGCCGCGCGCTCCCGCACCGCCTGCTGCATGGCCTCCTCGTCGGTGCCCGGCAGGTTGCGGAACTCGTAGTGGACGCGGCACTCCTCGGGCACCACGTTGTCGGCGATGCCGCCGTGCATCACGCAGGTGGCTGCGGTCGTGTAGGGCACGTCGAACCCGGCCTGGAACGGTCCCTGGTCGCGCCAGCGGTCCGCCATGTCGGCGATGTGCGCCACGAGGCGCGCGCCTGCTTCGACGGCGTTGACCGAGGTGGGCGTGAGCGAGGAATGCGCGGCCTTGCCGCGGATGCAGCAGCGCCAGCGGTGCACGCCCTTGTGTGCCACCGCCGGCACCATGGCTGTGGGCTCGCCGACGATGCAGCGCGTGGGGCCGACGCCGGCCGCCTGCATGTCGGCGATGAGGCGCCGAGCGCCGAAGCCGCCGACCTCCTCGTCATAGCTGAAGGCGTAGTGGATGGCGTGTGGCAGGTCGGCCTCGAGGAAAGCGCGCGACTGCGCCACGACGATGCCGATCCAGCCCTTCATGTCGGCGCTGCCGCGGCCGTACAGACGGCCGTCGCGGATTTCGCCGGCCAGCGGGTCCACGGTCCAGTCCTGGCCGTCCCAGGGCACGGTGTCGGTGTGACCTGACAAGACCACGCCGCCGGGCTTGCCAGCGCCCAGCGTGGCCACGAGATTGGCCTTGCGGCGGTCGTCGTCCCAGGTCAGGCGCGGCTCGACGCCCAGCGCACGCAGGTGGTCGGCGATGCATTCGATCAGCGCCAGGTTGGACTGGTGGCTGACGGTGTTCATGCGCACGAGGCGCTGCGCCCAGGCCAGGGCGTCGGGTGAAAGTTGCTGCATCGCAGTAGCATAGCCCGATGGACAAGACCGACGAAGCCGTGGGCCCCAGCCAGGGGGTTGTGGATCGCGAGGCCGTGCTCGCCGCTGTGCGCCGCACCGCAGGCGACGTGCTGCGCACGCCGCTGTGGCGCCTGCCGGGCAGCGCCCTGGGCCTCGACGTGGCCGAGGTCTGGCTCAAGCTCGAGCACCTGCAGGCCAGCGGCAGCTTCAAGGCGCGCGGCATGTTCAATCGCCTGCGCAGCGCGCAGGTGCCCGCTTCCGGTGTCGTCATCGCCTCCGGCGGCAACGCTGGCATCGCCGCTGCCCATGCGGCGCGTGCTCTGGGCGTGCGTTGCGAGGTCTTTCTGCCCGAGGTCTCGACGGCGGCCAAGCGCGCCCGGCTGGCCAGTCTGGGCGCGCAGGTGACAGTCGAGGGCGCGGTCTATCCCGAGGCGCTGGCCGCGTGCCTGCGCCGTCAGGCGCAGACCGGCGCCCTGCTGATGCACGCCTATGACCAGCCCGAGGTGGTCGCTGGCGCCGGCACCCTGGGCGTGGAGATCGAGGACGAGGCCGGGCTGCCGGACCGCGTGCTTGTCAGTGTCGGCGGGGGCGGGCTCGTGGCTGGCCTGGCGGCCTGGTTCGCCGGACGCTGCCACATCGACGCCCTCGAGCCGGTCCGGGCGCCGACGCTGCACGCCGCGCGAGCGGCCGGCAGGCCCGTGGATGTGGAGGTCGGCGGCGTGGCGGCGGACTCGCTGGGCGCACGCCGCATTGGCGGCATCGCCTGGGCGCTGCAGGTGCAGGTGCAGGGCGCGCACTTGCTGGACGACGAGGCCATCACGCGCGCCCGCTGCCGGATGTGGGAGGAAATGCGGCTGGCGGTCGAGCCGGCGGCGGCACTGCCGCTGGCGGCGTTGTGGGAGGGGACGGTCCGCCCGGCCCCGCAAGAGCGTGTGGCCGTGATCGTCTGCGGCGCGAACACCGACCCGGCGACGCTGGAGGCCTGAACGGCGCTGGTCCGCAGGCCCGCGCAGGGGGGGCTGCGGAACCGGACGGACGCGGCCTGGGGCCTCAGGAACGGAGCGTCTTGGCGTGCGGGGCGGGCCTGGAGGAAACCCTCCCAGGCTCTCAGCTCACATCACCGCGCCAAGCTGCCAGGGTACGAACTCGTTCTGCCCGTAGCCGTGCAGTTCGCTCTTCGTCGCGCGGCCCGAGGCGGTCTCCAACATCAGGCGGAAGATCCGTTCACCCACCTCGTCCACCGACTCCAGCCCGTCGATGACGGTGCCGCAGTCGATGTCGATGTCCTCCTGCTGCTTGTGCCACAGCGCGGTGTTGGTCGACAGCTTCAGCGACGGGCTGGGCGCGCAGCCATAGGCCGAGCCGCGACCGGTGGTGAAGCAGATCAGGTTGGCGCCGCCGGCCACCTGGCCTGTGGCCGAGACCGGGTCGTAGCCAGGAGTGTCCATGTAGACGAAGCCGCGCGCCTTGACGGCTTCAGCGAACTCGACCACGTCCACGAGCGCCGTCGTGCCGCTCTTGGCGATCGCGCCCAGGCTCTTCTCGAGGATGGTCGTCAGCCCGCCGGCCTTGTTGCCGGCCGAGGGGTTGTTGTCCATCTTCATGCCGTTGCGCGCGGTGTAGGCTTCCCACCAGGCGATGCGCGCGAGCAGCTTGTCGGCGACATCGCGGCTGACGGCGCGGCGCGTCAGCAGGTGCTCGCCGCCGTAGATCTCGGGCGTTTCGGACAGGATGGCCGTGCCGCCGTGGCGCGCGAGGCGGTCGACCGCGGCGCCGAGCGCCGGGTTGGCGCTGATGCCCGAGTAGCCGTCGCTGCCGCCGCACTGCAGGCCCACCGTCAGGTGGCTGGCCGGCACGGGCTGGCGCTTGACGCGGTTGGCATGCGGCAGCATGCGCTTGATCAGTTCGACCCCGCGCGCGACCGTCTTCGCGGTGCCGCCGGTGTCCTGGATGCTGAAGGTCTGCAGGTGGGCGCCTTCCTCCAGGCCCTCCTGCGCAATGAGACCCTGGATCTGGTTCGTCTCGCATCCCAGGCCGACGACGAGCACGGCGGCGAAGTTGGCGTGCCGGGCGTAGCCGCCGAGCGTGCGGCGCAGCACCAGCAACTCCTCGCCCGCGCTGTCGGTGGCGCAGCCCATGCCGTGCGTCAGTGCGACCACGCCGTCCACGTTCGGGTAGTCGGCCAGGGCCTCGGGCCGGATGTCGCGCCTGAAGTGGTCGGCGATCGCGCGAGCCGCGGTGGCAGAGCAGTTGACGCTGGTCAGCACGCCGATGTAGTTGCGTGTGGCCACGCGCCCGTCAGCCCGCACGATGCCGTCGAAGGTGGCGGGATCGGTTGCGTGGAGGGTGGGCAGCGCCCCGGCCCCGGGTTCGTGCGTGCGCGCGAACTCGCTGAAGGCGAGGTTGTGCACGTGCACGTGCTGGCCCGGGGCGATAGGCTGGGTTGCGCTGCCGATGATCTGCCCGTAGCGCCGCACCGGCTCGCCGGCGGCGATCGGGCGGGTGGCGATCTTGTGCCCCGGCGGCACCAGACCGGCCACCGTGACGCCTTCCTCGGCCAGCACCGTGCCGCCGAGCAACTGTCGGCGGGCGATGACGACGTTGTCTTCGGGGTGGATGCGGATGGCAGCGGAGGTGGTGGCGGTCATGGTCGCGGTGTGGTGCGGGTCGGTGGGGAGGGGACTCAGGCGTCGATGCGGGCCGGGTCCCAGGCGTGGACCGTCTGGCGCTGTTCGCCCAGCTTCTCGATGCCCAGGTGCATGACGTCACCGGGCTTCAGGAACACCGGGTTGGGCTTGGCGCCCAGGCCCACGCCCGGGGGGGTGCCGGTGGTGATCAGGTCGCCCGGATACAGGGTCATGAAACGGCTGACGTAGGAGACGAGTTCGGCCACGCCGAAGATCATGGTCTTGGTGCTGCCGTTCTGCCAGCGATGGCCGTTGACCTCGAGCCACATGGACAGGTTCTGCGGGTCGCCGACCTCGTCGGCGGTGACCATCCAGGGGCCCACCGGGCCGAAGGTGTCGCAGCCCTTGCCCTTGTCCCAGGTGCCGCCGCGCTCGATCTGGTATTCGCGCTCCGAGACGTCGTTGACGACGCAGTAGCCGGCCACGTGCTTCAGCGCGTCGGCCTCGCTGACGTAGCGCGCCATGCTGCCGATGACCACGCCGAGCTCGACCTCCCAATCGCTCTTGACCGAGCCCTGCGGCAGCACGACATCGTGGTTGCAGCCCACGGCCACGCTCGTGGGCTTGGTGAAGATGATCGGCTCCTTCGGAATCGGCGCGCCCGTCTCGGCGGCGTGGTCGCTGTAGTTCAGCCCGATGCACAGGAACTTGCCCATGCCGCTCCAGGGCACTTGCAACTCGCCCTGGGGGACGATGGGCAGGGTCGAGACGTCGACGCTGGCCAGCGCCGCAAGGCCTGCCGGCGACAGCGTCGCGGGCGTGATGTCGGGCAGCAGCGCGGACAGGTCGCGCACCTGGCCCTGGGCATCGAGCAGTGCGGGCCGGGGGTGCGACCGAGGGCCGTGGCGAAGTAGTTTCATCGGGGTTCCTGTTCAGGTTGGAGGGGGTGGAAAGAGCGCTGCGCGCCCGGGGATGTCAGAGCGACCAGCCGCCGTCGACGAGGGCGGTCGTGCCCGTGGTGAACCGCGACTCGTCGCTGGCAAGGTAGACGGCCATCATCGCGATCTCCTCTGCCGTGCCGAGCCGGCCCATGGGCTGGCGGCCGACGAACATCGCCTCCACCTGCTCAAGACTCTGGCCACTGCTGGAGGAGAGCGCCTGCATGCGGTCGCGCAGCGAGGGTGACTCCACCGTGCCGGGGCAGATCGCATTGCAGCGCACGCCGCGGCGGATGTAGTCGATGGCGACGGACTTGGTCAGGCCGATGACGGCCGCCTTGGTGGCGCCGTAGACGAAACGGTTGGCCGCACCCTTGACGCTGCTCGCGCCCGAGGCGACGTTGATGATCGAGCCGTTGCCGCGTTCGAGCATGCCGGGCAGGAAGGCCTTGATGGCGCGGTACATGGAACGCACGTTCAGGTCGAAGGCGAAGTCCCACTGCTCCTCGGTGCAATCGAGCACCGTGTTGTGGTGCACGTAGCCGGCGGCGTTGAAAAGGATGTCCACCTGCGGGTGGCGACGCGCGGCGTCGGCGATGGCCGCAGCGTCGAGCGCGTCCAGGCGCTCGACCACCAGGCCGGGCGTGCCGTTGACGTCGGCCAGCAATTCGGTCTTCAGGTCGGTGGCGATGACGCGCGCGCCCTCGCGTGCAAAGGCCAGCGCGGTGGCTCTGCCGATGCCGGCGCCGGCTGCAGTGACGAAGGCGGTCTTGCCGGCGAGTCTCTGGGTCATGTTGCTTGTCTCCTGGTCAGGTACCGGCGTGCGCCGGCGTGGAACATATTGTCGGGGGCGAAGGGGGCCGTCGCGGTGAAGCGCTGGGCGGTGCCTGCGCGGCAGCCCGTGGCCGGAGCCGCTCAGACGTCGGCGACGAGCTGCACCTTGGTGCTGCGCGACTTGTCCAGCGCGAGCTCGAAGGCCTCGCGCGAGCGCTGCAACGGCAGCTGGGCGCTGATCAGCGGCCGCACGTCGACGCGACGCGTACGAATGGCCTGCACCGCCCAGTCGAACTCGAGGTGGGCGCGGAAGGCGCCGCGGTAGTCGAGCTCGCGCGCCATCAGGTTGTTGGCAGGGAAGGGCAGTTCCGGCGGTAGCGTGCCGACCTGGACGATGCGCCCGCCGCGCCTCACCGCGGCCAGGCAGGTGCCGAGCGCCGCAGCGCTACCGGCGGCCTCGATCGCAACCTCGGCCAGATCTGCCAGTTCGGCGGCAGCCACCTGGTCGGTGCGGATGACGCGGTCGGCGCCGCAGGCACGCGCCATCTCCAGCGGGCGGTCGGCGATGTCGCAGCAGATCACCTGCGCCGCGCCAGCCAGGCGCGCGGCCAGCACGGTCATGCAGCCGATCGTGCCGCCGCCGGTGACGAGGACTGTTTCCCCCAGCACCGTGCCGGCGCGGTGCAGGGCGTGCAGGCCGATGGACAGGGGCTCGGCGCAGGCGATCTCTCCGAGCGAGATCCCGGGCTCCTCGATCGGGGTGAGCTGGCGCTCGCCCATGACGAAGCGCTCGCGGAACATGCCCTGGGCATGCGGGAAGACGCTCGCACTGCCCAGGAAGAACATGTGACGGCACAGGTTGCCGCGTCCGGCGCGGCAATAGTCGCAGTGACCGCAGGGGTGCGATGGGTTGATGGCCACCTTCTGGCCCGCACGCACCCGGCTGACTTCGCTGCCCACAGCCACGACCACGCCAGAGGCCTCATGCCCGGGCACCAGCGGCTCGCGCACGACGAAGGCGCCTACCCGGCCCTCCTTGTAGTAATGCAGGTCCGAGCCGCAGATGCCGCCGGCACCCAATTGCAACAACACGTCGTGCGGCCCGAGTGGGCGGGCGCTCTCCTCCTGCAGGCGCAGGTCGAGAGCGGCGTGGATGACGCAGGCCAATGACATTCGGGTCTCCCTTGTTGTGTGTGTCCGACGTTGCAAAGCCGGGCGGCACTCTATGTCCTGGTGTCGGCCCGCGTCAATCGGGTTGCACCTGCCCGCGGCCACCTTTGGCCAGGCCAGTCGAAACGGATACCGCCATGCCGCGCTGGAGAGGCGCTGATCTGGGAAGCCCACAGCGCGTGTCCAGATACGCAGGCTTGTAGTGAGAATTCATCGAGAACTTTGCTATAAGTGCCGTAACTGCTGAGGAGATGCCTTGCATGAGAGCGCTTGTGCAAGCTTTCGAGGCAAGTTCTTCATCGGAGAGCGACATGTCGTTTGGGCGTAGATTGGTGTTGGCCGGGGGTGTCTTGGCTGCTGGTGGCGCCTGCCTCGGTACGGCTATTTCATCAACCTTGGCTCGTCCGTCCGGTCCCGTGATCCTGACGGTTCGCGGCAAGGTTTCGATCACCAACGGCAGCGCTGGGGCCGATTTCGACATGCCCATGCTCGAGCGCATGCCTCAGCGCCGCATCGTGACCAAGACCCCCTGGTACGAGTCGGCGAAAAGTTTCACGGGTCCGCTGTTGCGCGATGTGCTTGCGGCCAGCGGCGCCAAGGGCACGACGATCCGCGCCATTGCCCTGAACGACTACAAGGTCGAGATACCGTTCGATGATGCGCAGAAGATCGACGTCGTGATGGCGAGATTGCTGGACGATCGCCCCATGTCCGTGCGGGAGAAGGGCCCTCTTTTCATCATCTACCCCTTCGACGATCTTCCCGAGGTGCGCTCTGCGGTCTACTTTGCCCGGTGCGCCTGGCAGTTGAGAACCCTCGAGCTTGTTTGACTCCGGCGGGCGGTCTGGCCGTGGAGCCGACATCGCACCCTCACGAGCCTGCCCAGGCGTCGTCGTTCTCGAGCAATCCCCCCAACGGTGGGTTTCTGACCGCCTTGAGGAGGCCCCGCGGGCTGCTGTGGATGGGCGGGCTGTTCGTGCTCCTTCTGGGAGCGGTCGCCTGGATGCAGTGGCGCCAGAGTCAGCTCGTCTCGCAGGCCTTGGTGTCGGGTGGGGACAACATCGCGCACTTTCTCTATCAGGCCGACAACGAGTACCTGAGGTTGCGGGAGAGCTGGCCCAGGCCCGATCCCCGTGCAGCAGCGGACCCCGCTACTTTGCAGCTGCGCTACGACATCTTCGTCAGCCGCGTCGGGGTGCTGCGCAATGCCGCGCGCGTGCGCGGGATGACCCCGCAGCCCGAGCTTGCCCAGGCTCTCGCTGCGGCGGAGAGCTTCATCGAGCGAGCCGACAAGCTGTTGGGCCCTGGAGCATCGGCGCCCGATGCCTCCAGCCTGGCCGTCCTGTACCCGGAGTTGGTCCAACTCGACGTCCACATGCGTACGCTGACGCAAAGCGCCTCGGACGTGATCGCCGTATCTGCCACCCGCTTGACCGAGGCGGGTCGGGCGCAGAACCGTCTCGGTCTGATGATGACGCTGGTGCTGGCTTTCCTGGCGGTCGGCTTCGCCGTTCTGACGCTGCGGGAGTTGCAGCGGCAGCAGGAGAAGCGTCAGGAACTTGAGGAGCTGACCCTCAGCCTGCGGGACGCACAGCGCGCTGCGGAGGCCGCCGCTGCATCCAAGAGCGCGTTCCTTGCGAACATGAGCCACGAGATCCGCACACCGTTCCAGGGCTTGCAAGGCATGCTCGGCCTCTTGGGCCAGACCCGGCTGGACGACACGCAATCCGGCTACCTGCGCACCGCTGCGGGGTCTGCCAGCCACCTGTTGACCATCCTCAATGACATCCTGGACGCATCCAGCCTCGACTCTGGCGCGATCAAGATCGTTCCCGCCTCGCTAGCCCTCGCCGATCTGCTGTCGGAGGTCCAGGCCTTGATGCAGCCCCAGGCTGCTCTGAAGGGCCTGCAACTGCGGGTGGAGGCGCTGCCCGGGCTTCCGCAGCGGGCGCTGCTCGACCCCACTCGCATGCGCCAGGTGCTGTTCAATCTGCTCGCCAATGCGATCAAGTTCACCGACGCTGGTGGGGTCACGCTGCATGTCGGTCCGGTTCGCCAGGGCGACGAGAAAACTCCTGTGACAGGGCTGCGCTTTGTGATCAGCGACACGGGGGTCGGCATGGACGCCGCCGGGATGGCGCGCTTGTTCGAGCGCTTCGCCCAGGTAGACAGTTCCCGCTCGCGGCGATTCGGCGGGACAGGTCTGGGTCTCGAGATTTCCCGCCGGTTGGTCAGGATGATGGGCGGCGACATCACGGTCACGAGCCGCCCTGGCGAAGGAAGCACCTTCGTGGTGAGTGTGCCCTGGCTCGCGCCCGTCCTGAAGGCGTCCGAGGCGGGAATCGACAGGACGGAAAGTCCGGCCGCAGGCCTTGAACATGGGCCCTTGCGGGAGGGTGTCAACCCTGATCCAGGGCAGGGCCCGGGCATTCATGACGGCCGGGCCGAGCAAGAGGCCGCCCGACAGCTGAACATCCTCGTCGCGGAGGACAATGAAGTCAACCGCCTCGTGATGGAGGCCATGTTGGGTGAACTCGGGCACGACGCTCACTTTGCCGTGGACGGGTTGCAGGCGGTCGAGATGGCTGCCCGGCGCCACTGGGACGTCATCTTGATGGACCTGCACATGCCCAACATGGATGGCCTCGAGGCCACGCGGGCGATCCGTGCCGGGTCCGACCCCGTCAAGGCCGCCGTGCCCGTCGTGGCATTGACTGCGGATGTGTTCGAGTCGACCCGTCAGCGGTGCGACGCGGAAGGCATTTCCGTTTTTCTCACCAAGCCTGTATCGGTCGCTGAACTCAAGGATTGCCTCGACCGCCATGGGGCGGCGCGCAGCAAGGCCGGCCGGCCGACGTGAACCGGTTCAGGAGTGGGCGGGGCCCGGGGTGCGAGGCACGATGCGCGCCCCGGTCAACTGCTCCTGGACCTCGACCAGTGAGGGCACGAACTTGCGCCCATGGCCGAGCGCGCTGGCCAGGGTCAGCGACTGGTGCACCGCCTCGCCCATGACGCTGGGGATGGCCAGCCCTTCAGCCAGGTGCGTGTAGTAGCGCACGTCCTTGCGTGCGTTGTCCAGCTCGAACTTCAGCCCGTCCATCTGGCCGTGGAGTGTCTTGGCCATGGCCTGGAAGAGGCCGCAGTTCACGGGGCCCGCTGAGATCAGGTCCACCAGCGCCTGCAGCTTCAGCCCGCTGCGCTCGCCTACCGCGAAGGCCTCGGCCGTTGCGGTGCAGATGGCCTGGGCGATGAAGTTGTTCAGCAGCTTGATGGTGTGCCCGGCACCCGGGCCGCCGACGTGGAAGACGTTTTCCGCGAAGCACTTCAGCACCGGCTGCAGGCTCTCGAACACCGCGGGCTCGGCCCCGATCATCACGTTCAGGCGGCCAGCCTCGGCCTCCACCGGGGTGCGCGACAGCGGCGCATCCGTGAAGGTGATGCCGGCGGCAGAGCAGCGCTCGCGCAGGCGGGCCGTCGACTCCGGCTCGCTGGTCGAGCAGTCCACGATCATCAGACCCGCGCGCGCGCCCTCGAGCAGACCGCCCGGTCCGGCGACACAGGCCTCGACCTGGGGCGAGCCGGTGACGCAGATGAAGACAAGGTCGCTGTCGCGCGCGACGTCCGCCAGCGTTGCCGCTTCGCGCGCGCCGGCGGCGAGCAGGTCGGCGACGCGCTCACGGTTGCGGTGCACGGTCAGCGTGAGTGTGTGGCCCTTGGCCAGCAGGTTGCGGGCCATGCCATGGCCCATCATGCCGCTGGCGCCGACGAATCCGATCCTCGCCATCCGGGTGTCTCCTTGTGTGGTCGGGTCTGGGGTTGTCCGTGCGGGTTGGCCGCGCGGGCGACCGGGCTGCTCAGCCGCGGCCTACGAAGGGCATCTTCGTCGCCATCACAGTGGTGAACAGCACGTTGGCCGTCAGCGGCAGTCGCGCCATGGCCATGAAGGTCTCGACCACCGCCGACATGTCCATGCGCGGTTCAGCCCGGACGCTGCCGTCGGCCTGGGGCACGCCCACCGCCATCCGCGCCGTCATGTCGCTGGCCACGTTGCCGATGTCGATCTGGCCCACTGCGATGTCGAAGGGCCGGCCGTCGAGCGAGGCTGTCTTCGTCAGGCCGCTGACGGCGTGCTTGGTCGCGGTGTAGGCGATCGAGCCCGGGCGTGGGGCGGTGGCCGAGATGGAGCCGTTGTTGATGATGCGCCCGCCTTGGGGCTGCTGCTCGCGCATCAGCTTGAAGGCCGCCGACAGGCAATAGAACATGCCGTGCAGGTTGACGTCCACGGCGGTGCGCCACTCGGCGCCTGACAGGTCGTCCGGCGTCGTGGCGCGGGGCGACACCCCGGCGTTGTTGAACAGCAGGTCGAGCCGGCCGAAGCGCTGCCGGATCTGCGAGAACAGCGCTGCAACCTCGTCTTCCTTCGAGACGTCGGCCGCCAGCGCCAGCCCTCGTGCTGCGTCGGCGCCGCAGGCATCGATCGCCGCCTGCAGCGCGTGGGCACGCCGGCCCGTGAAGACGACGGTCCAGCCATCGCGCAGCAGGTCCTGGGCGCAGGCCCGGCCGATGCCGCTGCTGGCGCCGGTGACGAGGGCGATCTTGGACATGAAGTGCTCTCTACAGGGTGGGGGTCTCAGTGGTTGTCCTTGGGGACGAAAGCTCCGCGACGGCCGCGCAGGAAGTCGAGGTCGGCGCCTTCGTCGGCCTGCAGCACGTGGTCGATGTAGAGCTTCCAGTAGCCGCTGGTCAGCGGCGGCGTCGGCGGCGCCCATGCGGCGCGGCGGCGCTCGAGTTCCTCGTCGTCCACGTGCAGGTGCAGGCGGCGCGCCGCCACGTCCAGCGTGATCAGGTCGCCGCTCTTCACCAGCGCCAGCGGTCCGCCCGCGGCAGCCTCGGGGGAGGTGTGCAGCACGACGGTGCCGTAGGCCGTGCCGCTCATCCGGGCGTCGCTGATCCGCACCATGTCCGTGACGCCCTTGCGCAGCACCTTCGGCGGCAGCGGCATGTTGCCGACTTCGGCCATCCCCGGGTAGCCCTTGGGCCCGCAGTTCTTCAGCACCAGGATGCAGGTCTCGTCGACGTCCAGGCTCTCGTCGTCGATGCGGCGGTGGAAGTCGTCGCTGTCCTCGAAGACCACGGCGCGGCCCGTGTGCTGCATCAGCGCCGGCGTGGCTGCGCTGGGCTTGATCACGGCGCCGCGCGGCGAGAGATTGCCGCGCAGGATGGCGATGCCGGCCTTTTCCTTGAAGGGCTGGTCGAAGGGCTTGATCACGTCCGGGTTGTAGTTGGCCGCATCTGCGATGTTCTCGGCCACCGTGCGTCCAGTGACCGTGACGTGGTCGGTGTGCAGCAGGTGGGCGATCTCCTTCATCACCGCCGGCAGGCCGCCGGCGTAGCAGAAGTCCTCCATCAGGTACTTGCCACTGGGCTGCAGGTTCAGCAGGCAGGGCAGCTCACTGCCCAGGCGCTCGAAATCGTCCACCGTCAGCGGCACGCCGATGCGCCCGGCGATCGCGATCAGGTGGATCACCGCGTTCGTGCTGCCGCCGATGGCAGCGAGTGCGCGGATCGCGTTCTCGAAGGCCTGGCGCGTGAGGACGGTGGAAAGCTTCTGGTCCTCGTGCACCATCTCGACGATGCGTCGGCCGGCCTGGCGCGCAATGACGTTGCGCCGCCCGTCGACGGCGGGGTAGGCAGCGTTGCCGGGCAGGCCCACGCCCAGAGCCTCGACCATGCTGGCCATCGTGCTGGCCGTGCCCATCGTCATGCAGTGGCCATGGCTGCGGTGCATGCAACTCTCGGCCTCGAAAAAGTCCTGCAGCTTGAGCGTGCCGGCACGCACCTGCTCGCTCATGCTCCACACACCCGTGCCGGATCCCAGTTCCTGGCCGCGCCACTTGCCGTTGAGCATGGGGCCGCCGGAGACGCCGATCGTCGGCAGGTCGGCGCTCGATGCGCCCATCAGCAGGCTGGGCGTGGTCTTGTCGCAGCCGAACAGCAGCACCACGCCGTCGATCGGGTTGCCGCGAATGCTTTCCTCGACGTCCATGCTGGCCAGGTTGCGGTAGAGCATTGCGGTTGGCCGCAGCAGCGTCTCACCCAGCGACATGACCGGGAACTCCAGCGGGAAACCGCCGGCCTCGTACACCCCGATCTTGACCTGTTCGGCCAGGGTGCGGAAGTGCGAGTTGCAGGGCGTCAGCTCGCTGAAGGTGTTGCAGATGCCGATGACCGGACGGCCGTCGAACTGGTCGTGCGGGATGCCCTTGCCCTTGACCCAGCTGCGGTAGGCGAAACCGTCGCGGTCCTGGCGGCCGAACCATTGCTGGCTGCGCAGCGTGGAGGGGTCGCGCCGGGGTTTCTTGGAGGAGGGGGTCTGGTCGTCGCTCATCGGGCTGCTCGCTTTCCCGGGGGTATCGTGAAGGGTAATCGTCCTATTATGGTATGACGATTGCAACCAGTTGGGCCTTACCGGCCCCGAGGAAACCCCGGTGTCCGACATTCATGTTCTTGGAGCAGCCAAGTTCTCGCCGACCTACCTGTCACAACTGCAGGCAGCGTTCGCCTTGCACGATCGGGTGCATCAGACCGACCCTGCCGGGTTCGCGACCATCGCGCCTTCCATCCGCGCGGTGGCCGCCAGCGGCGAGTCGCGCGTCGACGCCACGCTGATCGCGGCCCTGCCGGCGCTGGAGATCATCTCGGTGTTCGGTGTCGGCTACGACGGTGTCGACGTCCAGGCGGCGCGTGAGCGCGGCGTGATGGTCACGCACACGCCCAACGTGCTCAACGACGACGTGGCCGATCTCGCCATCGGCCTGATGCTGTGCGCCGCCCGTCAGCTCCAAGCGGCCGACCGCCATGTGCGCGGCGGGCACTGGCTGCAGGGGCCGCTGCCGCTGGGGCGCAAGGTCTCGGGCGCGCGCCTGGGTATCGTCGGCATGGGACGCATCGGCCAGGTGATCGCGCGCCGTGCCCAGGCCTTCGACATGCGTATCGCCTACACCGCACGCGCGGCCCGGCCCGGCCTGCCCTACGCCTACCACGCCGACCCGGTCTCCCTGGCGGCCGAGTGCGACTTCCTGATTGTCATCACGCCCGGCGGCGCCGCGACCCGGCACCTCATCGACGCCCGCGTGCTGCAGGCCCTCGGGCCCAAGGGGATCCTGGTCAACGTGGCGCGGGGCTCGGTGGTCGACGAGAACGCCCTGGTCGAGGCTCTGGAAAGCGGCGCGCTCGGCGGCGCCGCGCTGGACGTCTTCCAGGACGAGCCGCGCGTGCCGCAGCGCCTGATCGGCTTGCCGCACGTGGTGCTGGCGCCGCACATCGGCAGCGCGACGACGCAGACTCGCCAGGCGATGGCCGATCTCGCCTTTGGCAACCTGCGCGAGCACTTTGCTGGCCGTCCGGTCCTCAGCCCGGTGCCGGAATGCGCGCCGCGCTGAATCGGACGGGTGTGAGGCTGCCTCGATGCATCACGTGGTCGTGATGGGCGTGTCCGGCTGCGGCAAGTCCACGGTCGGGCAATTCTTGTCAGCCCGACTGGGATTGCCCTTCGTCGAGGGCGACGGGCTGCACCCGCCGGACAACGTGCGCAAGATGGCGGCGGGGACGCCCTTGACCGACGAGGATCGCGCGGGCTGGCTCGACGCCATCGCCGCGCGCCTGGTCGCCGCCCCCGGCGGCGCGGTCGTCTCTTGCTCGGCATTGAAGCGGCGCTACCGTGAGCGCCTTTGTGCCGACGTCCCGGCGCTGCGCTTCGTGCATCTGCACGGCCCGCGTGAGCTCCTGGCGCAGCGGTTGGCCGGCCGGCGCGGGCATTACATGCCGTCTTCGCTGTTGGACAGCCAGTTGCACACGCTCGAGCCTCCCGGGCCCGACGAGCGCGCCATCGCGCTGAGCATCGACCAGCCCCCTGAAACCCTGGCTGCGCTCGCGGCCGCTGCCCTGCAGGCATGACCCGATGATCGACGACAAGACCTTTCGCCTCGACGGCCGCCTCGCCCTCGTCACCGGCTCCTCGGCCGGCATCGGCCGCGCGCTGGCGCGCGGCCTGGCCCAGGCCGGTGCCGCCGTCGTGCTCAACGGGCGGGACGCGGCCCGGCTGGAGGCCACAGCCGCTGCGCTGCGCGCAGAGGGCCTGACGGTGCATGAGCGGGCCTTCGACGTCTGCGATGCCGCCGCCGTGGAGGCCGCCATCGCCGGCATCGAGGCCGACATCGGCCCGATCGACGTCCTCGTCAACAACGCCGGCATCCAGCGCCGGGCGCCCTTCCACGAGTTCGCGCACGCCGACTGGCAGGAACTCATGCGCACCAACCTAGACAGCGTCTTCTTCGTCGGTCAGGCGGTCGCCCGGCGCATGGTGCCGCGCCGGCGCGGGCGCATCATCAACATCTGCTCGGTGATGAGTGAGCTCGGTCGCGCCTCGGTCGTGCCGTACACCGCGAGCAAGGGCGGAGTGAAGATGCTGACCAAGGGCATGGCGGTGGACCTCGGCCCGCACGGCATCACCGTCAACGGCATCGGGCCGGGATATTTCAAGACGGAGCTCAATGCCAAGCTGGTTGCCGACGAGGCTTTCAGCACCTGGCTCGTCAACCGCACCCCGAGCCGGCGCTGGGGCGAGGTCGAGGACCTCGCGCCGGCGGCGGTCTTCCTCGCCAGCGACGCCGGTCGCTTCGTCAACGGACACATCCTCTACGTCGACGGCGGAGTCACCGCCGCGCTCTGACCATGGTCACGTTCACACAGGTGATCCTCGAAACCGGCGCCGACGGGCGGGCGCGCTTTCGCGAGGCCGTGATCGCGCTCGACGAAGGCACCCCGCAGGCCATGCTGTCGCGCCTGCGGCCCAGCGGTGGACTGCAGCTGCGTATGAGCCCCGTGGGCTTCCGCAGCGCTTTCCATTGCACCGTGAGGCCGCAATGGCTGTTCGCCCATTCGGGCTGCATGGAGATCGGGCTTCAGGACGGCAGTTCGCGCCTGTTCGGTCCGGGTGAGCACTTCGACTCGACCGACACGCTGCTTGCGGGGGCCGTCTTCGACCCCGCCGTGCACGGACACTGGAGCCGGCAGGTGGGACCCCAGCCGCTGGTGACTGCGTTCGTGCGCGGCTGAACGGGGAGTCGGGGTTCCGGCGTCTTCGACACACTGTCTCCTGCTGCCGATGAAGAACGCCCTGACCCACACCCTTGGAGCCCTGGGGCGGGCCATCGCCGAGGGTCGCCACCCGCCGGGCTCCACGTTGCCACCCGAGCCCATGCTGGGTGCCGCGCTGGGGGTCAGCCGCACCGTGGTCCGCGAGGCTGTCAAGTCGCTTGTGGCGAAGGGCATGCTCGTCACCGGCCCCAAGCTCGGCACGCGGGTGCTGCCGGCCGACCACTGGAACTGGTTCGACCCCGAACTGGTTGCCTGGCAGGCTGCGGCAGGACTGACGCGCGACTTCCTGCTCGACCTGCAGGAACTGCGCCGCATCGTCGAGCCCGCGGCGGTGCGGCTGGCGGCACAGCGCGCCGATGCACAGGACCTCGCCGGGCTCGAAGCGGCCTACGCCGGCATGCGTGAGGCGATCGAGCGCGGCGGCGACTACGTCAGTCACGACCTGCGCTTTCACCAGGGCTTGATGCGGGCTTCCCACAACCGCATGCTGGTGCAGATGAGCAAGGCGCTCGGCGCGCTCCTGCGCACGAGCTTCGAGATCTCGACTTCGCACGCCCCGGGGCCTGCGCAATCGCTGCGGCTGCACCGGGCGGTGCTCGATGCGGTCGCTTCCCGCCTTCCGGCTCAGGCCGAGCGTGCCATCATCGAACTCATCGACGGCGCCGCGGAGGACATCGAGCACGTGCTCGCCACCCGTGGCGATCTGCCGTCCCTGGCCATGCCGCCCAAGCCGCTCGTCGCGCGCCCCGCGCGCGCGGTCGCATCCCCCCGAACCCCATCCCCCCTCTCGCGGAGATCTCCCCCATGAAAATCCTGATCACCGGCGGCGCCGGTTTCGTCGGTACCCGGCTTGCGCGTGCACTGCTCGAGCGAGGACACCTCAGAGGTCGTCCCATCGACACCCTGGTGCTGACCGATCAGTTCCCCGCACGCCCTGAGATGGCGCAGCATCCTCGCGTGCAGGTGCGCACCGCGGCGCTGCTGGCCCAGTGCGAGGCGCTGCGCGAAGAACCCTTCGACGCCGTCTTCCATCTGGCCTCGGCCGTGTCTGGCGAATGTGAAGCCGACTTCGATCTCGGCCTGCGCTCCAATCTGGACAGCACGCGCGCGCTGCTGGACGCACTTCGGCACCGCACGGAGCGCGGCGCCGCGCCGACGTGCCTGGTGTTCTCGAGTTCCATCGCCGTCTTCGGCCCCGATCCCGCGTACCCCTTTCCCGAGGTCGTCGGCGACAGCACGCTGCCGATGCCGCAAACCAGCTATGGCACACAGAAGCTCGTGTGCGAGCACCTGATCGCCGACTACACACGCAAGGGCTACATCGACGGCCGTACGGCCCGCCTGGTGACGGTCACGGTGCGGCCAGGTCGCCCCAACGGCGCGGCGAGTTCCTTCTTCAGCGGCATCATCCGCGAGCCCCTGGCGGGCGAGGACGCGGCGCTTCCGGTGGACCTGTCGGTGCGCCACCCTGTGGGGTCGGTGCAGAGCATGGTGCGGGGCCTGATCGCGGTGGCCGAAGCCAGCCGCGAGGCCTTCGTCGGGCGCTCGGCGATCACGCTGCCCGGCTTGAACGTCAGCGTTCAGGAGATGCTGGACGCGCTCGAGAAGGTCGCCGGTGCGAAGGTGAGGGCGCGCGTCAAGCCGCAGCGCGACGAGCGCATCGCCGCCATCGTGGCCAATTGGCCGCGTGGCGTGGTCACCCCGCGGGCGAACGCGCTCGGGCTGCAGGCCGAGGCGAGCTTCGAGGACATCATCCGCCTTTACATCGAGGATTGCCGGCGCGACAACCCGCAGGCGCTGCGCGGGCTGGACAGCTGAAAAGCCGGCAGGCCTGTGGCCGGGTGACCGCGGCCGGGCGCGGGGCGCCCGGCGATGTCACCCGATGCGGCCGAGCAGCAGGTACTCCATGAGGGCCTTCTGCACGTGCAGGCGGTTCTCGGCCTCGTCCCAGACCACCGACTGCGGGCCGTCGATGACCTCGGCCGCCACCTCCTCGCCGCGGTGGGCCGGCAGGCAGTGCATGAACAGCGCGTCGGGCGCGGCCGCGGCCATCATGTCCTCGTCCACGCACCAGTCGACGAAGGCCTTGCGGCGCTCCTCGTTCTCGGCCTCGTAGCCCATGCTGGTCCACACGTCGGTGGTCACCAGGTGGGCGCCGGCGCAGGCCTCCATCGGGTGGTCGAAGACGCGGTAGCAGGCGCTGTCGCGCACGCCGGCCACAGACGGGTCGACGGCATAGCCCGCGGGCGTGCTCACGTGGACCGTGAAGCCCAGCAACTCGGCCGCTTGCAGCCAGGTGTTGGCCATGTTGTTGCCGTCGCCCACCCAAGCCACGACCTTGCCCGCGATCGAGCCGCGGTGCTCGATGTAGGTGTAGATGTCGGCCAGGATCTGGCAGGGGTGGTACTCGTTGGTCAGGCCGTTGATCACCGGCACGCGCGAGTGCGCGGCGAAGCGCTCCAGCTTGTGCTGCTCGTAGGTGCGGATCATCACCAGGTCGACCATGCGGCTGATCACGCGCGCGCTGTCCTCGATGGGCTCGGCGCGGCCGAGCTGGCTGTCGCCGGTGGTCAGGTGCACTACCGAGCCGCCCATCTGGTACATGCCGGCCTCGAAGCTGACTCGGGTGCGCGTGCTCGCCTTCTCGAAGATCATCGCCAACGTGCGGTCGGCCAGGGGCTGGTAGCGCTCGTAGTTCTTGAAGCGCGTCTTGATGATGCGGGTGCGCTCGAAGAGGTAGCCATACTCCTCGGCGCGCAGGTCCTTGAACTGCAGGAAATGCTTCATCAGCCGGTCCCCCGGTTTCATGCCGTCGGCTCCGCGAGGAAGGCCTTCACCAGCGGGGCGAGCAGGGCCACGATCTGGTCGGCTTCTTCGGCGCTGAGGATCAGCGGTGGCACGAGTCGGATCACGCTGTCGGCGGTGACGCTGATCAGCAACCCGGCGTCGGCCGCGCGCGACAGCAGCACGCCGCACGGGCGATCGAGCTCGACGCCCAGCATCAGGCCGGCACCGCGGATCTCCTTCACGCCAGGCAGGTTGCCGAGCTCGCGCTCGAGCCCGGCCTTCAGGCGCGCGCCGACCGACGCGGCGTTGTCCAGGATCGCGTCCTCGCGAACGATGCGCAGGGTCTCGACACCGGCGCGCATGGCCAGCGGGTTGCCGCCGAAGGTGGTGCCGTGGTTGCCGGGACCGAGCACGCCGGAAGCCTTCGGCCCGGTGACAACGGCGCCGATCGGCACCCCGGAGCCCAAGCCCTTGGCCAGCGGCATCACATCGGGCAACACCTCGGCCCATTGGTGAGCGAACCACTTTCCGGTGCGGCCGATGCCGCACTGCACCTCGTCAAGCATCAGCAACCAGCCGCGCTCATCGCACATCCGGCGCAGGCCCCGCAAGTAGTCCCAGCGGGCCGGGTTGATGCCACCCTCGCCCTGGATCGTCTCGAGGAAGACCGCGACCACGTTCGGGTTCGTGCGCGCGACTTCTTCGATCGCGGCCAGATCGTTCAGAGGCACGCGCACGAAGCCCTCGACCAGCGGCTCGAAGCCCTTCTGGACCTTGGGGTTGCCGGTGGCGGACAGCGTGGCGATCGAGCGGCCGTGGAAGGCGCGCTCGTACACGATGACCTCAGGCCGCGCGATACCGCGGTCGTGGCCGTACTTGCGCGCGATCTTCAAGGCGCACTCGTTCGCCTCCAGCCCGGTCGAGCAGAAGAAGACGCTGTCCAGGCCGGAGATCTCGCACAACGTGGCGGCCAGTTGCTCCTGCAGCGGCACCTCGTAGTAATTGCTGCAGTGGATGAGCTTGCCGACCTGCTCCTGCAGCGCGGGCACGAGCTTCGGGTGGCCGTGGCCCAGCGTGTTGACAGCGATGCCGCCCAAGGCGTCGAGGTATTCGCGGCCCTCGGTGTCCCAGACCCGGCAGCCTCGGCCGTGCGACAGCGCGATCGGCAGACGGCCGTAGGTGTTCATCACATGCGGCATGGGCCGCGTGACGGCGGGGTGGGCGGGCGCGTTCATCGGGGGGCTTCTCCTTGGCGGTGGAAAAGAAAAAGGCCGGGGCACCTTCCGGTGCAGCCCGGCCAAATGCAATTTTAGGGGCGGGCCGGGCCGGTCTCGCCTGTCAGGTGCGAGCCAGCCTCGTGCGCGATGCTGCGACGCAACACGGCGGCGTCACAATGCGCGGCGTCGGCAAGAGGTGCTCGTCCGCCGGTCCGGCCCGCAGGGGTCCGACGCACCTTGCCTTGCCGCAAACACCCGTCCCATGCCTGCTTCGAAACGCCAGATCTTCATCCAGGGCATCACGCGCGAGGGGCGCGCCTTCCGCCCCACCGACTGGGCCGAGCGGCTTGCCGGGGCGATGTCGAGCTTCCGGCCTGGTGGCGCCCAGGCGGGAATCGGCGCGTACATCGGCTACTCGCCGCTTTGCTTTCCGCGTCTGGTCGAGGGCGTCAAGTGTGTGATCGTCGACGAAGGCCTGCGGGAGGTCGAACCCATGGCCTGGGACTTCGTGATGAACTTCGCTCGCGACAACGACCTGCGTGTCGTCGAAGCCTGTCTGCTGCCCGAGGGGGCGCCCGGCGCGCCGACCGACTCGCGCTGAAGCCCCGCGCTGCTCGAGACAAAAACAAAAGGCCTGCTCGCGCAGGCCTTCGGCTCAGCAGGGCAGGGCCGATGTCAGGCCGCGAGTGCCTTGATCTTGGCCGACAGACGGCTCTTGTGGCGCGCGGCCTTGTTTTTGTGGAACAGGCCCTTGTCGGCCACCGAGTCGATCACGCTCTGGCCGGCCTTGAAGAGATCGCTGGCCTTGCCCTTGTCGCCGGCAATGACTGCTTTCTGGACGTTCTTCACCACGGTGCGGAACTGCGAGCGCAACGAGCTGTTGTGTGCGTTCAGCTTCACGTCCTGGCGCGCGCGCTTGCGGCCGGAGGCGAGGCGGACGGTTCTCTTCTTGGCTTTGGACGAGGTGGCCATGGGCTTGAGCGTTGTCGGTGTTCGATGGGGCGCCAAGCGTGGCCTGGATGCCCTGAAGTTTGTTGCTTGGGTATCTACCCAACGCAAAGACCATCGAGTATAGCTGATTCGCTCGATTCGCCCGCCGCTCCCCCCGGCGTGGCGCCCACCTCCCTTAAACTGGATGCGCTTCCGGCCTGGGCTGGCGCCAATCCTGGCCCCGGCGGTCCGCGGCCCCGGAAGCTGCCCGACGATGAACTTGCTCAAGGCGGCATCGACCGTTTCGCTGTTGACGCTCGCCTCGCGCATCACGGGCCTGGTGCGTGAGCAGATCATGGCCGCGTCCTTCGGCGCGAGCGCTGCCACCGACGCCTTCAACGTCGCCTTCCGGATCCCGAATCTCTTGCGGCGGCTGTTTGCCGAGGGCGCCTTTTCGCAGGCGTTCGTGCCGCTGCTGGCGGCTTCGCGCGAGCGCGACGGCGACGATGCGACGCGCGTGTTGCTGGACGCCGTGGCCACGGTCCTGACCTGGGCGCTGCTGGCCACCGTCACCGTGGGCATCGTCGGCGCTCCGGTGCTGGTTTGGGCGATGGCAGCGGGGCTGGCTGCCTTCGACGAGGCCGTCTTCATGACACGGCTGATGTTCCCATACATCGCCTGCATGTCGCTGGTGGCACTGGCCGCCGGCGTGCTCAACACCTGGCGGCGTTTTGCCGTGCCGGCGGCCACTCCGGTGCTGCTCAACCTGAGCTGGATCGTCGCTGCCTGGTGGGGCGCGCCGTGGTTCGCCAGGGTGGGCTGGCAGCCCATCCATGCCGTGGCCGCGGGCGTCGTGGTCGGTGGGGTGCTGCAACTGGCTGTCCAATGGCCGGCCCTGCGGCGCCTGGGCATGTCGCCGCGCATCGGGCTGACGCTGCCGGCGCTGCGCCGCGCCTGGGTCCACCCCGGCGTGAAGCGGGTGCTGACGCTGATGGCGCCGGCGCTCCTGGGGGTGTCGGTGGCACAGCTGTCCTTGCTGATCAACACGCAGATCGCCTCGCACCTGGGGGTGGGTTCGGTCTCCTGGCTGACCTACGCCGACCGCCTGATGGAGTTCCCGACCGCGCTGCTGGGCGTGGCGCTCGGGGTGGTGCTGTTGCCGCAGTTGTCGGCCGCGCAGGCGCGCCAGGACTCCGCTGCCACCTCGGGGATGCTGGACTGGGGCTTGCGCCTGGCCGTGCTCCTGGCACTGCCTTGCGCGGTGGCGCTGGTCGTCTTCCCGCAGCCGCTGGTGGCGGTGCTGTATCACTACGGCCGATTCAGCGAGCTCGACGTGGCGCAGACGGTGATGGCGCTGCGTGGCTATGGGGTCGGCCTGATCGGTCTCATCGGCGTCAAGGTGCTGGCGCCGGGCTACTACGCGCGCCAGGACATCCGCACCCCGGTGAAGATCGCGGTGGTGGTGCTCGTCGGCACCCAGCTCATGAACGTGGCGCTGGTGCCTTGGCTGGCGCACGCCGGGCTGGCGTTGTCGATCGGGCTGGGCGCCCAGCTGAATGCCGGGTGGCTGCTCGGGGGCCTGGTGCGTCGTGGCGTCTGGCGACCAGCCGCCGGCTGGGCGGGCTTCCTTGGGCGCGTGTTGTTGGCCAGCGTTGCCATGGGGGCGCTGCTGGCCGCTGCGGCGCGGGGCCTGGATTGGCTGGATCTGCAGCGCACGCCGGGCTTGCGCGCGCTGTGGCTGGCCGGGGTGCTTGGCGCCGCCGCGGTGCTGTACCTGGGGCTCCTGCACGCGCTTGGTTTGCGACTGCGTCAGTTTGCGCGCCGCGGGAGCTGAAGGGCTGGCGGCCACCGGGGAACCGGGTGACGGTGCCCTGCGGCTAGACTCGGGCTGTGTACAAGCTTCCGAAGCGCCAGACATGAACGCGATGCGTCTGCATGCGCCGTCGCGCCTGGACTACTTCGCCACCCTGGTGGCCGAGGACGAGGGCTTCCCCCTGCTGGAGGCCGCCGTTGCGGTGGGGCAGGATGTTGACGCGCAGCTCGATCCGCAGGCGGTACTGGTGGAGATGGACACGCTCGGCCGTCGGCTCGCGCGGCGCATCCCGGCGGACGCGGTGCCCCTGCAGCGATTGCGCTTCCTGAACCGGTATTTCTTCGACGAGCTTGCCTTCGGCGGCAACGTCAACGATTACTACGCCCCGGCCAACAGCTACCTCCACCAGGTCCTGGACAGCCGGCGCGGGATCCCCATCACGCTGGCGCTGCTGTACATGGAGTTCGCTTCCCATGCGGGCCTGAGGGCGAGGGGCGTCAATTTTCCCGGGCACTTCCTTGTCAAGTTGCGCATGCCGCGCGGTGAGGTGCTCGTCGATCCCTTCAGCGGGCACTCGCTGTCGCGCGATGACCTGGAGGAACGCCTGGCGCCTTACCGACGGCAGCGCGGCCTTGTGGGCGACTTCGATGTTCCCCTCGGCCTGTTCCTGCAGACCGCGTCTGCACGCGAAACGCTGGCCCGGCTGTTGCGCAACCTGAAGGAGATCCACCGCACGGGAGGCGACTGGACTGGGCTGCTGGCGGTGCAGCAGCGGCTCGTCATCCTGCTGCCGCAGGCGTGGGAGGAGCGACGCGACCGCGGTCTCGCACTGGCCGAATTGGGTCAGGCCGATGCCGCGGCAGTCGACATCGAGACCTACCTCGAACATCACGGCGATGCCGACGATGCCGCGGCGCTGCGCCAGCGCCTGTCGGCTTTGCGGGGCGGCGGCGCGCCAGGGTGGCGGACGTGACGCTGAGTCCGACACAGCGGCGAGCGCTCGCCTGGGTTGCCATCGGCGCTGCACTGTTGTGGCTGCTCGCGCTGCTGGCGCCGGTCCTGACCCCTTTCCTGATCGGGGCGATCGCGGCGTATGCGCTTCACCCGCTGGTCCAGAGGCTGGTCGCGCGGCGCGTCCCGCGATTGGTGGCTGTCCTGGTGGTCGAGCTTGCGTTGATCGCCGGGCTGCTGGCGGTGGCACTGCTGATCGTTCCTGTGCTGTCGAAGGAAATCCCCTTGCTGCAGGCGCAGATCCCGCAGTTGGCGGAGAAGCTCAATCAGACGCTCTCCCCGTGGCTGGCGCAGATGGGCATCGAACTGCGGCTGGACGTGGCCAGCATCAAGGCCTTCGTGCTGAAGTACCTGAGCGCCAATGCCGAGGAGTGGAGCGCGGCGCTGCTGAGCTCTCTGCGCATCGGCGGCAGCGTGGCGCTGGCGGTGCTGGGCAATGCGCTGCTGGTACCCGTGGTGCTGTACTACCTGCTGATGGATTGGCCGCAGATCATGCGAAGGCTGCGGGGCCTCGTGCCGCAGCGCATGCGGGCCGCGGTCGAGGGGTTCTTTTCGGAGTGCGACTCCCTCCTGGGTCAGTACCTGCGCGGCCAACTCGCCGTGATGCTGGTGCTGGCGGCCTACTACTCGGCCGCGCTGGCATTGTTCGGCTTCGACCTGGCGCTTCCTGTGGGCGTGTTCACCGGTCTGGCCGTCTTCATTCCCTATGTCGGCTTCGGCCTCGGGCTGGTGCTGGCGCTCATGGCGGGCATCCTGCAGTTCGCCTCGCTGCAGGGCCTGCTGGCGGTGGCTCTGGTCTACGGCATCGGCCAGCTGCTGGAGAGCTTCTGGCTCACGCCCCGCCTCGTCGGCGAGCGCATCGGGCTGAACCCGCTGGCCGTGATCTTCGCGCTGATGGCCTTCGGGCACCTGTTCGGCTTCGTTGGCGTGCTCGTCGCGCTGCCCTTGAGCGCGGTCGCGCTCGTGGCGGTGCGGCGCCTGCAGTCGCTGTACCTGGACAGCGAACTCTTCCGTCAATGAGACAGGTGCCTCTGGCTTTGCGGCCCGAGCCGCAGGCGACTTTCGAGGACTTCCAGGCCGGGCCCGATGTCGTGGCGCTGGAGCACCTGCGAGCCGCCTTGCCGCCTCGTGCCCCGGTCTATCTGTGGGGCCCGCCTGGCAGCGGCAAGACGCACTTGCTGCGCGCGCTCGCGCAGGCCTGCGCGGCGGCCGGTGTGGGCGTGGCCTGGTTCTACGCCGACCAGCCGACCGCACCGGCGATTGCCCCGGGCACGAAACTGTTGCTGGTCGACGATGTCCATGCACTGGGCCCGGCATCGCAGCAGCGTCTCTTCGCCGACCTGGTCGAGGCCCAGGGGCAGGGCGGCACCTGGGCTGCGGCCGGGAATGCGCCGCCTGTGGATCTGCCCTTGCGCGAGGACCTGCGCACCCGCATCGCCTGGGGCCATGTCTTCGCTTTGCAGGGTCTGGACGACGCCGGAACCCGACGCGTTCTGCTGCGCGAGGCCAGCCGCCGCGGCATCGCGCTGGGCGAAGAGGTGTTGACCTGGCTGCTGTACCGGTTCGAGCGCGACCTGGGCTCGCTGATGCGGCTGCTGGACCGGCTGGACGACTATGCATTGGCGCAGTCGCGGGCGGTCACCGTGCCGCTGTTGCGGCAGATGCTGGCCGAAGACGCGCAGGATTGCGCCGCATGAAGCTGACCCTGTTCGACCTGGACGGCACCTTGCTGCCGATCGACTCCGACCACGCCTTCGGCGAGTTCATCGTTCGCAGCGGCTGGGCCGATGCCGCCGAGCACGGCCGTCGCAACGATGCCTTCTACCGCGACTACCAGGCTGGCTGTCTGGACATGGACGCCTACATCGATTTCGCCACATCTGCATGGCGTGGCCGCGCTGCCGACGAGGTGGCTGACCTGTCCCAGCGTTTCATGGCCGAGGTCATCATGCCGGCGCTGCAGCCGCAGGCGCACGCCCTGGTCGAGCGGCATCGCGTCGCTGGCGACGTGCTGGCCATCGTGACCGCGACCAATGACTTCATCACCCGCCCGATCGCGCGCGCCTTGCGCATCGACGAACTCATCGCCACCGAGCTCGAGCGCGACGGCGCCGGGCGCGTGACCGGACGCATCCGTGGCGTTCCGGCCTTGCGGGAAGGCAAAATCACCCGCGTCCAGGCGTGGTTGAGCGCGCGCGGCCAGCGCCTGGAGGACTGCGCCGAGGTCACCTTCTACAGTGACTCGACGAACGATCTGCCTCTGCTGGAACTGGCGTCCCTGCCCGTGGCCACCAACCCAGGGCCGGCCCTGGAGGCCATCGCGCGCGATCGCGGCTGGCCCGTTCTGAAGCTCTTCGAATGATCAGGAAATTCATCGACCGCCTGCTCGGCAAGAGCGCTGACCCGCCACCGGCAGGTCCTGTGCTCGGCCAGCGCGTCGAGGTCGCCGCCGAGCAGCACGGCATCGATGCCGCGTTGCTGGACGAGCACTCGGTGCGTGTCGTGCGCACGCTGAAGGACGCCGGCCACCAGGCTTACATCGTCGGCGGGGCGGTCCGCGATCTGCTGGTCGGGCGCCGGCCCAAGGACTTCGACGTCGCCACCGACGCCACACCGGAGCAGGTGAAAGCCCTGTTCCGGCGCGCCTTCATCATCGGGCGGCGCTTCCGCATCGTGCACGTGGTCTTCGGCCGCGGGCGCGAGCACGAGGTCATCGAGGTCTCGACCTTCCGGGCGTTGCTGGCTGCCGACGGGGCCGATCACGTCGAGGGCAACGAGAAGACGTCGCGCGCGGAGCTCGTCGGCAAGACCCACGTCGTCGACGCGAGCGGCCGGGTGCTGCGCGACAACGTCTGGGGGCCGCAGATCGAGGATGCGGCGCGGCGCGACTTCACCGTCAACGCGATGTACTACGACCCAGTGTCCCGCGTCGTCGTCGACTACCACGGTGGACTGACCGACGTGCGTGCCCGTACGCTGCGCATCATCGGCGACCCGGTCATGCGCTACCGCGAGGATCCGGTGCGCCTGCTGCGCGTGGTGCGTTTCGCCGCCAAACTGGGCTTCTCCATCGAGCCGCGCACCCTGGCGCCGATCCGCGAGCTCGCGCCCTTGCTGGCCAATGTGCCGGGCTCGCGACTCTTCGACGAGATGGTCAAGTTGCTGCAGACGGGACACGCGATCGCCAGTGTCGAGGAACTGCAGCGCCACGGACTCGTCACGGGGGTCTTCCCCATCCTGGAGGCGGCGCTGGCCGGCAGCGCGAATGACCCGGTGCGCCAGAAGTTCATCCGTCTGGCGCTCGAGGACACCGACCGCCGAGTTGCCGAAGGCCGCTCGGTCGTGCCGAGCTTCCTGCTCGCCTGCCTGCTTTGGCACGATGTGCAGGGGCGCTGGAGCGCGCTGAGGGCTGCGGGCGAGGGCGCTTTCCCGGCCCTGCAGCAGGCTATCGACACCGTCTTCGACGCCCGCATCGGCGACATCTCCGGCCGCGGCAAGCTCGCGGCCGACATGCGCGAGATCTGGCAGATGCAGCCGCGCTTCGAGCGCCGGACCTTGGCTTCGGTACCGGCGTTGGTCGAACAGCCGCGCTACCGCGCCGGCTACGACTTCCTGCGCCTGCGCGCGGACGTCGGCGAGGTGCCTGTGGACCTGGCGGATTGGTGGGAGGACTACGCGCTTGGCACCGACGAGGAGCGCGAGGCGCTGCTCGCCGACTTGCGCCCGGCGCAGACGCGGCGCGTGGCCGGTGGCCGCAGCGGCGGGGGCAAGGTCGCACAGGCGCTGTCTGACGCGCCGCCTGCCAGCGGGTCGGCCGGAGCCACCTCGACGGTCGTGTCGCCGGCAGAGCGCGCGGCGCCCGACGCCGTCGGACCTGCTGGGTCGCTGTCCTCCGAGGGCGACGGGCAGGCCGTGGGCGAAACCGGCGAGCGGCGCAAGCGCCGGCGCAGGCGGCGCCCGCCGCGGCAGGACGGCGCGGCGGCCGCTGACACGCCGGAGCGCGAGTGATCTTCGGCAAGCTGCTGCCGCGCGAGGAGAGCTTCTCCGGCCTCTTCGCCGAGCACGCGCAGCGCATCGCCGACGGCGCGCGCGCCTTCGCCGCGATGATCGAAAACTACGACGCGCAGGCGCTGCGCTCGCAGCACGCCGACGAAGTGGACGCCGCCGAGCGTTCGGCTGATCACGTCACGGCGCAGGTGAGCGAGGCCCTGCGCAAGTCGCTGCTGACCCCGGCGCGCCGTGAGCGCGTGCATGCGCTGATCAGCGCGCTGGACGACGTGCTGGACCTGCTGCGCGACGTCACCGGCATGCTGCAGCTCTACGACGTGCGCTCCATCCCTCCCAACGTGCGCCGCCTCACCGACATCACGTTGCGTTGCTGCCTGCGCGTGCAGCACGCGGTCAACCTGCTTCAACGCCTGGGAGACGCCGACGTCGCCGAGGCGATGATGAAGACCTGCTCCGAGATCGACTTCCTGGAAAGCGACGCCGACCGCGTCATGCACGAGGCCGTCGGCCTGCTGTTCCGGGAGGAGCCTGACGTGCGTGAGCTGATCAAGCTGAAGGCGGTCTACGAGCAGCTCGAGTCCGTGACCGATCGGTGCGAGGATGTGGCCAAGTTGATCGAGAGCATCGTGCTCGAGTCAGCCTGAGCCGGGGCCGCCCGGGCCGCGCGCTGCGACTCGAGATCCCACTCGAAGTATTTCTGCACGCCATAGGCGATGCTGCTCATCAGTGCGCCAGCGCCGATCAGCAGGGCGGCAATCACCCCGAGCACTGGCCCCCAGCCCGTGGGCACCGTGGGGTGGCCCGGGTTGCGCCGTTCGTCCCAACGCTCGTCGGGCGTGAGCCCGTAGATGATCGCGCACAACATGCCTTGGGCGATCATCAGTCCGAGCAGGGGCGACAGTGCCCAACCGAGGCGGTCATCCTGGCCGAGGTCGCGCAAGCGCTGCACACCGATCAGTCCGAGCGCGGCGGGTATTGCGTGCAGCCAGGCCCAGGGGTCGCGCAATCCGTGCAGGTAGATGCGGTGCAGGCCGAAGGCCCCGCCGAGCACGGCGACCCAGGTGGCGAGCGTCTTCGAGCGATAGTGCGCGTCAGGCATCCGGATGGCTTTGTACTGTGCGGCACAGCACTATAATGCGCGGTTTTCGGCGACGGTCCCGGCAGGGGCGTATCTACGGCGCCGAAGCAGCGGCCCAGGCCGGTTTGCAGCGATGCTGTGCCGTCCCGGGTCAAACTTGATTGCCCGCGCCTGCGTGTCTCCTGGAGCGGCGGTCACTGACACACCGACAAGGCAGAGTTCACCATGGTCGTGATCCGGCTGGCACGGGGCGGCGCCAAGGGCCGTCCCTTCTACAACGTTGTCGTCGCCGATTCGCGCGAACGGCGCGATGGGCGCTTCATCGAGCGCGTGGGTTTCTACAACCCGATGGCTGCTGGCGGCGAACAGCCGCTGCGCATGGCCCTGGACCGCATCGCCTACTGGGCGGGCGTGGGCGCCAAGCTGTCTCCGACGGTCGAGCGCCTGGCCGGCCAGGCCAAGGCAGCCACCGCTGCCTGAGGCCGTCGAGGCCGCTGCGTCCGTGCAGCCCAGCGGTGCAACCGCAGTGCAAGACGCAGAAGATCCATCCTTCCCGGCCGACGCCGTGGAAGTTGCCTGGATCGCAGGAGCCTGGGGGGTCAAGGGCTGGTTCAAGGTCGAACCATTCTCGGCCGACCCCCAGGCCCTTTTTTCATCGCGGCGCTGGTTCCTGAAGCCCGCTGAGAAGGCCTTGCCCCCGCCTGCGGCGGTGCTTGCTTCAGAGGCCGCCAAACCCGGGGTCGAACAGGCGGGTCAGCGGCCTATTGCTTCCGCATCGCCCGTTTTCCCCGCCTTGCTGCGAGTCACCCAGGCGCGCGAACACGGCGGCGGCGTCATCGCCAGTGCGCGAGACATCGAAGACCGTGGCGCGGCGCAGGCCCTGCGCGGCGCCCGTGTTTTTGTGTCCCGCGCGAGTTTTCCGACCGCCGGCGATGGTGAGTACTACTGGATCGATTTGATCGGCCTGAGCGTCGTCAATCGGGCGGCAGAGACGCTCGGGCGGGTCGCCGGCCTGCTCGAGACCGGAGCCCATTGCGTCTTGCGTGTGCAGGCCGAGGATGGCACCGAGCGGCTGATCCCTTTTGTGGCCGCGTACCTCGACGAGGTCGACTTGCCGGGGCGTTGCATCCGGGTCGACTGGGGCTCGGATTACTGACCCCTGCCCCAGGTCGTCCGCTGCCTCGCGCAGTCGAACTTGCCCGCGATGCGCTTCGACGTCATCACCCTTTTCCCGGAACTCTTTGCGCCCCACCTGGCGCACGGCATCACGCGGCGCGCCTTCGAAACCGGACTCGTCGACGTGCGGCTGTGGCCGCTTCGCGACCACGCGCTGGACGCCTACCGGCGGGTCGATGACCGGCCCTTCGGTGGTGGGCCCGGCATGGTGATGCTGGCCGAACCGCTCGAGCGGGCGCTGGCGGCGGTGCGGGCCGAGCGTGGCGACGAGCCTGGCCGAACGGGCGAGGCGGGGGTGCCGGTGATCCATTTCACGCCCGGGGGCCGGCGCCTGGATCAGGCGCTGGTCGAGGGCATGGCCCGTGGCCCCGGAGCGGTGCTGCTGTGCGGTCGCTACGAGGGCGTGGACCAGCGCGTCGTCGATCGCCACGTGACGCTCGAGATCAGCCTTGGCGACTATGTGCTGTCGGGGGGCGAGTTGCCGGCGCTCGTGCTGCTGGATGCCGTGGCCCGTTTGCAGCCAGGCGTCCTGCACCCGCCCTCGTACGAGCAGGAAAGCTTCGCTGACGGCTTGTTGGAAGGTCCGGCGTACACGCGCCCGGACGTGCTGCCGGACGGCACCGCTGTGCCTGCGGTGCTGTTGTCGGGCCACCACGGCGAGATCGCGCGCTGGCGGCGCGAGCGTTCGCTGGAACTGACGGCGCGCAGGCGCCCGGATTTGCTCGCCGCCGCGCGCGAGGCTCGGCGCTTGTCACCCGCAGACGAGCGCTTTCTCGCCCGCCTCGGCCTATAATCTTCGGTTCTGCGATCCTCTGCCGGGATTCAACCCTGGGCAGGCCATGTGCCGAAGCTGAGGCTTTCGGCGCCGCAGGCTCCAGGGCCTGCGTGCCATGTCCGCATTCACAACCACCCGCGCATGATCGTCCCCGGAGCTCCGATGAACCTGATCCAGACCCTCGAGAAGGAAGAGATTGCCCGCCTGGGCAAGCAACTTCCGGCCTTCGCCCCCGGCGACACCGTCATCGTCAACGTCAACGTGGTCGAAGGCACGCGCAAACGCGTCCAGGCCTACGAAGGCGTCGTCATCGCCAAGCGCAACCGCGGCCTGAACAGCAGCTTCATCGTGCGCAAGATCTCAAGTGGCGAGGGCGTGGAACGTACCTTCCAGCTCTACAGCCCGCTGATCGCCGGGATCGAGGTCAAGCGCCGCGGTGACGTTCGCCGCGCCAAGCTTTACTTCCTGCGCCAGCGCAGCGGCAAGTCGGCTCGTATCAAGGCCAAGCTCGACTGAGTACCTCCCGGGCGCCTGGCGCGCCCGGCGCGCGGTCCTGCGAGGCGCCGTGCCCTGCGGCGCTTGCAGCTACCATCGACGGATTCATGTCGCCGTCAAAGTCCGTCGACCCTTCGCCTCCTCGCATCACCGACCCGCACGCGGTGCCGGTACACGGCGTGGACAGTCATCTGCCCGCCGTGATGCCTGTGTTCCTGGGTGTCGATTCGATCCGGGCACGTTTCCCCATCCCCGCGGGATGGAAGCCTGAAATCCCTGGAGACGGTCGTTTTTCCAGCGACCGGGCACCCGCAGCGGCGGCGGTCCTGGTGCCGCTGGTCGAGCGTGACGACGGTCTGCACGTGCTGCTGACGCAGCGGACCGCGCACCTGAAGAACCACCCGGGTCAAATCAGTTTTCCAGGCGGCAAGGCCGAGCCCGAGGATCCCGACCTCGAAGCCACCGCGCTGCGCGAAACCTGGGAAGAGATCGGCTTGGACCGGCGTCACATCGAGATCATCGGACGCCTACCCACCTACACCACGGTGACCCGCTTCGTCATCACGCCGGTGGTCGGCTTCGTGCGGCCACCGTTCGACTTGATCCCCGACGGGCACGAGGTCGCCGAAGTCTTCGAGGTGCCGCTGGCCTTCCTGATGAATCCGGCGCACCACCGGCGTCATCTCTACACTCATGACGGAGGCTCGCGCCAGTTCCTTTCCATGCCCTGGCGGTCCCGCCCCGGCGCGAACGGACCGCGCGAGTTCTTCATCTGGGGGGCGACGGCATCGATGCTGCGCAACTTCTACCGCCTGCTGATCGATGCGTCGCCGGTCGGGGTGACGTGATGGGCTGGTGGGCCCTTGCTGCCTGCCGGCTTCGCATGATCCTTCTGGCAGCAGCTCCCGGCCGTGATGGCCTGCGGGCCGGCCTACGCGGCCCACAGCTACCCGCTGCCCGACCTTCACGAGCGCCGGGCGAGGCGCTGATTCAGTTCCGATGGGCTGTGTCGCCCTGGTCGGCGCACATGTCCAGTGCCCATGCGATGTACTCGGGCAGGCCGTCGACCACGGGCAGCGCGACCAGCTCCGGCATTTGGTAAGGGTGCAGTCGTGTCAGTGCCTGCTTCAGTTCCGACATCCGCGCTGCCGTGGCCTTGATCATCAGCGGCCATTCCTGAGCCGTCTCGACGGCGCCCTGCCAGCGATAGACCGAAGTCGCAGGCGACAGTACGCTGACGCAGGCGGCGAGGTGCGAGTCGACCAGCGCCCGCGCGATGCGCGCGGCCGTGTCGCTGTCGGGTGCGGTGGTGAACAGCACACGCAGGCCGGTGTCGCCTGGGGTGTCTCTGGCTGGCGAGTCCATCGTCTTGCTCCATTGCGGATGCTGCCCACACCAAGGGTCGACAGCGCTGGCCACTTCATTGGAGCACGCGCCCCGGCAGATCCGCAGTGAGCCGAATGTGGGCAACCGTCGTGCATCAAGCCGCTGCCGACCGGTCGGTGCGAACATCGAAGCGTGCCTGGTCGTCCCCCGCCTGTACCGCCCGTTGCCGACGAGTTCGCCGAGCGGCAGCGTCGCCATGACGAACTCGTCGATGCCCTGGCGCGCGCTGTCGAGCGCGACCCGCCATCGGCTTCAGTCTGGCCTGTCGCCCTGCCGCCGGGCAGTCGCGTCCAGCGTGTGCAGACGCACCTCTCGACCGTGCTCCTGGCCGGTGGGCATGCGCTGAAGCTGAAGAAGCCCGTGCGGTGGCCCTTTGCCGACTTCTCCACGCTTGATCGTCGCGAGCGCTTCTGCCGGGAGGAATTGCGCATCAACCGCCGCACCGCGCCCGCTTTGTACCTGGACGTCCTGCCGATCACGGGCACGCGGGACGCGCCGCGTGTCGGGGGGGCCGGGACCGTCATCGACTGGGGCGTGTGGATGCGGCGTTTCGATGAGGCCGCGCTGTTCGATCGCCTGGCCCGCGAGGGGCGCCTGGCGCCGCAGCATGTCGATGCGCTCGCCGCCACGGTGGCGACTTTCCAGGCGACCCAGGAGCCTTCTCCGCATCACGGCGACCCGGCCGAGGTGCTGCGCTGGGCTCGGGACAATCTGGCCGAACTGCGCGCCCTGTGCAGCCGGCGCCCGGCTTGGTCGGCCGCATCCGCCCGGCGCCTGGAGAGGCTGGACGCCTGGACCTCAACCCGGCACTCGCAACTGGCATCGCTGCTGCAGCGGCGCCGCGTCGAGGGCGCCGTCATCGAAGGCCACGGAGACCTGCACCTGGCCAATATCGCCTGGCACGAGGGGGCGCCGCTGCTGTTCGACGCGATCGAGTTCGAGCCTGCGCTGAGGAACACCGACCGCGTGGCCGATCTTGCCTTCGTCTTCATGGACCTGATCGACCACGGTCTGCCGCGACTGGCCTGGCGCTGGCTCAGCGGTGTGCTCGAGCACGGCGGCGACTACGACGGCCTGCCCCTGTTGCGCTGGTTCGTGGTCTACCGCGCGCTCGTGCGGGCCAAGGTTGCGTTGTTGGGAGACCCCGCGCAGGCTGATGCCGTCGCCCGGCGTCGCATCGCGCTCGCGCAGTCCCTGGCCTGGCCGCCAGCGCCGGCCCGTCTGGTGGTTGTCTGCGGCCTGAGCGGCAGCGGGAAGAGCACGGTGGCGCTCGGTCTGGTGGAGGCCCTGGGGGCGGTGCGCGTGCGCTCGGATGTCGAGCGCAAGCGGCTGTACGGCCTGGCGCCCACCCAGCGTGCCGCCGAGCCGGCACTGATCTACAACACCGTAAGTACGGTGCGTACCTATACGCGGCTGGGCGAGGTGGCGCGTGCCGCGCTGGCCGGCGGTGTAAGCGTCGTCGTCGACGCGGTCTTCAACCGCCGCGAAGAGCGCGAGGCGATGCGCAGGATCGCCGCCGAGTCGGGCGCAGACTGCGTTGTCGTCGACTGCCGCGCGGATGCCGCCACGATGCGGGAACGCGTCGAGCGGCGTCTGGCCGGTGGGCAGGATGCGTCGGATGCCGATGCCGCCGTCCTGGCGATGCAGCAGCACGCTCGCGAGGTTCCCGACCCTGCCGAGGGTTCCATGTTCGTGCTGGATACGGATGGCGCGTTGCCGCAGTGCCGCGCTCGCGTGGAGGCGCTGGCGTCGGCCCTGACCGGCAGCGGTACGTTGAGCCATCGATGAAGACCTCACGCGTGTTCCCGCATCGGATCCTGCCCAGGACGGCGCCTTGCTGTCGGCCTGCTTCGCGTCGTCATCGCAAGCGTCTACGCTGAAGATCCGATGTGCAGTCGGCCCTTCTGCGAGTGGTGAGCGGAGGATGCGCCAGCAACCCGGTCGCATTCAGTGGTTCAGCCGCGTGACCTTCGTGCCCTCGATGCTGACCCCGGCCATCAGGCCCTGCTGGTCTGAAAAGAAGGCGTAGACGTCGTCCTTGAGCGTCTGCGTCGACAGGTTGCGCGCCACGCCCTCGTTGACGACGACGACCGTCGGACCGACGCCGAGTTCCCAGCCCTTGGCCTGCTCCATGTGCTTCAGGGCGCCGTCGGTCATCAGGAACAGCACGTAGGAATAGGTCTGCGCGCCCGCCTGCCAGCCCCAGGACGCCGAGACCGAGTTGAAGTGCGCCGTCACCCGGCCTGCCTGCATCAGCACGCCTTCACCGTAGCTGCCGCCGAACACGAGCCCGGCCTTGACGATCTTCGGGAAGATGAGGATGGCCCGGGCCCGCTTGCCGATGACGGCCGCCGTCGGGTTCTGCCGGTACAGCGTCCCCAGCGCGCGGGCGGCGTCCTTCTCCAGATCGGCGTCGCTTGCGGCAAGGGCCAGCCCCGCCGGCGAGGCCAGCAGGGCCACGGTGGCGCCAGCCAGCAGGGTTTCGTGGACCTCCCGGCGCGTGCGGAGGTCGGCCTCGTCGGCGGCGGAAGGCGCACGCCCGCCGGGCGCGGCCGAGTGAATCTGCTTGGAAGGTGAGGGCGGCTTCATGCGGCGTGTCCGATGCAATCCTGACCCGCGCAGCGTAGGCCGCCTTGCGCCCGGCGCCTTGCGTCAACGCAAGCCGCCGGGCAGTCCGCCGCCGGCTCAATCGCCGTCGAGCACCGCCCCCCGGCTGGCCGTCGCCGCATTGCGCGCGAACTTGGCCAGTACGCCACGCGTGTAGCGCGGCGCCGGCTGCTTCCACGCGGCGCGGCGGGCGGCGATCTCGGCCTCGGGCACGTTCAACTGCAGCAGCAGTTGGTGCGCGTCGATCGTGATCGTGTCGCCCTCCTGGACGAGCGCGATCACGCCACCTTCGTAGGCCTCGGGCGCCACGTGGCCCACGACCATGCCCCACGTGCCGCCGGAGAAGCGCCCGTCGGTGATCAGGCCCACGCTCTCACCCAGGCCCTGGCCGATCAGCGCGCCGGTGGGCGCCAGCATCTCCGGCATGCCCGGGCCGCCCTTGGGGCCCAGGTAACGCAGCACCATCACGTCACCGGCGACGATCTTGCCGGCCATGATGGCGGCCAGTGCGCTCTGCTCGTCGTCGAACACCCGCGCCGGGCCTGTCATGACCGGGTTCTTCAAGCCGGTGATCTTCGCCACACAGCCCTCCGGGCTGAGGTTGCCCTTCAGGATGGCCAGGTGGCCGTCGGCGTACACCGGGTTCGTGACCGGGCGGATGGCGTCCTGGTCGGTGCGCAGCGGCGGCAGTGCGGCCAGGTTCTCGGCCACGGTCTTGCCGGTGATGGTCATGCAGTCGCCATGCAGCAAGCCGGCGTCCAGCAGTTCCTTCATCACTGCAGGAATACCACCGGCGCGGTGCAGGTCGATGGCCAGGTACTTGC